>JAUMXT010000108.1 GCA_030529015.1 Bacillota bacterium | reverse complement strand
CCATGTAACTCGCGCCAACGACCCGCCTACAGCAGTGCAGTTTCTCTTGCTGCCAGTTCTTTATAAGTATTGTATTTAGCCTTAGCATCTTCCTCTGTCATAGCGAAGAGCTTATCTGCGATATCAGGGAATTCCTTGGCCAGTGATGAGTATCTAACCTGATCCATAATGAAATCCTTGAAGCTTGCTGTCGGCTCCTTGGAATCCAGAGTGAACGGATTCTGACCCTTCTTCTTAAGTTCAGGGTTGTATCTGTAAAGATGCCAGTAACCTGAATCTACAGCATCCTTGATATTTTCCTGAGCCTTGCCCATGCCCTTTTTGAGTCCGTGGTTGATGCATGGAGCGTATGCTATGATCAATGATGGTCCGTCGTAGCTTTCAGCCTCGATCATCGCCTTCATCAGCTGATTCTTATCAGCACCCATTCCTACTTGAGCAACATATACGTATCCGTATGACATAGCCATGAGGCCAAGATCCTTCTTCTTGATTCTCTTACCTGATGCCGCGAACTTAGCTATGGCAGCTGCAGGTGTAGACTTGGAAGCCTGACCGCCTGTATTGGAATACACTTCTGTGTCGAATACCAGAATGTTGATGTTTTCTCCCGATGCCAGCACGTGGTCCAAACCACCGTAACCGATATCGTAAGCCCAACCGTCACCGCCAAGAGCCCAAATTGACTTCTTAACAAGATAATCCTTAAGCTCCATGATTCTGTCGCAAAGCATATTTACTACAGCGTCAGATGTGTTCATGTTCTTGATCGCTTCCACTACCTTTTCGCTCTTAGCTCTTGTTTCCTTACCGTCATCCTTATATTCAAGCCATTCTTCCATAGCTTCTTTAAGTCTTTCGTCAACATCAAGTTCCAGCAGAGCCTTCATGTTGTGCTCGATTTTTTCTCTCATCTGCTTGTCTGCCAGAAGCATTCCATATCCATACTCTGCATTGTCTTCAAACAGTGAATTCGACCAAGCAGGTCCTCTGCCGTTTTCATCCTTACAATAAGGCATAGATGGTGCCGATGCGCCCCAGATAGATGAACATCCTGTAGCATTGGCAATCATCATTCTGTCACCGAACAGCTGTGTAGCAAGCTTGATATACGGAGTTTCTCCGCAGCCTGCACATGCACCGGAAAACTCGATGTACGGCTTCGCGAACTGGCTGCCCTTAACTGTATTAACGTCAGCCTTTTCAGTCTTTCTAGGAAGCTTGATTCCGTAATCCCAGTTTTTCTGTTCTTTAACAACCTGCGCATATGGTTTCATAACCAGTGCGCTTTCCTTAGCAGGACATATATCAGCACAGTTACCGCAACCGAGACAATCAAGAGCTGAAATCTGCATTCTGTAATGGAGACCTTCGAAGCCCTTACCGTTTGCCTTGATAGTTTCAAACTCTTCAGGTGCCGATACTCTTTCTGCTTCAGTGAGCAGCATAGGTCTTATAGCTGCATGCGGACATACGAACGAACACTGATTGCACTGAATGCACTTGTCAGCCTGCCATTCAGGCAGATAAACGGCTACCCCGCGCTTTTCATAAGCAGCTGTTCCCGAAGGGAATGTTCCGTCTTCGATACCGTTAAATGCACTTACTGGGAGGTCTTCGCCTTCCTGTCTGTTCATAGGAATCAGGATCTCTTCAATGAATTCAGGAAGCTCTTCGTACTTGCCCTTTGGATCCTCTGCATCTGCCCATTCTTCCGGAATTTCTATCTTTCTGATGGCAGCTATGCCGAGATCTACGGCTGCACAGTTCATATCTACTATGCGCTGACCTTTTCTCTTATATGTTTTCTCAATACCTTCCTTAAGGTATTTTACTGCATCGTCAATAGGAATTACGCCTGTCAGTTTGAAGAACGCAGCCTGCATGATCATGTTGACCCTGCTTCCAAGACCGATTTCTTCAGCTATCTTCCACGCATCTATTACATAGAAGTTGATATCCTTTTTAGCCAGCTGTCTCTTCATTCTTGCCGGCAGTACATCTCCGATTTCTTCGTCCTTCCACAGACAGTTCATCAGGAAGGTTCCGCCCTTCTTAAGATCCTTGAGCATATCGTACTGTCTCACATATGCCTGGTTATGGCAAGCTACAAAGTCTGCCTGATTGATGAGATATGTGGACTGGATAGGATGTTCGCCGAATCTAAGGTGAGATACTGTCAGACCTCCGGATTTCTTAGAGTCATATGCGAAGTAACCTTGAGCATACAAATCAGTCTTATCCCCGATAATCTTGATCGCAGTCTTATTCGCACCTACAGTACCGTCGGAACCGAGACCCCAGAACTTACACTTAATAGTTCCTTCAGGCTCTCTGGCAATACCTTCTGTATATGGAAGCGATCTACCTGTAACATCATCCTCAATACCAACTGTGAAGTTATTCTTTGGCTTCTTATGATAAAGGTTGTCGTAAACCGCATGGACCATACCCGGAGTAGTATCCTTAGATCCGATACCGTAACGTCCGCCGTAAACCTCAGGAGCATTCTTTTCTCCGTAAAGCATAGTCTTGATGTCCTGATACAGAGGTTCTCCCAAAGCGCCGGGCTCCTTAGTTCTGTCGAGAACTGCTATTCTTTCAACAGTCTTAGGCAGAACGTCCATAAAGTACTTCTTAACAAATGGTCTGTAAAGGCGCACTTTTATGAGGCCTACTCTGTGGCCTTCAGCTACCATCTTGTTCATGGTTTCTTCGATTGTTTCACATACGGATCCCATAGCTACGATGATATTTTCGGCATCAGGTGCACCTACATAGTCGAACGGCTTGTAGCTTCTGCCTGTCAGTTCGCTGACTTTATTCATATATTCAACTACTACTTCAGGAATTTCATCGTAGAACTTGTTGGAAGCTTCTCTTCCCTGGAAGAAGATATCAGGATTCTGCGCAGTTCCTCTGATTACAGGGTGTTCAGGATTAAGCGCTCTGTCTCTGAATTCCTGAATAGCATCCCAGTCAACCAGTTTACGGAAGTCTTCATAACTGAACACTTCTAACTTCTGAACTTCGTGAGAAGTTCTGAAGCCGTCAAAGAAATGCAGGAAAGGTATTCTTCCCTTTATAGCTGACAGATGTGCGATGCCGCCAAGGTCCATTACTTCCTGAACCGAGCTTGATGCCAGCATTGCAAACCCTGTCTGTCTAGTTGCCATAACGTCTGAGTGATCCCCGAATATGCAAAGCGCATGTGTGGAAACACTTCTTGCCGCTACGTGAAAAACGCCCGGCAGCAGTTCCCCTGCTATCTTATACATGTTAGGTATCATCAAAAGCAGACCTTGTGACGCAGTATAAGTAGTACTTAAAGCCCCTGCTGACAAGGATCCGTGTACTGCACCTGCTGCACCTGCTTCTGACTGGAGTTCTGCGATTTTAACTGTCTGTCCAAAAATATTTTTTCGGCCATATGCAGCCCATTCATCAACAACTTCAGCCATTGTTGATGATGGTGTTATAGGATAGATGGAAGCAACATCTGTGAATGCATACGAAACATGAGCTGCCGCTGTGTTTCCATCCATAGTTTTCATTCTTCTTTGAGTCATAGTTCCCCTCCTATGTACTAAAGTAAGTACAACATATTTCGTATACTTTATCGTATTAAAACATAATTGTCAACTATGTTCAGAAAATTATACAAAATACTTGCAAATACTTTATAGGCTATTTCCGCAGCGTTTGAAACCTTGTTATGAAACGCCTTTAATGTTACAATATGAATACATGATTTGTATGTTACGAGGAGCAAACCATTGAAAAAAATCAAGAAAATAATTCATGAAAAAGAATTCGATACAATGACTATCGTTACAGATATAGAAGAGGTTCCATCACTTGAAGACACTGTAGAAACAGTCGATAGGAAGACACTTGCCGACACCAGGATGGATATTGCCGAAGGTCAGCCTACTCAAGTCTATGAACCGCGCCCCCTCACTCCTGATGACGATATATATGAAGACATAATAGAACAGTTCGCTTCCGCACCGACTAAACCTAAATATTGGTTTGAAGAGTTCGGAGACTACTGGTCCTGCAGCTGCGGACATATCAACAAGGGTGACAGCTGTAAAAGCTGTGGCCTTGAGCGTGAACTTCTCAGGTCTTTGTTCATACTCCACAAGCCAACCGGTGAAATAGGAAAACTGGACAAGAAGCTTAAGAAAAGCAAAGAAAAGGCTGACAAGGAAGCTGTTCAATATGCAGAAAAAGAAAACCACAGAAAAGAGAGAGAAGCTTCAGGTGAAGATCTCACCAAGGTTGTTCCGATAGAAACTGCCGTGACAGTTCAGCAGAACATTAAGCCAAAGTCTAAATCCAAAACGAAGATAGCTATTGCCATAGCAGCAGTACTTATACTTATCGGGGCCTGCGGTTTTGCAATATATAAGCATATGGCAGCACCTGCGATGCAGTATGAAGAAGCTGTTCAGCTTATGGAAGACGGCAAGTATGCAGAGGCAATCGAGATATATACATCCCTCGGAGATTATAAGGATTCAAAGGCCATGATAGTGAAGTGTCATGTTCTTATCGGAGACAAATACTACGAAGAGGCTAAATTCGAAGAGGCCATAGCTTCATACGAAACGGCCATGGATCTTAAAAAGGACGATAGCTTATATGAAAAGATTCGGCTCTGCTACATAGGTATGGGTGATGCCTACCTAGCTGATGACGAATACGAAAAAGCTCTGGGTGTCTACATGGTAGCCGCTGAAATAGCTCCCGGAGACGATGTTCAGGAAAAGATAAACGAAACTAAACTGGCATATGTTAAGGCGTTTATGGATGACAGAACAGATCAGGTTGAAGCATACCTCGAGGAACTTGTCGAGGCCGACTACCCGGGTGCTAAAGAGCTTTATGACAGCTATTACGCATGGCATGTTTCAATAGTTGCCAACACCTCTGAATCCGACTATTCGACCGACAAAAGCACTGTAAGCCGTAAAGAAACCGTTTACTTCCACACATCGTTAAGCGGTGGTGAACCTGAAGAAACCATCCGCCTCTATTACGAAGTTAAGTGGCCTGACGGACATAATGAAATATATAACTTGGACTCCGAATGGAAATCCGGCGATAAAATAAGCGCACGCTTCCAGTATTCTATTCCTGTATTTGGACGAGAAGGTAAGCTGACATTCAACTTATATAACTTCAATACCAAGGAACTTTTAGGAAGCGATTCGGTGACATTTAAAAATTAAAACGAACTAAAAAAGAGACCTCTTATGAGGTCTCTTTTAATATGCATTTATATGCTGAAATTATTCGATGATTTCAGTTACAACGCCGGAACCAACTGTTCTTCCGCCTTCTCTGATCGCGAATCTCAGTCCTTCTTCGATAGCGATTGGAGTGATCAGGCTGATTGTCATTGTGATGTTATCTCCAGGCATGCACATTTCTGTTCCTTCTGGAAGCTGCAGATCGCCTGTTACGTCTGTTGTTCTGAAATAGAACTGTGGTCTGTATCCGTTGAAGAATG
>JAUMXT010000019.1 GCA_030529015.1 Bacillota bacterium | reverse complement strand
TGTTCACATGTTTCCAGGTTTGATCCTGACATGATCATGCGGTCGCAAAACTCTGTAATATCTATATCTTTTGTGTCTATATAATCATTTAGCCATTCGATTGGAACTAACATCTGTTTAACCTCCTATTTGAACTGATTGATGAAACGCATGTCGTTTTCGTAGAAAAGACGGATGTCATCAACACCGTACTTCAGCATAGCAACTCTTTCTACGCCGATACCAAAGGCGAAACCGGTGTATTTTTCTGTGTCGATATTGCCTACCTTCAGCACGTTAGGATGCACCATGCCGCAGCCCAGGATTTCGATCCAGCCGCTGCCTTTGCATACTCTGCAGCCTTTACCGCCGCACTTGAAACATGATACGTCCATTTCAGCACTTGGTTCAGTGAACGGGAAGTGGTGAGGTCTGAACTTAGTTTTTGTTTCAGGTCCGAAGAGCTGCTTAGCAAAGCTGTCCAAAGTTCCCTTCAGATCTGCCATAGTGATACCTTCATCTACTACAAGTCCTTCTATCTGATGGAACATAGGTGAGTGTGTAGCATCAGGAGTGTCGCATCTGAACGTTCTTCCCGGAGCGATCACCTTGATAGGAGGCTGCTGCTTCTGCAGTGTTCTTACCTGTACAGTTGATGTCTGTGTTCTCAGAAGGATATCTTCTGTGATATAGAATGTATCAGTCATATCTCTGGCAGGATGATTAGGACCTGCGTTGAGTCCGTCAAAGTTGTTGAAAACCGTTTCAACTTCAGGGCCTTCAACGATAGAGAATCCCATGTTCATAAATACCTTGGAAATCTCTTCGATAGTTATTGTTACGGGGTGCTTAACACCAACGTTGACATCTTTACCCGGCTCTGTAACGTCGATCTTTTCAGCCTTAAACTGAGCTTCCTTAGCAGCCTTTTTAACTGCTTCGAATTTCTCTTCCAGTAGGCCTTCGATTTCCGCTCTTACTGCATTGGCCATCTGACCTGTTACTTTTCTTTCTTCAGGTGACAGTTTACCCATTCCTCTCAGGATTTCTGTAAGCTGACCCTTCTTGCCCAGCACCTTAACTCTTATCTCATCTGTCTGTGCCAGTGTTTCAGCTGCCTGCAGCTGCGCTTTAGCTTCTTCTAAAATTTTGTTCAACTGAGCTTGCATTTTCTTTACCTCTCATAGTTTTTCTTTTGTGACTGATACATGAGTATGCCGGCCGCCACCGCCGCATTTAGCGATTCAATCGAACCTGCCATTGGTATACTCACTCGTATATCCGAAAGTTCCATAAGCCTTTCGCTAACGCCCCTGCCTTCGTTACCGATGACAAGTGCGATATCTTCAGTTAGATCTGCCTCAAAGCAGTTCTCTGCATTTTCAAGGCAAGTGACCGTGAGTTTTTTGCCCATCTTACTTACCATCTGTGCCGCATCTTCTGCATTAACTGCTCCGATGACGTTCATTCTGAACAGAGAGCCCGCAGCTGCCCTTACCACCTTAGGTGAATAAACATCTGCAGTTCCGGATATTGTAATGATTCCCTTATATCCGGCAGCCTCTGCTGTCCTGATTATCGTTCCTATGTTTCCGGGATCCTGAAGTCTGTCAAGAATCACAACGTTTCCTGCGCCTTCTGATGCCGCTTCTGCAAAAGCTTCAAAGCTGCACAGGTCCTTTCTGACCACAGCAACGACTCCCTGCGACGTATCGGTATCCGAAAGATTTGCAAAAAGCTTTTTTTCAAGCATCATGCATAACTCTTCAGGAAAATTATCAGGCACGCTCACACCCTCGCTTACGAATATGGTTTTCACCTCTATTCCCATAGCGATAGCGTCTTCCAGAGGCTTAATCCCCTCAAGAAGATACATGCCTGTCTCATCGCGATATTTCTTTTTAGTCAGCTTTACAGCCGACTTGTATGTTGAATTGTCTTTAGATTTTATTGTTTTCATAAACTGGAAAATAGCCGGCTTTTGACCGGCTATTATATAAGCATTTTTTCCGTTATCTCTGTAAGAAAGTAGGGATGTCTATACGTGACGCTCCTCTGTAACTATCATCTGCAGGAGTTTCTTCCTCTGCAGCTGCTACAGCTTCCGGTGCCTTCGCAGGGATTACCGGACTGTTAAGAATGTCTACGCTGCCGGTCTTATCAAAACCTGCTGCGATAACTGTAACGGATATTTCATCCTGCATTTCTTCCTTGATGGAAGCTCCCAGGATAATAATAGCGTTTTCATCTGCTTCATCATCGATCTGAGTTGCCACCTTGTCCACATCAAACATAGTGAGGTCTCTGCCGCCTGTGATGTTGATGAGTACTGCCTTGGCTCCGGAAATCTTAGTTTCAAGCAGCGGGCTGTTTACAGCGCCGTTTACTGCATCTGCGAGCTTTGTTTCGCCTCTGCCTCTTCCAACGCCCATATGTACTACGCCTCTGTCCTTCATGATAGTTGTAACATCGGCGAAGTCCAGATTGATCAGCGCATCGTCTACGATGATATCGGAAATGCCCTGAACTCCGAGCTTCAGTACATCGTCTGCCATAGCGAATGCTTCAAGCAGTGATGTCTGTTCCTGTACTGTTTCAAGTAATTTATCATTAGGTACTACTACAAGTGAGTCAACATACTTCTTTAAGAATTTAATACCAAGTTCTGCGTGTTCCCCTCTTTTTCTTCCTTCGAATCTAAAAGGCTTTGTTACCACGCCTACAGTAAGGATACCCATATCCTTTGCGATTTTAGCGATGATAGGAGCTGCACCTGTTCCTGTGCCGCCGCCCATTCCGCAAGTTACGAATATCATGTCGGAACCTGCAATGAACTTTTCAAGATCTTCGAGGTTTTCTTCTGCTGATTTCTGACCAACCTCAGGATTTCCGCCTGCGCCCAGTCCTTTCGTCAGCTTTTCTCCGATCTGGATTTTTGTTTCAGCCTTGCTCTTGGCAAGTGCCTGCTTGTCCGTATTCACAGCAACGAAAGACACGCCTCTCATGCCGCCTTCTATCATTCTGTTAACTGCGTTACATCCGCCACCGCCGACTCCAATTACTTTTATCTCCTGCAGCGTCGAGTCATTCATCTCAAATTGTAACATTCAGAAGTACCTCCCCTTAATCTTAATTAATTAACTATCAAATTATATCATATATTTGCTATGGCGTAAAGGAACAATAATTATTAGTTCCTATATTAATAGTGCCACTTTTGATGCCTTTCTGATACAGGTCAAACACTACTGTTTTTAGTGCACCGGAATTGATGCTGCTGAGAACTTCATCGTATTTTCCCACGCATACCAGCTTGTCATATATATACGCTTCGACTTGTTTTCCTTCGATGTTTAATCGCTTGAAATACAAGTCTCCCGTTTCAGCCGCCTTTATAAGTTCCATGGCTTTTTCATAAGTTTCTTCTTCCTTGACCTCTATGGTTTTATCAAGCTTCGCCTTTTGAACTTTTGTATTCTCAACCAAGGTAGCGCGCTGTTCTTCCTTGGCAATTTCCAATACCAAACCTTCGTTATCCGTAACAATAAAGTTTTTCCCCTTAACGAACTGCGCTTTACCGCTTCGTTCTGTCACGACGATTTCTATCATGTTCGGAAGCTTTCTTTTAACATCAACATCCTCGATATAAAGATTTTTCTTTATGCGTCGCTGCGCGAAAACAGGATGTGCATCAAATATATTCTCGCCTTTTTCTATCTGCGAAAGCTTTAGGATTTCCTGATCGGCTATCTCTTTGTTGCCTGCGACAGTTATACCGTCTACGGTGAAATAATCAATATGAAGAAGAAAATGAAGTCCTATACAAGCCAAAATAATTATCACTAATTTCAGCAGATACCGCTTTTTCTTTCTTTTTTTCTTTTTGACACTTTTCTCAGTGCGGTTGTCAGTTCTCATTTACCGTGATTTCTCCACCTAAACCTTTTATTTTCTCTGTAAACTCGCCATATCCCCTTTTAATATATTTAGTGTTTCGCACAACAGTGCTACCGTCGGCCATAAGCCCTGCAATCACCAAAGCCGCGCCACCTCTTAGGTCTTGGGCCTCAACTTGCGCACCACACAATATATTGTTATTTCTTATTATAACTTTATTTTCAAATATTTCAATATCTGCACCCATTTTTTTCAGTTGTTTTACATATTCAAAGCGTTTTTCAAATATGTTTTCCTCTATTATCGCTCCCGCACCCGCCTTGGCAAGAAATGTTGTCATCTGCGGCTGAAGATCTGTGGGAAATCCCGGATATGGTGCCGTACGTATTATCCCGTGTATATTCCTCCCGCCTGTATATGAAGCCCATATCCACTCCTGAGACGATTTTATATCATATCCCGCATTTTCCAGAATTCTCATAAGAGGCTCTATCAATGGCCTGCTTATGCCGTCTAGAAACACACGACCTTCTGTCGCCAAGGCCATCAGTAAATATGTGCCGGCTTCTATTCTGTCTGCCATTATCCTATGCTCGCACCCCTTAAGCTCTCTGCCGCCTTCGACTGTTATCACGCCTGTTCCGGCACCGCTTATCTTTCCTCCGCATCTGTTTATGTAATTCTGAAGGTCTGCTATTTCCGGCTCTCTGGCGCAATTTATAAGTCTTGTAGTCCCCTTTGCCCCTATCGCCGCCATCATGATGTTTTCGGTTGCCCCGACACTTGGGTAAGGCATTATCACGTCTGCAGCTTCAAGTTTATTTCCTTTTATCAATATGCATCCGTCTTTCTGCTCTATTTTCGCCCCCAATTTTTCAAGTCCGCTGATATGTATATCTATAGGTCTTTTCCCAATATCGCATCCACCGGGACTGCTTATCACAGCCTCTCCGCACCTTGTGAGCAGCGCTCCTGCGAGAAAAACGCTCGACCTCATTTCCTTCATCAAACTGTCCGGTATCCTGCATCTGTTCATCATAGACGCATCGACCGACACCGTCTCTTTGCTTCCGTCCACCTTGCACCCCAAGGATTGCAGGATCTTCAGCATGCTGCTGACATCAGAGATTTGCGGGCAGGCGGTAAAAACATTTTCACCGCGTGTCATAACAGCTGCTGCGAGTATCGGCAGGGCAGCATTTTTCGCCCCTGATATTTTCACTGCACCGTCAAGTTTCTTTCCGCCTTTTATAAGATATTCTTCCAAAAAAACACCTCCGAACATATTTCATGATATGTTGAAGGTGTTTTATCTGTTACATTTTATTCTGCATATGATGTTATGATATTATCATAAATTATACTTACGGCCTCAGGCAAAGCGCAGTCTGCGCATTTTTTTGCCATTTCTTTAAGAGCCTCAGAGTCGTTTTTCAAACCTTGTATTGTTTTGATAAGAGCTTCGTTATCAAGATCATTTTCCTCGATGATGATTGCTCCGCCTTTTTCGGAAACTGCTCTCGCATTAAAGAATTGGTGATTCCCTGTTACGTTTGGCGAAGGAATGAATACAGCAGGCACACCGCAAACTGTTACTTCGGCAACCGTAAGCGCACCGCTTCGGCTGATTACAAGATCTGCCGCCGCAAGGTATGTCGGCATATCATCTATATATTTCAATATCTTGATATTGTCTTCTATCGTTATTCCGTCACTTTCGAAATCTTTTAGTATCAGGTCGTAATAATATCCGCCTGTTCCCAGGCATATTTTAACTCCGTCAACTCCGTTAAAAGCTTCGATAACTTTCATCATTGCCTGATTTACTCTGCCTGCACCCTGGCTTCCGCCAAAGGCCAGTACAACGAAATCTTCAGGTCCGAATCCCAATGCCTGCCTAGCCTTTTCCCTATCAGCCTTAATAAAATCTTCTCTGACAGGATTGCCGCAAACTATATGCTTTTCGGGATGTTTGAAGTAATCGCTCGCTTCCTTGAATCCAAGAAAAACTCTTTTAGCCTGCTTTTCCTGAATCTTATTAGATACACCGGGGAAGGCATTTTGCTCATGGATATATGTCGGTATACCTTTTTTCTGAGCAGTCTTCATTACAGGCGCACTGGCATATCCGCCTGTACCTATAACAATATCCGGCTTGTATTCGTCGATTATTTTTGAAGCTCTGCTTAGGCCCTGAATAATTCTTTTGGCTGCGACGAAATTCTTTCTCATATCTTTTCTGTTAAATCCATCTGCCGGAATGAGTTTGATTTCATACCCGCTCTTTGGAACGAGTTCACCTTCCATGCCTATTTCTCCACCTACAAAAAGTATTTCGGCGTTCTCATTACGTCTTTTGATTTCGTCCGCAATGGCAACTGCAGGATAAATGTGTCCGCCTGTGCCTCCGCAAGTCATTAAAACTCTCATTTATTCAACTCCTGTATTCTTCGGGCTATGCCTCGATATATTTATCAGAACACCTGCTGAGAACATAAATATCAGCAGTGCATTTCCTCCATAACTGATAAACGGCAGATTTATACCTGTTGCCGGCATTGATGAAGTTACTACAGCAATATTCAGTATAACCTGTATAGCAACCATAAGCACTATACCTGAACCAAGAAGCATTCCGAACTGATCGGGCGCATTTATGGCTACATGTATGCCTCTCCATAGGAACAGGCAGTAAAGTGCCATTAACAACAACACTCCTATAAATCCGAGTTCTTCTCCTATTATCGCCAATATGAAGTCGTTCTGAGGTTCCGGCAAATATAGGTTTTTCTGTACGCTCTTGCCGAGCCCAACTCCGAACAATCCTCCCGAGCCAAGAGCCAACAGTGACTGTACTGCCTGATAACCTTCATTAAGCGGGTCTGCAAACGGATCTGTAAAACTGGTCAATCGCGTATACCAGTAACTATCCTTCATAAAGAGCAATATGCTCAATATTCCTGCAACACCTGCTCCTGCTGCACCGAAGAAATAACGCCATTTCATTCCGGCCACCAGCATCATGGCTACTATGATCCCGCATACCGTTATCGCCGTAGAAAGGTTCGGCTGTTTTATTATCAATCCCGCAAGAACTGCCATTATGCCCAGCATCGGCAGTATGCCTCGTTTGATAGAGCCGATCCTGCTCATGTCTTCGCTTAAATACCATGAAACGAACAATATCGCTGCCAGTTTCGCAATTTCTCCCGGCATCAACGTTATCGAGCCCACACCGATCCATCTTGTCGCCCCGTTAACGGTTACTCCAAGCGGAGTGAAAATCAAACATAGCAATGCTACACTTATAATGATTCCCGGTATTGCCAGTTTCTTATATTTCCGGTAGTCTGTCGACGCAGCAAACATCATTAACCCGAAGCCGATCATAGCCCATGCCCCATGCTTTTTCAAATAGCTGTAAGGCGTGCCGTCTTGGCTTATGGAGTAATAATAGCTGGCACTGAAAACCATGATCAGTCCGAAAATAACAAGGCTTAGCGTGAAGATCATCAGAAGAAAATCTGCCGATCTTTCCTTTTTTAAGTTGTTTTTCTTCCTTCTAATCTTTTTTGCCAATTAACTCTTTCCCCTTCAGGTTATTTCCTGAGTGCTTCTACGCAATTCTTAAAATGTCTGCCTCTTTCTTCAAAGCTGGTATACATATCCCAGCTTGCACATGCAGGTGACAGAAGCACCACGTCTCCCGGCTGCGCTATTCTGTGCGCTTCCTTTACGCAAGCGTCCATATCTTTCAAGATTATAGAATTCGTAAATCCTACTTTTTCAGCCGCATCCTTGATCTTGGTTGCAGTCTTTCCAAGCAGAAGCAGCGCCTTCAGTTTGCCGTCAAAAGCATCGACAAATTCATCAAAAGATGAGTTTTTATCGTATCCTCCTGCTATTAAGATTATATTTTCCTTCATGGCCTCAATAGCCTTGATTGCCGCATCCGGGTTAGTGCCTTTTGAATCGTTTACGTATCTTACTCCGTTTATTTCACCGCAAAGCTCAATTCTATGCTCTACTCCTGCAAAAGTTCTTAATACCTTCGCAATCACATCTTTATCAATTCCTCCAAAGTAAGCTATCGCGCATGCTGCCAAAGCGTTCTCCAGATTATGTGCTCCCGGTATTTTTAATTCATCGGCACCGCAAATTTCTATAATGCTGCCGTCTTCTTCTTTTATAACTAGCTTGCCGTTCTTTACAAAAGCACCGAATTCAAGCTCTTCCAATCTGCTGAAAGGAACAACCTTAGCCTTACAATCTTTCGCAAGCTTGAAGCATTCCTTATCATCGTAATTTATTACACAGTAACGTGAGCTGTCCTGATTTGCAAAAATCTGCGCCTTTGCAGCTCCGTAGTTTTCCATTGTCTTATGTCTGTCGAGATGGTCAGGTGTCAAATTAAGTATTGCCGATACTTCAGGAGCAAATTCCTTTATCGATTCCAGCTGAAAACTGCTGCACTCTGTAACGAGACAGCTGTCATCATCGACAGAAAGCGCTTTGGAAATAACGGCTACCCCGATATTGCCTACGACGTGAGTGTCCTTTGCCGCCGCCTTATATATTTCGCCAACCAGTGAGGTTGTGGTAGTCTTACCATTTGTCCCTGTAATAGCCACATATTTACCGCGTCCGAGTCTGTATGCTACTTCCAGTTCACCTATTATCTCCGCTCCCGCTTCACGCGCTTCTTTGATAAATCCGAGCTCGAGAGGAACTCCCGGGCTCACTATGAGCATGTCAAACTGTGACATATCCTTAGGAGTTTCTGCCAGGTAACAGTTTACCTTGTTTTCCTTTAAAAATGTCATCAGCTGAGGATCTATTTTATCTTCGGTTTTACTATCTTGTACGGATACATCGGCACCAAGCTCTACCATTGCCTCAGCAGCAGCTTTACCTGAATTTCCCATCCCTACGATCAATACTTTTTTGTCTTTCATATTACACCTTCTAAATGATGATAAAACCTATCAGGCAGCACAGTACCGTGAATATCCAAAACGCCACAACTACCTGAACTTCCTTATATCCGCACTTTTCAAAATGATGGTGAATAGGCGCCATCTTAAATATTCTCTTACCTTTAGTAAGCTTGAAGTATCCTACCTGAAGAATTACTGAAAGCGCTTCGATAACATAAATGAGTCCAACTATCGGAAGAAGCAACTCCAGCTTCATAACTATTGCTGCTGCCGCCAGTCCGCCGCCAAGAGCAAGCGACCCTGTATCTCCCATGAAGATCTTGGCAGGATTCTTGTTGAAAACAAGGAATCCCAGACATCCGCCGCAGAGAGCCGCACAGAAATATGCACCTGAAACAACTCCGTAAGCTATGCCTGCTACTGCGAAAAACAACGTTACCAAAGCAGTAACTCCAGACGCAAGACCGTCAAGGCCGTCTGTCAGGTTTACTGCATTTGTCATCGCCAGCACTGCAAATACGATGAATGGAATATACCAAATTCCGAAATCAATATATACATCTGCTATAGGGATATACACGAAGGTATTACCGCCGTCACTTACAGCAAGAAATACTGCCAGCGCTACGGAAATAATTATCTGCAGACCAAATTTCTGATATGCTCTCAAGCCCAGGTTTACCTTTTTGATAACTTTGAGATAGTCGTCGAAGAAGCCTATAAGACCAAAGCCTATGAAAACAAACAATATTATCAATATGTCAGTCGGCTTGGCTCCCCAAATCATTCCACCTATCAAAGTTGCCAGTACAGCTGCCAGTATTATGGCAATACCGCCCATACTAGGCGTTCCGGCCTTTGATAAATGTGATTCAGGCCCGTCTTCTCTAATATTCTGGCCCGCCTTCGCTCTTAAGATTGGGATTTCGTATTTAGTCACTGCTACTGAAATCACAAACGCTATTAAGATTATTATCCCGATACTAGTGTAACTCATAACTACTCCTAAAATTCTGTTAGCTTCTCTACTATTTGTTCCATCTTCATTCCTCTGGAACCTTTAACTAAGAT
Source organism: Bacillota bacterium (assembly GCA_030529015.1). Lineage (GTDB taxonomy): Bacteria > Bacillota > Clostridia > Peptostreptococcales > Anaerovoracaceae > Lentihominibacter. The sequence continues at coordinate 11,035 of JAUMXT010000019.1, read as the reverse complement.
TATATCCCCATTCCCAATAAATCGATCAATTTCTTTGAAAAAGTCTTCTTTATTTTTGTAATAGGCCACCTCTGCATTTCCTCCCGCAGCTCCTTCTGCGATTTTTTCCGCCTTATCGCCTATTGCTATCAGCGCATCCACTCTAAGACCTCTCACGAAAAGACCTACGCCGTAATGCTGACGTTCACTTTCTTCACCCAGCTCAAACATATCGCCGAGAATGGCGATTTTTCTGCCCTTTCCTTCGCTCAGTTCGAGTACTTTGGCTGCACTCTTCATTGAATCCGGATTAGCATTATAAGTGTCGTCTATTATGCTGAGTTTGTCTGTCTTGATGTTTTTAAGACGACTTCCCGTAAGTTCTGTCTTTAGCAGTCCTTGCTGAGCTTCGTTTATCGAAACTCCCGCTGCACCGGCAACTGCCAGAGCAAGTGCTGCGTTTACAGAGTTATGTCTTCCCGGTATATTCAGCCTTATTTTAGCGGTCTGTTCAAGATGCTCTAAATTAAATTGTATACCTTCAAGGCCGAAATCGTCAACATCGGAAATTATATAATCGCTTCTGCCGTCTTCTCCTACTATCTTCTGACTGTAGCTGCCTTTTGTGTTTTCTCTTGTCAGGAATTCATCATCACAAGGGAAAATCAAAATTCCGCTATCTTCCGGTGTCCTTCCTGTTATATGCGGAGCGACTTCCATCTTAGCCTTAAATATACCTTCTCTGCTTCCCAGATTTTCTATATGTGACATTCCGATGTTTGTTATTACTGCTATATTCGGCTTAACAATGCTTGCAAGTCTATCGATTTCACCGAATTTATCCATGCCCATTTCAAGTACTACAGCCTCTGTTTTCTCATCAAATCGGAATATGGATATAGGAAGTCCTATGAAATTGTTGTAGTTCTTAAGGTTTCTGCCACATGTGTATTTCTCGCTGAGAGCATAGTATATCATGTCTCTTACGGACGTTTTGCCTACGCTGCCTGTTACTGCGATTTTTAACACATCAAGAGTGGAAAGGTAATACTTTGCCAGCTCACCTAAAGCAAACACAGTATCGTCCACCTTTATGATATTGATATCACTCTCTGCAACTTCATCGTACCATCCTTCTGTGTGAGATACGAAGACAGTATTACATCCTTTCTCAACTACCTGCGGAATATATTTATGTCCGTCTTGATTGTCGCCTTTAATGGCAACAAACATATCTCCGCTTTCGCATTCTCTGGAATCGTGCTTTACTCCTGTTATGTAGTTTTTCTCATCGCCCTTTATGAGCTCGCCATTCGTAGCACGAATGATTTCTTCTATAAACGTTTTTTTCATATTTCCCTGCCTATTTATATAAATAGATTCGGCTTCCCTTTTTAACCTTAGTTCCTGCTGCCGGATATTGTTTTGTTACGATAAAATCTTCTTCCTTCGCAGCATCTTTATCAGTATCGTACTTAAGAGATGCGCCTCCCAATATACCGATAGCATCGCTTACGCTTTGGCCAACAACATCAGGAACCTCTACCTTTTCAGACTCTGCAGCCTTTTCACTTTCATCATCAGGAGATATATTCATATATCTAAGCGTATCCGACAATATCTTCTGTACTCCCGGCGCCGCCGTAACACTTCCGTAGTGAACTCCCTTAGGACTGTCTACTATAACGAGAACTGTTATCTGTGGGTCTTCCATTGGTGCCATGGCTATACATGATGAGTATGTGTCGTTACTGTATCCTGTTCCCGATTCATTTATCTTATTAGCTGTACCTGTCTTACCACCGACTCTGTAGCCTTCTACCGCAGCAGTACCGCCACCGCCTTCGGCAACTACGTATTCCATAATATCCAATACTTCAGAGGCAGTATCCTGCGAAACAGCCTGACGAACTACTTCAGGTTCATATTCTTCTACCGTCTTGCCATTTTCGTCCACAAGCTCCTTGACTAATCTAGGCTTCATCAGCTTACCATCGTTACCAAATGAACTGATGGCAGTTATCAGCTGTATAGGTGTAACGGCCACACCTTGACCAAAGCCTATAGTTGCAAGTCCTACAGGACCTGCTGTATCTCTTGACTGAAGTAATGCCGTTCCTTCTCCCGGGAAGTCAACTCCTGTAGTTCCCGTGATTCCGAAGGTATCAAGATGACTGTAGAATAAGTCTATGCCGATTTTAGTTGCCAGGTTTATAAATACAGGGTTACAGGAATTACCTACTGCCTGTTTTAAGTTCTGTGTACCGTGTGGATTCTCGGAACGCCAGCAGTGGATAGTTTCACCGGAAACTTCAACCGATCCGCTGCAGTGGAAAGTGTCGTCCATTGTCGCTATGTCTTCTTCGAGAGCTATAGCTGTTGTCAGCAGCTTGAAGGTCGAACCCGGCTCATATACGTCACTTATAAGCGAGTTTCTCCACATTTTATTCCAGTATGCCACCTGCTCTTCTTCCGACATCTTTTTCAAAGCTTTCTGCTCATCTTTATCAAGCGGTGTTTTCGGATCGTTAAGGTCAAATTCCGGCGTCTGTGCCATAGCTAGTATATCCCCTGTTTTAGGGTTCATTACAATCGCCATTACTCTGTCAGCGCTTGTTTTCTTATGAACATCCGCTATGGCTTTTTCCGTATAAAGTTGTATGACCTGATCGATAGTAGTAACTATGCCATATCCATCTTCTGCCTGATAATACTTCTCTTCCCCATACGAAAGTCTGTTGCCACTGGTATCGGTATAGTTTATCCACCTGCCTGCCACTCCGCTGAGGTATGTATTATATTCCAGTTCAAGACCGGACAGTCCTGCGTTATCATCGGTTACCGTTCCCAGTGTATGTGCTGCAAAAGCGCCAAGCGGATAGCTTCTCTTAGTGTCTTCCGAAATTTCGACACCCGGTAGCTTTTCTCCTCTTATCTTATCTGCAGTATCCTTGTCTATACCTTTCTTGATTTTAACGATGCTCTGCTCTCGCGAAACCATTTCTTTAACATCGTCGTATTCGATATCAAGAATCTCTGCCAATGCCTTCGATACTTTTTCTACATTCCCTTTTCTTTCGGTCTTGGAATCTGCGGCTTTAACATCTGTAGGACGGACCCATACAGTATAGCAAGTTACGCTTACCGCAAGCTCATTGCCCTTAGTATCATAAATGACTCCACGCTCCGCTTCGATTGGCGTGTCTCTGGTTTGCTGCTGTGTAGCCAGGTCTGTCAGTTCATCACCTTTTACTATCTGTATCCAGCCGAGTCTTACGCAAAGCAGCAGCATGCATAAAAAGACCATACCCAATATCAATATTAAGTTTTTCTTGCTCTTGTTGGATGGTGCCATTTTTCTTCCCTTAAAAACAACCCGGACATCGTTCCTATATTAAGCTGTCCGGGTACTTGTATCGTATTAATGTTTTATCAACTACGACATATTATATTTTATAAAAATCAATTATATGCTTCTTCCTTTATTACATCTGCAAATCCCGGTGCCGGTATATCGTCATTAGTAATATATACGCTTGTCTTCGCTGACGGGTACTTCATTCCCAGTTCAGCTGTCGCCTTGCCTTCGATATAGTCGATATTGCTGGCACTGTAAAGTTTCACCTGCAGGTTCTCGATTTCGCCCATAAGTTCCTGGTTCTGCTTTATCATGGAATTGATATCATAACGAACTCCCGCTGAATAAGCAGTTATGATTATAAGCATAATCATGGCGATACCTACTGCAAGAACGGTAGAGAAAGCCAGCTTCCTGCCATTACCGACAGGCAGTGTGATTTTCTTTATTTTCCTTTTTCTCTGGGTTCGCATCTTGCGCTCAGGCTGCGGCTTCATATCAAAGCCGTAACGCTGATAATTCTTTTGATGCTCATACCATGTTTCAGGTGATATCATTTCACTACCTCTTCTTCTCGATTACCCTAAGCTTAGCGCTTCTGGCCCTTGGATTATTATCCAGCTCTTCCTCTCCTGATATTATTGGTTTGCCTGTTACCTTCACAACGTCTGTCACCTTGCCGCATACACATACAGGAAACTCCTTAGGGCATGTACACGGATCGAGACGTCTGTTGAATGCTTCTTTAACTATTCTGTCCTCCAGTGAATGGAAGGTTATTATGCAAAGTCTGCCGCCCGGATTGAGCACGTCGCAAAACTCATCTATTGCCCTTTCCAGCTGATCGAGTTCACTGTTAACTTCGATTCTTATAGCTTGGAAAGTTCTTTTGGCCGGATGCGGACCTTCTCGTCTCGCTTTAGCCGGTATGGCCGCCTTGATTATATCTACCAGCTGGCCGGTAGTTTCAATGCTGCCTTTTTTTCTCTCTTTTACTATGAAGTCGCTGATTCGCGATGCCCACTTTTCTTCGCCGTACTTTCTTATGATCTCGGTAAGCTGATTCTTGTCGTATCCGTTCACCACGTCGTATGCGGAAAAGTCATCCTCAGCATTCATTCTCATATCAAGAGGTGCATCCTGCATGTATGAGAATCCTCTGTCGGCATTGTCCAGCTGAAACGACGATACTCCTATGTCAAGAAGTGCTCCGTCAATTCCTTGTATGCCTAAATCATCAAGCACGTCTCTTATGTCGGCATAAGTGCTGTGAACAAGTTTCTTGCCGCATTTAAGCGGTTCAAGTCTCTTCTCGGCCGCCTTAAGTGCATCTGTGTCACGATCGATTCCTATAAGAAGTCCATCTTCACTTAATCGACTTCCTATGCCAAATGAATGTCCGCCTCCACCCAGCGTTCCGTCTACGTATATGCCGTCCGGTTTTATTTCAAGATTTGAAAGACACTCCTCGTATAAAACGGGAACATGTTTAAAATCCATACTGTTCCATGCTTTCTGCCAGTTCACTGGCCTTCATCAGCTCTCCTGTGTCAGGATCAAGCTCCTTGTCCCAGCTTTCCCTGCTCCAGATTTCTATAGTCATATCGCTACCGATAGTAACAAGTTCCTTATCGATGCCTGCGTATTCCTTAAGCTCCTGCGGTATAGTTATTCTTCCCTGCTTGTCCACATCGCATTCTGCGGCAGATGAGTAAAAATGCCTTCTTAACTTTCTGGCACTCTCGTTGCCTATAGGAAGTACGCTGAGCTTTTCCTTCACGAATTTTTCCCACTGTTCTACGGGATAAATGGTGAGACAGCTGTCCAAAGCCTTGGCAATGATACATTTGCCTCCAAGTTCCTCTCTGAATTTTGCAGGCACGATCATTCTCGATTTACCGTCTATTGAGTTGTTGAATTTGCCTACAAACATAGAGTCCCCCTCCCATTATGATATACTCCATTTTAAACCACTTTACCCCATTTCGCAACAATTTCACTCCACCTCGTAGGCTTTTTGCTCCCAAAAAATAAAAAAAGAGAAAACGTTTTCGTTTTTCTCTTTTTCAAACACAATATATTGTGGTTAGTTTTATGAAACCATACACTATATACCCAATATCGTCGGTATGACGCTATCTATTTCAAGTTTATCCTTTTCTACATTGCAATCAACTGCTATTATTTCAACTCCTGCGGCCTTGGCATGCTCCAAAGCCTCACCAAAAGCCTTGTGAGTATCATAATTGGGGCTAAATCTATTGATTCCCTTCATTTTTATGACAAACACGATTGCTGCCTTGTAACCTTCTTTAACAGCCTTTATCAATTCGTCTATATGCTTTATACCCCTCTCGGTAGGCGCATCCGGGAATTTTGCAATGCCTCCATCCTCAAGAGTAACACCTTTGACCTCCATCAAGAGCTTGCAGCCTTTGGAATCCTCCACATAAAAATCAAGACGCGAATTCCCGTATTTATACTCCGCCTTTATTTTTGCCGCATCGCTAATGCCTGCAGGAAGCAGTCTGCCGCTTTGGAGTGCCTCTTTCACGATCTTATTCGGTGCCTGAGAATCCACATTAACGATAACATCGCCGCCATCTGAGCTTTTGCTTACGGCAATTAAAGAGTATCTTAGTTTTCTTGATCCCATTCTGCCCTCATGGTCTTCAAGAAACACCTTCGCTCCCGGTATGAGCAACTCCCCAAGTCTTCCTGTATTTTTGACATGCGCCTTTACCGGCGCGCTCTCCGACGCTTCTGCTTCCAACTCGACCAGCGCTATAAATCTGTTAGGTCTTGATATGAATTTTCCTGTAATTATATTTTCGTAAATCATGCTCCTATTGTATCAAACACAAGTCATTTTAACAAACTCTCTTGAAGAGAAAATTGTTTGAGTGTAAAATTACTCTATGAATAAGGAGGACTCTTATGCCTATACCTAATCCCGTGGCTTTTACAATTTTTAATATAGATATCATGTGGTATGCCCTGCTGATAACATCCGGCATGGTGCTTGCTGTTCTTATTTCATGCAAAAGAGCACCTCGTCACGATTTGAACTCCGATCAAGTGCTGAATTTCGTTATAATATGTATTCCTGCCGCCATAATTGGCGCCAGACTCTATTATGTCGTATTCAATTGGTCTTATTATGCAGGGGATATTATGAAAATACTGAACACCAGAGAAGGCGGTCTTGCTATCCACGGCGGACTTCTGTTCGGGTTCGGCGCGGCCGTTATCCTTTGTTATCTGTGGAAAGTGCGCCCGCTCAATGCCCTTGACCTTGTAGCGCCGACTATTGCACTGGCTCAGTCCATCGGCAGATGGGGTAATTACTTCAATTCAGAAGCCCACGGAGGTCCGACAGACCTGCCATGGGCTATTACTGTAGATGGTATGTCCGTACACCCGACGTTTCTTTATGAATCCATCTGGTGCTTTATTTTATTCTTCGTGCTTATCTATATCGACAACAGAAGAAAATTCGAAGGTCAGATCATATTGCTCTATGGCATCCTATACTCCATCGAAAGATTCTTCGTGGAAGGACTCCGTACAGACAGCCTCATGATCGGCCCTTTGCGCCAGGCACAAGTGATAAGCATTGTAATCATCTTAGTATGTGCCGTCGCCTATGTATACTTATCTAAGCGTTCTAAATGCTCTAAATGATATTGTTCACCATGACAGTCATCTTGTCAGAGAGGCTGTCAGGTGATTCTGCAATTTCACTATTCATTTCAAAGTATTTAATACCCTTATTAAGTTCTTTAGCTTTCTCGATAAACTCTTCGGTTACGCCCGGATATCTGTTGCTGTCGATCGGCTCATAATACGGATACGGCTGCGGAGTAAGAAGTATTTCCTCCATCGTTTTCGAAGACAGAACTTCTTCAAACAGCACATATCTTATAGCCTTAATATTATCAGGATGCATTACCTTCTTGATTCTCCAAAGAGCATCCAGCCCCTCAGGTTTAAGCAGAGATAGCATATAAAAAGGAGTTTTCTCTATCTTCTCTAATGATATGCCCATATCTTCATACAAAAATCTGTAGTAACGTCTAAGCTGCTTTCTTGTCACTACCATAGACTGAGCATACTTGTCCATATGAGGGTCTCCCTCTCTTATCTTTCTCTTGGACTTTTCCCACCCGAGAATAAGCGCAGTAAGAATAGTCATCATTTCGACCTTCAGCTTTATTTGAACTGCTATGTCGTCACATACGGCCTTTGAAATTTCTCCCACATATGTAATCTCTTCGAAGCTCTTTGCCTGAGCATATGCTCCGAGTGTAGCATTGGTAGTCGCAGATGTTACCTCATAATTAGGGTCGACAGCTTCCATAAAATCCTTAACAAGGTTCTTATAGTCTGCAGTTACGGTATCTACAATGAGACCTTCCTTTTCAATTATTATCTGAGCCTCAAGTAAATCATCTGTGCGGTTTTCCACATCGAACAGTCTCTGATATGCAACAGCCGTAAGCGGTCTGTTATATGGCTTTACTGAAGTTTCATATACCTGTCTGTACGAATCGAGAAATTCCGATACAGTAGGAAGTTTCCAATCCGAAGGCACTTCTTCAGTCGCAGTCTCTGTAGTATCTGCAGTACCGCCGCCGTATGCTGCCAGATACAGTCTGTTATATTCATCACGCTTTCCGCTTTCTCCGACTATATCCATGGCTCCCGGATTTTGGCCTGCGTAATCGTAAAGTTCTCTTTCAAATGCTTGTATATCTTCAAGCAGCTTTCCTGTAGGATTCATGTCATACATAGGCTTCATGTATGCATCGATCATCATTTTAGCCATATCCATTATGCCTTCACCTCCTTCATAGCGATGAAGTCATAGCCGCAAGGATCTTCTGAAGGCACAGCTATGCAATTCGCACAGTGCCACTTTTCTTTTTCTCCTATCGCGACAAGTTCTGCTTTATGTTCATTGACCCATTTTGCCAGATTATCTTGTTCTTCTCTTATTTCAGCCATGTCTTCGCCATCGTCATAGCCCATAGCAGCGAAACCATGCACGAAGTCTATAAAGTTTGCCATGCCTTCGTCTGTAGTCATTGTAAGATCTCTATACACCTTTTCCCCGGCCAGCTCGTCAAAAGATGTTCCCAGATTCTTAAGCTGCCCCAAAGCTGCAGACATTTCTTCGGCTGCTTCTTTTCTGTGTTCGCTCTGAGGATTTCCTGCCATCTGAAAATATGCGCTGAAAATTTTTCCGAAAACTTCTTTTCTTCGTGCATATTTTTCTGTTTCAAAAGCAACTCGATCATAGTCATCAAGCCATTCTTTAGCGAACGCATACTCGTTGCCTCTCTCATCGAATTTCTTTTTTCGTTCTCTATGTACGGCCGCCACATCTTCGTAGCCCACCTTTTCCATTGCCGCTATTCTGAGTTCTATATCATCAGCTGTTTTAGCAATTCCCGCGCCTTCATAATACTCAGTATTCTTCATAGCCTGCGTCATATGATATGCAGATTCAAACTGATTTTCCTCAAGCCATTTCGCCGCATCTAAATAATACTTTTTTTGGTTCGGTGCGGACTCTTCACTGAAATTTTCTGCTTTTAATAGATATAATTCTACGGCTTTGCTCTGATCGTATGCCATCCACATCACCTCATTTCTGAAAAATGCAGCCCATAATGGACTGCATTTTTTAGTTAGTTATATAAGTAGTAAAACTAAGTTATTCTTTTTCGAAATACATCAGAACGCCTTCATATTCAAGAGTTCCCGTATTGCCATCTATAGCCATTTCAAGTTCACCGTCAAGCAATACTCCGTTTTCTGATTCTTCCCAGTTACCCTTGTCGCCTTCGCCTACCAGGTCGATAGTGTACTTACCACCGTTTTCGATAGTGATGATGAAGTCACCGCCAAAGATTGATGCACAATCCATTTCAATTCCTGCATATGAGCAAGTTGTAGCAGTCCAAGTTCCTGCATATGGGCTTTCTTCGCCACCGCCGCCACCACCGCATGATGCCATCGCAAACGCCATTATCATAGCGAGTACAATGATTAATAATTTCTTCATGATTGCTTCTCCTTTACATAATGATACTTAATAAGTTCTATTATGCTTGGATTGTAGCATTTGTCAGAATATTTGGTAATTACCCCCAGGGGTGATTTATTGAAACCTCGCTATTTAAAATTCTATTCTACGGTCTGTACTCTATCTTGTCGTACAATTCTTTTCTGCTTGCGACTTCAAGCTTTGAAAATATATTGGCCGTATGTTTTTTTATGGTGTTTTCACTGACACTCAATCTGTCTGCGATGTCCTTTCGCTTAACATCTTCCAGTATAAGTTTCAGCACTTCTTTCTCTCTTCCTGTAAGATTGCTCAATTCAGGATTTGACTCTATAATTTCCTCAAGGCTCATGATGCGGCCGTCAGGTGATACATTTCCTCCTCCGCTACGCTTTATTTTCTCTATATCTTGAAGAACCATATACATAAACAACAGGAAGATCTCTGTTACTATATATGAGATCGAGAGGAATTCAAAGTCCATATCTATGAGTTGTTCTATAAGCCATACGAAAATGTTTCCCGTAACTATTAGCGTGAGGAATATCGCGCGCTTATAGTCTATAGCTTTCTTCCTTATATAAGCGAACAAGATTATGCATACCATCGCAATCAGATATGTAAATAAGTATACATAGTATACGTTATGAAGAGGTCCATATACCTTAAGAAGCCTTGATGCGCCATTGATGGATACCAAGATTACATGTTCATAATACCAATCGCAGTACCCTTGACTTGCTGCGATCAAGAAAACTACTGCGCTCACACATATAGCAACAATAAGAACAGCCTTTTTCTTCTCGCATTTGCATACATCCATTATTATCATAAGCATGCATAGCGGTAGAAGCACAGAACCTAAATAAGAAATACGGTTGGCCATTAAAGCTTCATTAAGCGATCCGGTTGAGGCAAGCGCAAAATAACCGGCATTAACGATGAACACCGATATATATAGAAGCATGAACCAAACATTTTTCTTCTTTATGAAGATGTAGTATCCTGCTATCAATATTAAGGATATGATGGCAATTATGCCATATATGACTTTAAGATACATTGTTACCTTTTTCTTTCTTTAAATCTATGCCCGATAAGACATACAAATATATATTACCTTATCAACGCATTCTGTTCAAGCCAAATTCCGCTTCATTTATTTGCCTCATTGTTCTGAAGTCTTATTCATGTTATAATATATTGCATTCAAAACAAAGGAGAAATATAAATCATGAAACTAGGAATCGTCGGTCTTCCTAACGTAGGAAAGAGCACACTTTTCAACGCTATTACCAAAGCAGGCGCTGAAGCTGCCAACTATCCTTTCTGCACTATCGAGCCTAACGTAGGTGTTGTTACTGTGCCGGATGAACGTCTTAAAGTGCTCCACGAAATGTACAACTCAAAGAAAACCATATATACAACAATCGACTTCTATGATATCGCAGGTCTGGTAAAAGGCGCATCAAAAGGCGAAGGACTTGGTAACAAGTTCCTCGGCCACATCCGTGAAGTTGCAGCTATCGTTCACGTAGTAAGATGCTTCGAAGATCCTAACGTTGTTCACGTAGATGGCAAAATCGATCCTGTATCAGATATTGAAACTATAAACATGGAACTGATTC
>JAUMXT010000107.1 GCA_030529015.1 Bacillota bacterium | reverse complement strand
GCCTATAGTGGTTGAAGCACCGTGACCCGGATATACTTTTGTTACATCAGGTAACGGTGCACCTTCTGTCTTTGCACTTATAGTAAAGTTGAAGTCACCGGCAGCAGGAGCTTTTGTTCCATTATTTATTGTCTTTATTCCGTAAATAGTTGTTGATGTTTCTGTTGGAGCATATCCATTATTAAAGCTTATACCACTGTCAGCACTTCTGGTCTTAGGTGTTTCAACTACTGCTGACAGATTTCCGCACCCATCATCTGTAACATTTACAACAATGTTGTGAACAGTGGTGTCATATACTATACCGTCATTCTTTTCCGGCATATCACTCATTGGCATGATACTTTGTGATAATTCACTCAAAGTATATTCATATATACCGGGTTCGTTATATTCGGCATCGATATTGATCTTACCATTTTTATCATGAGTGAAGATCTGTTCTCCACTTAATGGATCGGTACTTGGATTGTCGTCGGATGCTATAAGCTTGAAACTGAATGTTTCTGCTGCAAGTTCATAACTGTTACCTTCTGACGGCACAACAGTTTTTGTTCCGCCGAATGAAATCGTTATCGGAGCAGGGCTGTATGTATTATTAAATACAAACTCATTTTCTCCGGCTTTATCATATGCAACACTTGCTGAATATTTGCCTGTTGCAGGGTGATATTCAACGGTAACTGTTGCACTTACAGCATTTTCATCATAACCAACAGCAGGTAGCCCATTGTTTTCTTCTGTGATCAGATATTCATAAGTGCCTGCTTCATTATACATCATCGTTCCAAAGCTGATCTTGCCATCGCTGCCGTTTGTTGCTTTAGTATTCGCCGGCAATGGAGCATCTTCTGTAACGGCGTCAATGGTGAACTCGAATTCACCTGCCTTCAGTTCACGTCCGTCCAGGTTCTTTTGACCTTCTAATGCAACGACTATAGGCTCAGGTGTGTATTTATTTACAAATTCTGTTAAACCTTGATAAGTTGCAGCTGCAATAAGGTTACCTACTCCTGAATCTGTAACTTCAACGGTAACATTCACTTCATGCTCGTCATAATTGACTCCGTCAATGTCACCTTTTTCTTCAGAAATCACAAACTTATATATTCCTGGCGCATTGAAGATGATGTCTTCAAAGGCCATTTCCTGGTCTTTATTCTCTTTATTTATAACAACCGTGTCTTTGCTTACTGCAACAAGCTGATTAATTATAGCTTCTTTTGTGCTTTCGTCAGGAGTGATTTTGAATGTGAACTCATCATTATCGTTCCATTCTCTTCCTGTAAGTGTCTTCGAAACTACAGGGCTTATAGCGATAGGATCTGCTTCATAAGTGTTTTCAAAAGCGCCTGCAGTTATCACAGAGTCTTCTGTACCTTTTTCGACTCCATCAACTTTGACAACTTTTTCAAGGATGCCATCATTGTCAGAATCTGCAACATCTATGACTACTGTATGTTCAGTCTCGTCATAAGTATATCCATTCTTCTGGATGCCTTCCTTAGAGTCATCGTCATCATCAGGGAGGACCTCTCTTACTACATAACTGTAAGTGCCTATTGCATTCAACTCTATTTCAGAGAATATTACTTCGTCCTTATCATTTTTAGCTATTTCTACCTGAGTCGCATTTCCGTTTTCACCGATCGCGGCAAGTTCAAAATCAAATTCCTGACTGTCAGTAGGCTCATTGCCATTGATCAACTTAGCTGCCTTTACAACGAATTTAACAGGAACCATGTCCTTATTGGTGAACACTACTCTGTCAAACTGCTTTTTAGCTTCATCAGCTTCATCAACGATTTCAGGTCCTGTGATTGCAAGTTCCCCTGTTTCGCTGACTGAAACATTCACTTTAACAGTATAAACCGTATCATCGTAGAACAGGCTCTTGTTATCGCCCTTTTGTTCATAAACAGTATATGTATGTTCGCCTACATCATCAATTGTATACTCTATAGCTTCAAATGCTATATTTCCCTTCTCATCATTCTTAACTGTCTGGATCACATCGCCATCTTTAGCCTTAAGGATAAAAGTATAGTCATCGGCTTGAAGTTCAATATTAACCGATTCTAACACCTTAGTAGCCTTAAGTTCAAAATCAATTTTTGATGTGTTTTCAAACTTCAGCTCAGGTGTTATCTTGATGCTGTAAGAATCATTCACTTCAAAGAGTGGTGTTGTTCCTTTTTCATCAACCTTCTGCAGACGAGCGGAGTACTTATAGTATGCGGTTCCTTCTTGCTCTTTTGCTCCTACCTTCAGCAGATAATATGTATCATCATATGTGATATCTGTATCAACTCCGGCTTTTTCATATATTTTGTATGTTCTTACAAGTTCTGAAGTTGGATCCTCTGAATCGCTTACTTCTGAAGTGATGTCGTCAACTATATTCTTTAAAATCCCTGTAAACTCTATTTTTCCATCTTTACCATTCTTTACAACGATTTCATTTCCAACGGCTTTACCCTCATCGCTGATTTGCTGAATAGCAAATTCAAATGCATTTTCTGCCGCAGGCTTACCATTTAAGGTCTTGGTTCCGTTCATGGCAAGCTCTCTGTTAACGATACCAAAGTACCCATTTTCATCAGCTGTTACAAGCATATCGTTTATCAACGTTTCCCCGTAAGCAACCTCTACGTCAAATCCATCTACAGGAGCATATCCATTTGGTTCATTTTCAACCAGAGTATACTTGTGGCCTGATGGTATGTTATCAAATTCCAGACAACCGTTTTCATCACTTTTTTCTGTCATGTCCGAAATGTCAGCATCTCCATTACATACCGGACATTTCTCACCTAGATGCTTTAATGTAAATTCAACATTCGCTAAAGCCTCATTTGTGTCGCCATCTGTTTTCTTGAGTTTCAGTATTCCTTTATATCCTTCAGTTTTAGGGATCGGGTAATTCAATGAGCCATCTGAACCCGGAACTTTTTCTCCTGTCGCTGTATATTTCTGAGAATAATAGAATGTTGTCGTATCGTTCATCTCATACTCAGTATTCCACTTGAAACCATCTGCTTCGTTAGTCAGTCTGACGCGATACTTCAGTTCGTAAACAAACTCTTCACCATTCTTGGTGAATCCTGAATTAGACATATCCCAATGGATCTTTCCTTTATTTCCGGTTTCTCCATAAACTGCAGAATTTTCTGCGTTTAACTTGGACTCCCCTATCAAAGCATTAGGATTGTCAGCTAATGCTCCGCTCTTGTTGTAGAATCCAACAAAGTCTGCAACATCACTCATAGGATCGATAGTATAGAATTCGTTCATCACTGAATTCGGAGCAACCTTGATGGTATTTAATATGCCGGCATATGCTTTACTCAGTTCTTCTGCGCTGTCTCCGTCACTATATCTGACACTATTGTTTTGAGAAAGCATCTTACCTCCGGCGATCGAGCTGCCAAGCCAAGTCTTATAGGAGGCTGTTTCTGTAGCATTCCCGATTGTATATGTGTTTCCGGAGCCTTTTCTGCCATTAGTATCAACTGTTGAAAACGTACTATTTTTCCAGAGATCCAGATAATACTTGATACTCATTCCGCCTATGCCTATGCCTACAGAGAAAATGTTGTAGTTATCATCCTTGTCGTTTTTCATCACTTCCGCAACAGCCTGTGCTCTTTGCGCACCATAGTCACTATAGTCTACACCGGCAGAACAAATCTTTTTCACCTCTTTGTTTACCATGTAGCCTGGGTTTTTCAATATGCCATTGTTATCTTTCCCCAGCAAATCATCGTTGAATGTCGAAAAGTTTTCGCCGTTTTCATCTGTGTATGTGCTATATCCGTTTATTTTTGTTTTGCTGGTACCATCACTTTCGATATATGTCGTAGGGAATCCATCTGTAAGCAAGATTACAAATTTGTTCTTAGCTGTGGACTCTTCTAAAATATTATAAGCTAATTGAAGACCTCCTTCGATATTAGTATATTTAACGCTAGGATCATCAGGTGCTGTAATATCGTCTATCTGTTCTTCAAAATCAGCCTCGTATACATTGAGGCTATTCGCTTCCTTAAGGTCCACAGCAATCTGTGCATTTGTATTGAATGTCACGATCCCAAGTCTTCTGTCAGGTGCCAGATCGGCTTCAGTACAATACTGTTTAACAAATTGCTTTGTCGCTGCCTTTGCCTGATCCAGTTTTATAACTTCGCTTTCACCAATAGTTTTATTCATTGTATTAGAAATATCCATTACGATAATAACGTCTGTGGACACATCTACTTTATGCTTATGCGACGTTGTTTTTAATGTAATGTCAAAATAATTTTCCTTACCTGCTACTGGTTCAATGGTTTTGCTGACAGCAATGTCATATGTATCTCCTTCAGCGGTACTTTTTGTTCCGCCTATGTATTCTATCTGTCCATCTTGAGCTCCTGCCGCCGCATGAGCTGTAGCTACAAACGTGTTTGGCATCATCGTGCCAACCAGTGTTACTGCAAACATACATACGATTATGCTTTTCACCAATTTTCTCATTTTCGTTCCCTCTCATTTTCACAGTCTTGCTTTGCTCTGTATTTTTTCCTACATATTATGTAGGTGAAAATGCCATTAAATAATATGTTTTTATTATATCGTTTGCACCGTAACTTTTCCGCAACATTTTCTGCTTTTTGAAAATTTTTCAAACAAAAAAAGAGTCTTTTGACTCGTCCTTTTTGCGCCTATTAAACTGTACCCATGAAACTGGACACGAAATTTGGGGTACAGCTTGAAGGTAAATGAAATTTTCTCCACCTACAAGCATTATAATACGATATAATCTACGTATTCACTTGGAGGACGTGAAATGAAAACTTCGTTTACAAAAGAACAAATTGATGAACTTAGGTTAAATCCTTATACATATCATGTTAGCAATACAACCATAAAATTCACCGAAGAATTTAAAGATGCCTATTGGCATCTGTATATACAAAACATGCCCCTACGCGACATTGTTCAAACGCTAGGATATGACTATGATATGCTTGGTGAAAAGCGAGTTGGTGGTTTCATTTATAATCTCAGAAAAAATCGTTTGTCACCAGAGCAACGAGTTGCATCTTCTACAACACATCGTATCTGCAGGCCACCAGCCAATACTGATTACGCCCATATGTATGCGAGCGAAGCCATTAAAACAATGTCAGCCGAACTTACGTACCTTCGTCAGGAAGTTGAATTTTTAAAAAACTTTCGCAATTAGAAACGAAAAACAATTTAAAGGATTGATTATGAATACTAGTTCATCAAAGTTTCAGTTAATATATGACCTAATATCCAGAGAAGATAATGTACTAACTGTTACTGAACTTTGCCGTATTGCAGGTGTATCACGATCCGGATATTACAATTGGGTCAAAAGCAAGACTTTTCGTGATAAGCAAGAGCAACATGATCGGGAAGATTTCGATTTAATTTTGCAAGCATTTTCATATCGTGGCTATGATAAAGGCATACGAGGAATTCACATGCGATTACTCCATATGGATCCTCCCGTAGTTATGAATA
>JAUMXT010000106.1 GCA_030529015.1 Bacillota bacterium | reverse complement strand
ACCGAGAAGAGACGACAGAAGAAATGAAAGACCGGCAGCACCAAAGGCTGTTAACCCTAGGATCAGAAAGACGCCTAAGGCAGAGCCGCAGGTAGCAGAAGCACAGGTTGAAGCAGTAGAAGCAGTAGCTGAAGAATCAGCTGAATAATAGACATTGGTGAAAGGAGGACACTCGTCATGTTAATGCCAAAGCGCGTTAAACGCAGAAGAGTCCACAGAGGCAGAATGAAAGGTAAGGCTACAAAGGGCAACAATATCACTTACGGTGATTTTGGTCTCGTAGCTACTGAATGTGGATGGATAACTTCAAATCAGATCGAAGCAGCCAGAATTGCTATGACAAGATCTGTTAAGAGAGGCGGTAAGGTTTACATCAAAATCTTCCCTCATAAATCAGTAACTAAGAAACCTGCAGAAGTACGTATGGGTTCCGGTAAAGGTGCTCCTGAGTACTGGGTAGCAGTAGTTAAACCGGGCAGAGTGATGTTCGAAATCGAAGGTGTTACAGAAGCTCAGGCTAGAGAAGCTATGAGACTTGCTGGCCACAAGCTGCCGGTTAAGTGTAAATTTGCCATCAAGGAAAAAGAAACAGCAAAGGGTGGTGAAGCATAATGGAATTAAAGAAAATGAGAGAAATGTCAGAAGCGGAACTGAATGCTGAACTGATCAAGATGAAGAAGGATCTGTTCAATCTCAGATTCCAGCACGTTACAGGACAGCTCGAAAACCCTGTAAAAATGCGTGAAACAAAGAAAGATATCGCTAGAGTTAAGACTATAATCAGAGAAAAAGAACTGGCTAAGGTTCAGGGCTAACGGAAAGGAGGATGTATTATGGCA
The DNA here is from genome assembly GCA_030529015.1 of Bacillota bacterium. Lineage (GTDB taxonomy): Bacteria > Bacillota > Clostridia > Peptostreptococcales > Anaerovoracaceae > Lentihominibacter. Next base: position 4,766 of record JAUMXT010000106.1, on the reverse strand, counting down.
GTTGAAAGAAACAGAAGAAAGACAAGAGTCGGAATCGTAACAAGTGACAAGATGGATAAGACTGTTGTTGTAGCAGTTGAAGACTTCGTAAGACATTCCCTTTACGGAAAAGCAGTAAAGAGAACTAAGAAAGTCAAGGCTCACGACGAAAACAATGAATGCCAGATTGGCGATAAAGTTAGAATCATGGAAACAAGACCTCTGTCAAAGGACAAGAGATGGAGACTTGTGAACATCGTTGAGAAAGTTAAGTAAAGGAGGCGCCTAGTAATGATTCAGACTGAAACAAGATTAAAGGTTGCTGACAACTCCGGCGCTAAAGAGCTTCTGTGCATCCGTATACTGGGCGGAACAAGCCGTCAGTATGCAAACATCGGTGATGTTATCGTATGTGCAGTAAAAGACGCAACACCGGGCGGAGTAGTTAAGAAGAGCGACGTTGTAAGAGCTGTTGTAGTTAGATCAAAGAGTGGTGCCAGAAGAGCAGACGGCAGCTACGTTAAGTTTGACCAGAACGCAGCAGTTATCATAAAGGAAGATTTACAGCCGGTTGGAACTCGTATCTTCGGACCAGTTGCAAGAGAACTGAGAGATAAGGGCTTCATGAAGATTGTATCCTTAGCACCGGAAGTATTATAGGAGGTTACAGATGCGTATTAAAAAAGATGATACAGTAATCGTACTTGCCGGTAAAGATAAAGGAAAGACTGGTAAAGTATTAAAGGCTATGCCTAAAGAAGGCAGAGTAATAGTAGAAGGCGTTAACGTTCAGACTAAGCACCAGAAGCAGACTCAGAAGGAAGCAGCTGAGATCAAGCATCAGGAAGGTCCTATCAACGTATCAAACGTTATGTACTATGACACAAAAGCAAAACAGCCGAGCAGAATCGGTTACAAAGTAGAAGACGGCAAGAAGGTTAGAGTAGCTAAGAAAACCGGCGCCGTAATAGACTAAGAAAGGAGGAGACGATAGTGGCAGCTAGATTAAGAGAAACATATAAGAATGACGTGTTCCCTGCTTTAAGAGAACAGTTCAAATATGAAAACGTAATGGAAATCCCTAAGCTGGAAAAAGTTACAATCAACATGGGTCTGGGCGAAGCAAAGGAAAACGCAAAGATCATGGAAAGTGCCGTTGAAGAAATCAGCCTGATCACAGGTCAGAGACCTGTAGTTACTAAGGCAAGAAAGTCCATCGCTAACTTCAAAGTTAGACAGGGCATGCCTGTAGGCGCTAAGGTTACTTTAAGAGGCGATAACATGTACGAGTTCATCGACAAGCTCTTCAACATCGCTCTTCCAAGAGTAAGAGACTTCAAGGGCGTTAGCAAGAACTCATTCGACGGTAGAGGTAACTACTCAATGGGTATCAAGGAACAGCTCATCTTCCCTGAAATCAACTACGATAAGGTTGACACAATCAAGGGAATGAACATCGTATTCACTACAACAGCAAAGACAGACGAAGAAGCAGCAGCACTGCTGGCTGGTCTGGGAATGCCGTTTGAGAAATAATTTAGGAGGCAAACCATGGCAAAAACTTCATTAAAGGTAAAGCAGCAGAGAAAACCTAAGTTTTCAACTCGTGCTTACACAAGATGCAGAATTTGCGGAAGACCACACTCAGTACTGAGAAAGTATGGAATCTGCCGTATCTGTTTCAGAGAGCTTGCTTACAAGGGTGAAATTCCTGGCGTTAAGAAAGCTTCCTGGTAAGAATATATTAAGTTAAAACTACTATCCATTAAGTTGTAAACGTTTGCTCCGGCATGCGACACAATACTGATGGAGGAAGGAGAACAAGAAAAATGACAATGACAGATCCAATTGCGGATATGCTGACAAGAATCAGAAATGCTAACACAGCAGGACATCCGACAGTTGACATTCCTGCATCAAAGATGAAAAAGTCAATCGCAGGAATCCTTAAGGAAGAGGGCTATATCGAAGATTTCAAAGTAACAGAAGACAACAAGCAGGGTGTCATCACAGTTACAATGAAGTATGGTCCTGATAAAGAAAGAGTAATCAGCGGAATCAGAAAGATTTCAAAGCCTGGCCTGAAGTCATATGCAAAGGCTAACGAAATTCCAAGAGTTCTGGGCGGCCTGGGAATCGCTATCATCTCCACTTCAAAGGGAGTTATCAGCGATAAGGAAGCTAGAAAGCTGGGAATCGGCGGCGAAGTAATCTGTTATGTATGGTAAAAAGGTAGGAGGAAAAGAACATGTCAAGAATAGGTATTAAGCCGATCACTCTTCCTGCCGGCGTAGAGGTTTCAGTAAGTGACAAGAACGTTGTTACAGTTAAGGGACCTAAGGGCGAACTGCAGGAACAGATCAGCACATTATTAACAGTAGAAAACAAAGACGGCGTAGTAACAGTTTCAAGAGACAGCGATGCAGCTGAAAAGAGAGCTCAGCACGGTCTGGCAAGAACTCTTATCAACAACATGGTTGTAGGCGTAACTGAAGGCTACTCAAAGAAGCTTCAGCTGGTAGGCGTAGGCTACAAGGCTGAAAAGAAGGGTAAGACTCTGGTAATGCAGCTGGGATACTCCCATCCAATCGAAATGGAAGACCCTGCTGGTATCGAAACTGAAGTACCGGATGCTACCACAGTAATCGTTAAAGGCATAGACAAAGCGCAGGTTGGCAACTATTCTGCGAATATCAGAGCTTGGAGAAGACCTGAACCTTACAAGGGCAAGGGAATCAAGTACGAAGGCGAAGTTATTCGTAGAAAAGAAGGTAAGACCGGAGCACAGTAAGGAAAGGAGAATAGAAAAATGGCTAAAGAAAGCAGAAACGATAAGCGTATTGCCAGACATCAGAGAATTAGAAAAAACCTTTCCGGTACTCCTGAAAGACCTAGACTCTGCGTGTTCAGAAGCAATAAGAACATTTCAGTTCAGATTATCGACGATGTTAATGGAGTTACACTTGCTTCAGCGTCAACTATCGATAAGGAATTAAAGTCCGAAATCGGTTACGGCGGAAACAAAGAAGCTGCTAAGGCAGTTGGAGAAGCTATCGCAAAGAGAGCACTGGCTAAGGGTATCGAAGAAGTTACCTTTGACAGAGGCGGATTCCTTTATCACGGAAGAGTTAAGGAACTTGCAGAAGGTGCTCGTGAAGCAGGTTTGAAATTCTAACAGGAGGTAAGTTGAATGCGAAATACTATAGATGCATCAAAGCTGGACTTAAAAGAAACTATTGTAAGCATCAGACGTGTTGCTAAGACCGTTAAGGGCGGAAGAAACATGAGATTCAGCGTTACAGTAGTTGTAGGCGACGGCGAAGGTCATGTAGGCGTTGGCCTGGGTAAGGCTCAGGAAATTCCTGAAGCTGTAAGAAAAGCTACAGAAGATGCTAAGAAAAAACTGATAACAGTTCCTACAGTAGGAACAACAATTCCTCACAGAAATTTAGGCGTATTCGGTGCAGGCAGAGTACTTCTGATGCCGGCTGCTCCTGGTACAGGAGTTATCGCAGGTTCATCAGTACGTACAGTACTGGAAGCTGCTGGAATCAAGGATATCAGAGCTAAGTCCATCGGATCAAACAACACAGGAAACATGGCATATGCTACACTTGAAGGTCTCAAGAGCATGATGACTGTTGAACAGGTTGCTGCTAGAAGAGGAAAGACTAAGGAAGAAATCTTAGGATAAGGAGGAAGAAACAATGGCAAAAATGATTAAAGTCACATTGACAAAAAGTGTTATTGGCGCTTCCCCAAAGCAGAGAAAAGTTGTAGAAGCGTTAGGACTTAAGAAGATGCACCAGTCAGTTGAACTTGTTGACTCCCCTGTAACAAGAGGAGCAGTTAACAAGGTATCGCATCTTTTAACTGTAGAAGAACTATAGGACAGGAGGTGCAAGACAAATGAAACTGCATGAATTAAGAGCGGTTCCGGGTGCTACTAGAGCGCCTAAGAGAAAGGGCCGCGGTACAGCTACCGGTCAGGGTACAACTGCCGGCAGAGGTATGAATGGACAGAAATCAAGAAGCGGCGGCGGCGTTAGACCTGGATTCGAAGGCGGCCAGATGCCACTTTACAGAAGAATCCCTAAGAGAGGATTCACAAACATTTGGGGAACTGAATACACAGTTCTCAACGTAGAAGATCTGAACAAGTTTGAAGCAGGCACAGTTGTTACTCCTGAAATGATTCAGGAAGCTGGTCTGGCTAAGCAGGTTAAGGATGGAATCAAGGTTTTAGGAAACGGAACTCTTGAAAAGAACCTGACTGTTCAGGCTCATAAGTTCAGCAAGACTGCGATAGAAAAAATCGAAGCTGCCGGAGGAAAGGCAGAGGTGATCTAATGGAGATGATCAGAACAGTTGCAAAAGCATGGAAAATTCCTGATATCAGGAAGAAAATCGTGTTTACACTGATGATGCTGCTGATCTTCAGAATCGGTTCACAGATTCCTGTACCTGGAATGGACAGAACTATTCTGGAGCAGACATTTGACAGCGAAACAGGACTTTTTGCTCTGTTCAATCTGTTCTCCGGAGGCGCTTTCAGTCAGTTTACGATATTTGCGTTAAGTATCACACCATACATCACAGCTTCAATCATAATACAGCTTCTCACTATAGCTATTCCTTCACTTGAAAGACTGGCTAGAGAAGGCGATGAAGGAAGAAAGAAGATTGCTCAGTACACTAGATATATGACAGTAGCTCTGGCAATCATCCAGGCGATCGGTGTTTCTGTAGGTTTATTCAGACAGGCACTGATCAGCACTGACTTCTTC
>JAUMXT010000105.1:1672-5632 GCA_030529015.1 Bacillota bacterium | reverse complement strand
TCAAATACGTATTCTTCGCCGATCAGATTTATTAATCCGCCTCGACGCATTTCTTCGAGCACCTTTGGCTGTACGCTTGTGAGGTAGATTTCTGTTCCGCTTGCTTCCATCTCTTCAACCAGTTCAATAAGAGCTTGGATGCCGGACAGGTCTATTACAGGAACGCCTCTCATTGAGAGAATCAGCCCTTCTGTCTTACCTTCGAAGGCGTAGAGCTCGTCTTCGAGTTTATCTATTACTGCGAAGAAGATCGCACCTGTAAGGTAAGCGATTCTTACTTTGCCTGAAATCTTAGGTATGTGTACACCTACTTCTTCGAGTCTTTCTTTTTCGATTTCCGCTACTGTAATGTCGATGTCTGTCAGCTTGATGAGGATGAGTATTACTGAGAAAGCTACTCCGATGATAATTGCCTGAGTCAAGTCGAAGACAACTGTCGCAACCATCGTAATAAAGAACTTCATCATTCCTGACTTGAATTTGTGATCAAAGATAAAGTGGATGTTTTCCCAGTCGTTCATTCTCCAAGCTGTTACCATCAGAACTCCGGCCAGTGCAGACAGCGGAATCGCTGACATGATAGGCGCCAGGATGAACATTGACAACAGCAGGAATATCGCATGGAATATACCTGCAAGTCTTGTTTCACAGCCGGCCTTTATAGCTACGCTTGTTCTGGCGATAGCTGCAGTTGCAGGAACACCGCCAAACAGAGGAATCACAAGGTTACCGATTCCCTGCGCTATAAGTTCTCTGTCTGCATCCATTTCTTCGTCTTTCATCTTACCTGCCGAGGCTCCGCAAAGCAGACTTTCTATCATTCCCAATGCTGCTATGGAAAACGCAGGTATGAACAGGTCTCTCATCTGGCTCATGTCGAGGCCTGCAAGCGTAAGCCTTTCGTCGAGAATTATGCTCTTGGGAACATCTCCAACTACTGCCACGTCAAACTGTAAGAAATGATTCGCTATGAGAACCAGTATTAATGCCGCCAGTGAAGACGGAAGTTTAGCATTTAACTTCTTTGGCCATACGATCATAATAACGATTACTGCGATACCGAGAATCATTGTTTCGATATCGGGATGGAATCCATCGGTAAAGTAAGATGCTACCTTGAGGATTGCCAGATCACCCTTCGATGTAACGCCAAAAAAATTATCCAGCTGGCCTAATGCTATGATTATGGCTATGCCGGATGTAAATCCGGTGATAACTGATGACGGTATGTAATATATCATTCTTCCCAGTTTAAGAATTCCGGCTACAATCAAAATGATCCCTGCCATGAAGCATGCTACTAAAATACCCTGCATGCCGTACTGTGCCGCCAGCGTAACAAGAATAGCTGTCATCGCACCTGTCGGTCCCGAAATCTGGAATGAAGCTCCGGACAGCGCACTGATAACGATACCACCGATAATAGCAGTTACAAGCCCTGCCGCTGCAGTCGCTCCCGAGCTGACACCGAACGCCAACGCCAACGGCAACGCTACCGCCGCTACGGTAACTCCGGCCATCAAGTCGTTAGAGAACCGCTTGCCGTTATATCCTGCAAACTCCGCCTTTATATCACCTATATAGTTTTTAAACAGATTCATAAATCCTCCTGAGATAACTTTGAAAACTTTTCATAATTAATTATATCTCAGGAGGATGTTAATTCAATGGGGTAAACCCGTATTAATTTGCTGAGTTTAAAACTTCAGCGATATGATCATAGCCTTTATCGAATGCATCTATATTCATTCCGGCTATACTTGCGGAGAAATTGCCCTTGATTTCTTCAAGAACTGTATCGTAATGAATCTTCGGAAGCAACTTAGTAAGTGCACCCAGCATTACCATATTGACAACAAAAGGTTTGCCCATATCTTCCGCAATATCCGTAGCAGGCACTTTATAATGGTTAGGATCGTCTGTTTCAACTAAAGTGCTGTTTACCAGAACCATCGCATCCTTCTTAGCCTGCGCCTTATATTTATCGAAACCCACCTGGTTCAAAGCAACGAAAACGTCTGCTTCATCAACCTTCATGTAGTCGATCTCCTCGTCTGAAATAACGACTTCAGCCTTACATGCACCGCCTCTTGCTTCAGGTCCATAGCTCTGAGTCTGAGAAATATTATAGTCTTCTCCCAGTCCATATCCCTTAGCCAGCAATACAGATGTAAGGATAACTCCTTGTCCTCCGGCTCCTGCGATTCTCACATTGATCCTCATATTGGTCTATTCTCCTTCCACCTCGATGGCACCGTCAGGGCACAATCTTTCACACATTCTGCAAACTACACAGTTGTCAGTTCCTTTAGTATCCGGCATCGATGTGCCGTAATCATTTCTCTTTCTGGACTTGACGAATATTTTTTTCGGGCATGCAGTATAGCATATGCCACAGCCTTTGCATCTAGCCTTATCTACTGTTATCTTTGCCATGACTTCACCCTCTTTCAATTCCCTGTTCGCGGAGCTTGCGTTCCACCTTCTCAATATATTCCTCTGCCGTATCATCGTGCTTGAATACACCGATAGGAATCTTACCTTCTACAGGCTCTTTGCCCGGCTTATAGAGATAAGTGCCTTCCTTATATCTGTTCATGATTGCCGCAGGATCTTTTTCTCCATATACGGTCTTACCTGCCTGAACAGGACATTGTGTAAGAACTTCAATGAACGCGAACCCTTTATGCTCCAAGCCTTCTGCGATAGATTTGGCCAGCTGTACAGGGTGGGCTGTGGTCCATCTTGCTACATAGCTTGCACCCAGCGCCTCTACCAGCTTACATCCGTCTATCGGCTCGTCGATACTTCCAAAAGGCGATGTCTTGGTTACCGAACCCTTAGGTGTTGCCGGGGATTTCTGACCTCCGGTCATCCCATAGATGTAGTTGTTCGCCATAATTACTGTCAAATCTATATTTCTTGCTGCCGCATGCATCAGATGATTTCCTCCGATAGCCAGGCAGTCTCCGTCTCCGGTAAATACCATGATCTTCTTGTCAGGTCTTGCCAGCTTCAACCCTTCTGCAAAGGCCAGTGCTCTGCCGTGCATAGTGTGCATAACATCAAGCTTAAAGTAGCACGGAATCCAAGATGAACATCCTATACCGCTTACGCAGGCGACGTCATCCTTTATACCTAAATCTTCCATGGCATTCATGGCCGCAACCTGAATTATACCGTTACCGCATCCCGGACAGAACAGTGTAGGAAGGGAATCTGTTTTGATATATTTTTCGTAAAGCTTATTCATCTAATCCCACCTCCTTCAAGATTTCATCCAGTATTTCGTTAGGAGTGTGGATATCTCCTCCGCACTTGCTGAGTGGTATAACTGTCTTATCTTTTAAGACTCTCTGAATTTCATTGTAGTATTTTCCTACATTCATTTCAGGAACTATTACAACGTTTGCATCCTTTGTCGCCTGTCTGATGAGTTCTTCAGGGCAAGGCCATACAGTGTTTATCTTCACAAGACCAACCTTTAAATGGCTGTAGTCTGTTTCTATAGTTCCCGGGATGCCCTTCTTGAAAAGGTCCTTGATTATACGGAACTTCGGCATAATTCTGTCGTCTTCTACTTTTCTTGCTTTTTTAACGGCATTGATAGAAGGTCTTACTACAGATCCGTATGCCACAATGGCAACCTCCGCATCCTCCATGAAATAAGTGTCTATGTCTGCTATCACATCGACATTGTCACTTATCTTTTTATTTATATTATTGATAAAGTCTCCGCTTCGACCTGCTAAGTGGCCGATTCTTCTACCCTTATCATCGTGAAGCTGCCCTTCAACGAGAGTGTTGGCACCTTTGAAGAAATCTTCCTGAGGAGATACTACGTACTTCTGCTTAACACTCTTGATCTCTTTCTCTCCGCTTCTGATTTCGATTTTTTCTCTCATGTGGCCTACAACTTCATCCGCCAGAAGAATGACAGGTGTTCTGAACTGTTCCGCC
>JAUMXT010000105.1:0-1662 GCA_030529015.1 Bacillota bacterium | reverse complement strand
AGCTCGAACGCCTTGATTGTGAAGTCGTACATTTCCTGTACGGAAGATGGTGAAAGAACGATTATGCCGTAGTCACCGTGGCTTCCGTATCTTGCCTGATATATGTCTTGTTGTGAGGAGAGTGTTGGCTGTCCTGTAGACGGGCCGCCTCTCTGAACATTAACGATAACGATAGGTGTCTCCGTAACGGCTGCAAACCCAATTGCTTCCTGCATCAGTGTATAGCCCGGGCCTGATGTAGCGGTCATTGCCTTCTTACCGCCCCATCTTGCTCCGATGATAGCACATGCTGAGCCTATTTCGTCCTCCATCTGGATAAAGGCTCCGCCGACCTTCTGCATTTCCGAAGACATCATCTCGATGATTTCTGTTGATGGCGTAATAGGATACCCTGCGAAAAATCTGCAGCCTGCATAAATCGCGCCCATTGCGCAGGCTTCATTTCCCTGCAGAATCACCTCTGTTTTTTTTTGAAGATTTTACCTCCATTTCAGCACTTTTTTCCTTTCGCCTTTTAATACATTTTAACGCCCTTTTAAAGGCCCTCTTAAAAGGTATATTATCATTGCATACAAAATGCTTCAAGCTAGAGGATTGAAATTTCAACATTTTCTGTGTTCTAAAAAGGCACATTGTATTATTGTATACAAAAAGCACCTAAGTTTCCTTAGATGCTTTTTTCCTTTATTACGGTAAATAATTCAATGGGTCTTTTGCTGTTCCGTTTACTCTTATTTCAAAGTGCAGGTGAGGCCCTGTACTTCTTCCGGAGTTTCCTGATTCAGCGATATGCATGCCCTGGAATACCTTGTCGCCTTCCTTTACAAGAAGTTCGCTGTTATGAGCATACCTTGTTTCCATTCCATTCTGGTGGTCGATCTTGATCAGATATCCGTATCCGCCGCTATATCCTGCGAAGGTAACGATACCGCCGTCTGCCGCAAGTACATTATTTCCAACCGGCGTACCAAGGTCGATACCTTCATGAAGTCTTCCCCATCTCCACTTAAAGCCTGATGTCAGCGTATATCCTGATTCAAACGGCCATATGTATTTTCCGGATCCAACTGAAGGCGGTCTTTCCTTTACTCCTACCAAGATGATTTCTGTAACAGCTTCCTTCTTCACGTTAGACTCAAGGATCTTTTCTTCAACCTGTTCCCCGTTTACAAGAGTTATTCTCGACGTGATATCGGTCAGTCCGTCGGAACCTTCCTGCATTGTTTCAGAATACCCTTCGTATATTTCCTTAGAGTCTTTCTTCTCAACCTTGTGCTCGATAACCTTCTCATAAGAAACCTTTTCTGTGATCTTAATTGTAAGTATCGGTGCATCCTTTTCGATAACCAGTTTAGTTCCTACCGGCATGTTTTTCTTATTTACATTCGGATTTGATTTGAGAATGTCCTCCTCAGTCAGAGAATACAGCTTCGCTATATCTGCAAGTGTTTCGTCAGCAATAACTTCGTGTACAGATTCGTTATGTACTTTCGCACAGAGAAGGTCTATCATTTCATCCTTGCTGTATACGTTCTGCAGATCAGTATTACTTTCTCTAACTTCAACATCCTCGATGAATACGGCTTCTTCGATTTCAGCATTGTCGTACTCACTTACGTACTTGTCCTTAATTTCCTGAAGAACCTCTGCTGCAACTGCTTC
>JAUMXT010000104.1 GCA_030529015.1 Bacillota bacterium | reverse complement strand
TGATGGAACAATCTCATGCCTGAGAAGTACATTACCATACCATAATCATTACATGATTCGATTACCAGATCATCTCTTACAGATCCGCCCGGCTGAGCGATATATTTAACACCGCTTCTCTTAGCTCTGTCGATATTATCGCTGAATGGGAAGAATGCATCTGATCCCAGTGCAACGCCGTCCATCTGTGAAAGCCATGCTTTCTTCTCTTCTCTTGTGAGAGGTTCAGGCTGCTTCGTAAAGAACTTCTGCCACTGTCCGTCAGCGATAACATCTTCATAATCTTCGCTCATATATACGTCAATAGCATTATCTCTGTTAGGTCTGCCAACATCTTCTCTGAACGGCAGCTCAAGTACCTTAGGGCACTGTCTCAGCAGCCAGTTGTCAGCCTTCTGTCCTGCAAGTCTTGTGCAGTGGATACGCGACTGCTGGCCGGCACCGATACCGATAGCCTGTCCGCCCTTAGCATAGCAAACTGAGTTTGACTGAGTATACTTAAGTGTGATCAGTGCGATGAGCAGATCTCTCTTAGCATCTTCAGGAATGTCCTTGTTTTCTGTTACGATGTTACCGAGGAAGGCTTCATCGATAGGCATATCGTTTCTGCCCTGTTCAAAAGTGATTCCAAACACCTGCTTTCTTTCCTGCTTTTCAGGAACATATTCAGGATCGATCTTTATTACGTTGTAATTGCCTTTTTTCTTAGTCTTGAGGATTTCAAGAGCTTCAGGTTCGTATCCGGGAGCGATAACGCCGTCTGATACTTCCGGTTTGATCAGCATAGCAGTTGCTACGTCACAAACATCTGACAGAGAAATAAAGTCTCCGAATGATGACATTCTGTCAGCGCCTCTTGCTCTGGCATAAGCACATGCCAGCGGTGAAAGTTCAACTTCTTCGTCTACCCAGTAGATCTTCTTTTCGATATCTGTGAGCGGCAGTCCTACTGCTGCACCTGCAGGTGACACGTGCTTAAATGAAGTTGCTGCAGGAAGTCCTGTCGCTTCTTTAAGCTCTTTCACCAGCTGCCATCCGTTAAATGCATCCATGAAGTTGATATATCCCGGTCTGCCGTTAAGCACTTCGATAGGCAGTTCGCCGTCTGCAACGAATATTCTCGAAGGCTTCTGATTAGGGTTACATCCATATTTAAGTTCTAATTCTTTCATTCTTTTCTCCTTATGCAAAGCGCGCTTTATTTGTTCTTATTGATGATTCTTGATTCGTACTCGCCTGTTTCTATATCTATATATCTTACGAAAAGCGAAACTTTATTATCTTCGTTCAGCGCTTCCCATACGTTCGCAGTGAAAGCATCTATATCATCGTTGCCAACGCCGATCCACTTCGGTTCACCTTCAAATGAAGGAAGCGGATTCTCATTTCTGGCATAAGTGTGGATGAATCTGCCTTCTCCCGGAATAGGATTTTCATAAGCGAATGTATAACGGTTATTTCCGTCAGGATTTCCGTTGTTGCTCTTAAGGATAGACATCGCATAATTGAATTCTCCGCCTTCGATATGCATGATACCGGAAATTCTAGGAGTGTAGTTAGGGCCGTCCGGTTCATACTGTCTTACTCTCAGGGACTGCTCAAAAGTCTGCTGCTTGTCCATGCCTTCATATATAGTATCTGTCTGATCTCCGTTAGTTACTATAGTCTTGTTGCCGAGGACTCTTACAGGTGCATAGATGATAAGGCTTGGGTCTTCCAGCTTAGCAGGATCGAAAGCCTGCGTTCTGATACCTTCACCATCTTCTACGAAAACTCTGTTACGGGAATTTTCACTTCTTCCCATGATAAAGTATGCTGTAACAGCCTTCTTGCCGTCTTCAGTGCGGCCGATCATAATGCCACGGCCCGGGTAAGTGTTTTCTTTTAAAATGTCTGTGAATACTAACTTCTGCATTTTTACTCCTTTCCGTCCCAGCAATACGTACAAAGTTTGCAAGGATCTATGCCAATGGCTTTCTTAGTGTTTTCTAAAGTCTGGAACTTGAGGCTGTCGAACTTCATCTTCTGTCTGATGGCTTCAACCATAGCTGCATGCTTTTCTGATGTAGCGTCAACATATTCGTCCAGCACTTCCTGTGTTATCTCTTCATTAGGCTTGCCTTCCAGCTCGCATATAGTTCTTCTTGTTATAAGGTCAAGGTCACTTATTGATCTTGAGAAGTTGTGGAATTTACATCCGTAAAGAAGCGGAGGACATGCAGATCTAACATGTATCTCTTCAGCTCCGTTATTGTGGAGGTAATCAACAGTTTCCGAAAGCTGAGTTCCTCTTACGATGGAGTCGTCAATCAGAACGAATTTCTTTTTATTTATCAGTTTGAAAATAGGGATGAGCTTCATTTTAGCAACATGTTCTCTGGCCTTCTGGTTAGACGGCATGAAGCTTCTCTGCCATGTAGGAGTGTACTTGATCAAAGGTCTGGCATATCTGATTCTTGATTTGTTGCCGTACCCTTGAGCATGAGGAACGCCGCTGTCAGGAACTCCCGCGATATAGTCAACATCCATTTCTCCATCCATTTCTGCCAGAAGTTCGCCGTTACGATTTCTAACCAGCTCAACGTTCTTGCCTTCGTAAACGGATGTCGGATATCCGAAATATGTCCACAGGAATGAACAAATTCTCATACCTTCCTGAGGCTCTCCTACAGTTTCTTCTTTTTCGGCTGTGATGAATGCGATTTCAGCAGGGCCAAGCTCTCTCTTATAAGCATATCCCAGGTTGATGAATGCGAATGATTCTGATGCTGCGCAGAAACCTTCTTCACTTTCGCCTATGATAAGAGGAGTTCTGCCGTATTTATCTCTTGCTGCGTAAAGGCCTTTTTCTGTAAGAATCAGCATGGTAACGGATCCGTCCACCTTTTCCTGAACTTTACGAATACCGTCGATAATATCTCGTCCTGTAGATACGATAGCAGCCACCAGCTCAGTGTTGTTGATCTTGCCATGTGACATGGACATGAACTGGCTCGGTCTGTCTTTTAATAGTTCTGCAATAATATCTTCTTTGTTGTTTATTCTTCCTACAGTCGTTATAGCGAAATCGCCGTGTCTGCTGTAAACCGTAAGAGGCTGTGGGTCGCCGTCACTGATAGCGCCGATACCCATATTACCTTCCATTTCTTCGATATCTTCTTCGAATTTACTTCTGAAAGGTGCGTTTTCTATATTGTGTATGGAACGATTGAAGCCGTCCTCTTCCAGTACGCAAAGTCCGCCTCTCTTAGTTCCCAGATGTGAATGGTAGTCAGTTCCGAAGAACAAGTCCATAACACAGTCTGTTTTTTTGGCAAATCCTATTACACCACCCATTAATTATTCCCTTCTTTCTCTAATCTGTCGATTGCTATTTTAAGTCCTTCCGCCAGTATCACATGCTCTGTTTTCAAAACACGTGCTGCCAGATCTTCAGGTGTATCGCCCGGTTCTACAGGCACCCTTCTCTGAAGGATGATCTCGCCTGTATCAACGCCTTCATCTACATAATGCACTGTAGCTCCGCTCTCCTTTTCGCCTCCTGCGATTACTGCATTGTGGACTCTGATACCATAGAATCCCTTACCGCAGTATTTCGGTATCAGCGATGGATGTATGTTTATAATCCTGTTGCGATATTCCTTTATTATTTCTTCAGAAAGAACTTTCATGTATCCCGCCAGCACGATAAGCTCTGTCCCGCATGCCTTAAGTTCGTTCAGAACATCAGCCTGCTCCTTTGCAACTGCCGTAGGGATATCTGCCTTAGCTGCCCTTTCCAGCGCGAATGCGCCCTCTTTGCTTGAAATTACTTTTACAAGCTCTACCTGAGGAAGCTCTCCGCTCTGCACTTTGTCTATTATGGCCTGCAGGTTGGTGCCGCCTCCGGACACCAGCACTGCTACCTTAGTTTTCTTCTTCATGGATTCTCCTTAGATGTTCAGAACGACTTTTTCGCCCTTATCTTCTACGATTTCACCGATTATGTTGGCAGTTTCTCCTGCTTCTCTAAGTGCTGCCAGCACTGCATCTGCATCAGCTGCATCTACCATCATCATCATTCCCACGCCCATGTTGTATGTGGAGAACATTTCCTTAGTTTCGATGTTTCCGCACTTCTGGATGTAAGGGAAGATAGCAGGTGGCTGCCATGTGTTGATATCGATGTCTACTGCTGTTCCTTCAGGAAGGATTCTTGGAATGTTTTCATAGAATCCGCCGCCTGTGATGTGTACGATACCGTTTACATCAAACTTAGGCAGTACAGCGTCGCAAGCGTTAGCGTAGATTTTAGTCGGTGTCAGCAGTGCTTCGCCCAATGTCATTCCCAGCTCTTCAACGTAATCCTTAACATCCATCTGCTGCTTATCGAAGAATACTTTTCTTACGAGTGAATATCCGTTACTGTGGATACCGCTTGATGCGATACCGATGATCTTATTTCCAACGGCAACCTTAGCGCCTGTGATAATTTTTGGTTTGTCTACGATACCTACTGAGAATCCGGCCATATCGTATTCGCCGTCTGAGTAGAAGTCAGGCATTTCTGCAGTTTCGCCGCCAACAAGTGCGCTTCCGCCCTGCTTACAGCCGTCTGCGATGCCCTTAACGATGTCTGCGATTTTTTCTGCTTTTACTTTTCCTGTTGCTATGTAGTCCAGGAAGAACAGCGGCTTAGCGCCCTGGCAAAGCACGTCGTTTACGCACATTGCAACGCAGTCGATACCTACTGTGTCATGCTTGTCCATAAGGAAAGCGATCTTCAGCTTAGTTCCTACTCCGTCTGTACCTGAAACCAGTACGGGCTGTTCCATGCCCTTAACGTCCAGGTTGAAAAGGCTTCCGAAGCTTCCCAGTCCTGTCAGTACGTTTTCGTTAAAAGTGCCCTTAACGTGTTCCTTCATCAGGGAGACTGCTCTTTCCCCTTCTTTAGTGTCGACGCCGGCGTCCTTATAAGTAAGTTTCTTGTCTTCCATTTTTCCCTCCTCGCGCAAAGCGCACTCTACTGTTTTTCTGACTGGAATTCTGCGTCCAGCGCCACAATATCTTCTTCCTGCTTTTTCTTGAAATCCTTTATAGCCTGTCTGAGAGCCGGATCTGCAGCTGCCAGCATCTGTACTGCCAGGATCGCTGCGTTTTCTGCTCCGTCTATAGCCACTGTTGCTACAGGGACGCCTTTTGGCATCTGCACTACTGACAGCAGTGAATCAAGTCCGTCAAGAGTGCTTGACTTCATCGGGATACCGATTACCGGCAGGGCAGTTGTTGCTGCCAGCACGCCTGCCAGATGAGCTGCTTTACCTGCTGCTGCGATGATACATCCGAATCCGTTAGCTTCAGCGTTAGCTGCGAAATCTTCAGCCTGCTTAGGTGTTCTGTGTGCTGATATTATTCTTGTTTCATATTCAACTCCGAAGCTGTCCAGCATCTTCTCTGCTTTCTGTACTACAGGGTAGTCGGACTTGCTTCCCATGATGATTGCTACTTTCATATGTTCGTCTCCTTTTTATCTATGTTATATTGAAATCTTCTTCGATACACCCTTCAAAACCGATTCACCTCGCAGGCATTTTTACAATACTTGTTCGTAGAATTTTAACTGCGTCCGCCAAACTCACTTCGTTCAAACAGTGGCGTCCTTGTAAATTCTTGACTCACAAGTTTGAAAATGCAGCTGCTCGGCTCAAAGCTTTTTTCAGGTATATCGATAGAGATTTCAGA
>JAUMXT010000103.1:1743-5731 GCA_030529015.1 Bacillota bacterium | reverse complement strand
AAATCGTTGATTTTGTTGGCTGAATTTAAGGAACTACATAAAAAGCCACTTTACCCAGTATCCATCCCAATCAAAGCATTTTTTTCATGAAAAAATCGTCTTGAATCACTCTCATTATTAA
This sequence comes from Bacillota bacterium, assembly GCA_030529015.1. Taxonomy (GTDB): domain Bacteria; phylum Bacillota; class Clostridia; order Peptostreptococcales; family Anaerovoracaceae; genus Lentihominibacter. The sequence goes on along the minus strand of JAUMXT010000103.1, from coordinate 5,610 downwards.
ATCTCGCATTAAAAAAGTGGCTAAATTTCAATTTTAAAGAATTTAGCCACAAATCATCAATCAACCGGCACCAATTAGCCACAAATCATCAATCAACATCCATTTCTGCCAGCTTATAAATTGCTTCCGCATATATTCGTGTCAGCTTCATCATGTTATCGATAGATATATATTCGTTTTTCTGATGCATTACGTCAGGATCTTCCGGGAATCTGGCACCAAAGGCTATTGTGTGCTCTACAGCTCTGGCGTATGTGCCTCCACCTATCACCAGTGGCTTGCTGTCAGTGTCCCCCGTATGCTTTCTGTATATTTCCATCAGTGTGCTTACCAGCGGTTCGTCTTCAGCCACATAAATCGGCGGTTCGTGCTTACCTTTAACAATACCCAGGTCGTACTTATCAAGCACTGTCATAGCGCCTTCATAAACCGCCGCGTCATTCATAGTAACGGGATATCTCACATTAACAGTAAGCTTCGCAGTCTTTTTATCAAACTCCGCCATTCCTACGTTAAAGACGAGTTTTCCTGACGGTTCGTCACTGAATCCGCATCCCATTTCTTCGCCGTTAAGCATGTATCCGATATGCTCGTTATAAAAGTTTATGAAATCGTTCGTATCTTCGCTTGCAAAGTTCAGTCGTCCTAAGAATTCCATCATCATTGTAATGGCATTCAGCCCCTGCTCCGGCTTAGCGCCGTGCGCAGATATTCCATGAATCGTTATCTCAAAGCTCTTACCGATACCTTTGCAATTTATTTTGCAGGCTTTTTCCAGTCGATATTCGGCAACCAGTTCCTTGACGCGAGCGTAACCGTTCCCTGTTCCGTCGTGCAGCACAGCCCTGCAATAGTCCGCAACGGAATTGGCCGCAGTCCCGCCTTTTACAGAACTCAGTTCAAGCCCTTTCGCCGAACCGTGGTTGAATTTCTTCACGATATCAAAAACCAAAATGCCCTTCTCGCCATGTATTGCCGGGAAGTCTCCGTCAGGCGTAAATCCTATATCAGGCTTATCGCCTACATGTTCTAGGTAGTATCTCATGCCATGCCAGTTAGTTTCCTCATCAAGTCCCAGTATGAGACGAATCGTTTTCTTCGGCTCATAACCGCATTCCTTCAGCGCTTTCATCGCATAAAAAGAAGCGATCACAGGGCCCTTATCATCTGTAGTCCCTCTGCCGCAGATATTGCCATCGATTATCTCACCGCCATACGGCTCAAAATCCCAGCCGCTTCCCTCAGGCACAACATCCAGGTGACCCACAATTCCCACGATGCCGTCTTCGGTACCTGTGAAATCTATGTGCCCGCCATAATTGTTGGCATTAAAAGTGTCAAATCCCTCTTTCTCTGCCATTTCCATCATGCAAAGGTACGCCTCGTGGACGGCTTCGCCGAAGGGCATATTGCCCTTTGCATCTGAGACAACACTTGGTATGGATATAAGTTTAGACAGAGATGCCAGCATCTCTGTCTTGTTATCTTCTATTTTTTTGTTTACGTCTTTCATAAGTTACAGTACTGATTCAACAGCCTTGATTTCAGGATAGCTTTCCTTGAGGATCTTTTCTACTACGCCTTTAATAGTCATCTGAGCTCCCGGGCAGCCTGCACAGTGTCCCTTAAGTCTTACCTTAACAACATTGTCCTCTGTGTATTCTACGAATTCCAGGTCTCCGCCGTCTCTCTGAAGAAAAGGTCTGATCTGATCTAATGCATCTTTGATTTTCTGTTCCATTTTAGTTCTCCTTCGTATATATAATTTATTGTGGATCCATTGTGAATAATGATTTAACGCCACCGTTTTCCCAAGTACTGATGTATGCTGTCTTGATCGGATCTCCTGTGCTGCTGAAAGCAACCACCCCGGATGCTCCGTGGAAATGATATTTGCCCGCAAGAATGTCTCTGACTTGCTTCGATGTAGCATCGTCAGGAGCCTTATCGATAGCGTCTAATGCGATAACGTATGCGTCGTATCCCAGGGCAACCTCATCATGAGGAACTGCTCCTGCTCCGAATTTTTCCTGATAAGCTTTCAAGAATTTAGCTGATTCTTCACTTGATTCAACATCTGCCGAATAGAAGTTTACAAACGCTACGTTTTTTTCTGATGCAGTTCCGTCTGTCATCTTCATAAATTCGTAATCTGCCCAGTCATTGTCTCCGAGGAAGACTACCTCTAATCCCATGGCAGAGGCCTGCTTGATTATATTAGCCGAGTCTTTGGCACTTCCCGGAAGAAGAACGCTCTTGACCTTTGAATCTCTTACGATTTCAAGCTGCTTAGTAAAATTTTTTGCTCCCGGCTTATATTCTTCATAAACAACGACAGCGTCGTCGTTATTTGTTTCTGCTTTAATTCTATCTGTAAAGGCAGTAGCAGTGGCCATCGCCGCATCATCATCCTTCGGAAGAAGAACTCCTACCTTTTTCTCTTTCTTCTGTTCCAACACGTATTTCGCCAGGATATCCCCCTGGTTAGAATCAACGTAGCAAACTCTGAAATAATAATCATTGTTCTTAGTTACCAGTGGATTTGTGTTAGTTATGGCGATCGTAGGAATCTTGGCTTCTTTGATAATATCTCCTGCCGCCATTGAATATACACTTCCGTAGCTTCCCAGGATTGCCAGCGGTTCTTTAACAATCAGTTCCTTTACAGCAGTTTCTGCAGCGTATATATCCGATGAATTGTCTGCATAAACCAGCTCTACGATTTTCCCGTTAACTGTAGGATACATCTCATGTGCCAGTTCTATGCCTTTTATTTCATCCTCTGCCGCCTCAGCATCTGCTCCGGTCATCGGCTGATATATACCTATCTGTATAGTCGCCTTCTGATCCTGCGGCTTCTCTATAAAGCCCGTTTTGAAATTTTCAAAAGTCGTACAGCCTGTCAATATGCTCATCAGCATAACGACCATTATTAATATTGAAATATGCCTCTTATTTATCTTCACGTATATCACCTTTTATTATGCATAAACTCCAGCAATTATTTTAACATGTTTATTATACATAAGTAAAGTGAAAGGTATTTGTAGAATCATTTCAAATTTTTTAAAAAAAGTTGTTGACTAATCTGTACCAAAATGGTATATTATAGACACAAGGTTAGGAAAACCAGTTGACACATGAGTAACAAAATATAAAATTCAAGGAGGATACAATTATGAAATGGTCATGTTCAGTTTGCGGATACACACACGAAGGAGCTGCTGCTCCTGAAAAATGCCCACAGTGCGGAGTTCCTGCAGAAAAGTTCAATGCAGTAGCTGAAGGCGAAAGAGAATGGGCTGCAGAGCACGTACTCGGAGTTGCTCAGGGCGTAGATCCTGAAATCATCCAGGGTCTCAGAGAAAACTTCATGGGCGAATGCACAGAAGTTGGTATGTACCTGGCAATGGCTAGAGTAGCTCACAGAGAAGGATATCCTGAAATCGGTCTGTACTGGGAAAAGGCTGCTTACGAAGAAGCAGAACACGCAGCTAAGTTCGCTGAACTGCTGGGTGAAGTAGTAACAGATTCAACTAAGAAGAACCTCGAAATGAGAGTAGACGCTGAAAACGGAGCAACTGCAGGTAAGTTCGAACTGGCTAAGAAGGCTAAGGCTCTGAACCTGGATGCTATCCACGACACAGTGCACGAAATGGCTAGAGACGAAGCAAGACACGGCAAAGCTTTCGAAGGTCTGCTGAAGAGATACTTTGGTTAAAAATCAAAAGGAGTGATTTCGAAAGGAGTCACTCCTCTTTTTTATTTCAATCTACAGGTCATACCAATTAACATCAACATACTTAAAACAAAGGATTGTAAGCTATGGGTGAACTAAAACAACGAGATTATATGTTTGACACTTTT
>JAUMXT010000103.1:0-1643 GCA_030529015.1 Bacillota bacterium | reverse complement strand
AGGATTGTAAGCTATGGGTGAACTAAAACAACGAGATTATATGTTTGACACTTTTAGGGGTCTTCTGATTCTGTCGATTCCTATGTCACATTTCACAAAGATGGCCGGTAACCAATACGGCGCCATGTACCTCACGGGAGGATTTCCTGAGGAATCGCTGTTTGGCTTCGTATATATAACGATAAACGTATTCGTGATGCAGGCCTTCATGTTCCTATCGGGTTATTTCTCGAAAAAAGTCGATCGCGCGCAGGAAACGGCGTTCGGTACGTTCATGTGGCCTTATTTGGTGTTCACGGTAATTTATTACTTCATCAGAATGTTTTTTATGGACGGTGCTAACCTGAAGCTGCTGACACCACCGTTTGCGCTTTGGTTCTTGTTTGTCCTCTTCTTCTATCGTTTCTTCTTGAAGTACATGGTTAAGTTCAACTGGCTGCTGCCGGTGAGCATCATGCTGTATCTTCTGGCAGGCCAGGTAGAAGAATTCGGCAATCTCTTAGCGCTTGGCAGAGCACTTTCATACTTCCCGTTCTTCCTTTTGGGTTACTATTGCTCCAAAGAGCGCCTGGCGTGGTTCCAAGGTCTGCGAAAAAAGCCGCTGCTTTTGGCTCTCCTGGGAATCGTCCTCGTAGGCATCACGTTCCTGCTGATGCATTCGGACGTAAAGGTTGGCTGGTACCTGCTGAAGCAATCTGTCGACAATTTCTCAAACATGATGTGGTGGGAAGACACACTGATGAGAATACTTATATTCTTCGTAGCAAGCGGATGGATCATCTTCATGGTGAACATCATTCCTTCGAAGAAAAGCTTCATCTCATACATTGGTATGAATACCATGCCGGTATACGTGTTCCATCTGACCCTCAGGTATGTGGTGGAATTCTACGGTATCTACGTAGGTTTCATTTCATGCCTCGTAGTAGCATGGTTTGCTATATTATCCCTTATTCATAAAAAACACGGCCATAGCGCCGTTTACGGCGTGATTATTGCACTTTCCATAATAGGCTTCTACCTAATGTATTCGTCAGGCATTCTGACACCGCTTTACGGACTGGTGCCTGAGAACATATATCTGATGTACGTGCTGGTTTATGGAGGCGCGCTGATTTGCGGAGTATCGTTCGTCGCACCGTTCTGGGTTAAGCTTTATGACCTGCTTGTGACCGGTCCTGTGAAGGGCTCCAAGCTGGCGACGTGGCTGCAAAAATAATCTGACCAATAAAAATCCCGACTTGTCTTTTCAAGTCGGGATTATTTTATTTAATTACTTCGTCCGGACCAAACAGTCTGAACATCAAGCCGGAAAACACGACCTTGATTCCTTTAGCTGCGAAGTATTCTTCGATTGCCTGCTGAATTTCAGGTGTATGATTCTCCAGATTGAAGAACTGTGCTCCGCACTGGTCATGAAAATGCACGTATTCTCCATACTTTTCCATCATTTCCTTCTTGAACGGAATGACATCATTAAAGCTTATTATCATCTCTAATCCTCCTTGTTGATTCAATATTATGAACTGCCAAAAAGTGTATAAATAGTAAGAAAGCCTGTATTTGTGCACTTGTTTTTTCACATATTCTTATCCGTCTTGCTAAAAAGGTGTACAAACAACACGAGCACTTGCTTTTATACA
>JAUMXT010000102.1 GCA_030529015.1 Bacillota bacterium | reverse complement strand
AAAAAAGAACAAATGTTTGCAAAGGAGCAAGTATGGCTAAAAAGGCTAAAACGGTATTCATGTGTCAGGAATGCGGATATGAAAGTCCTAAGTGGATGGGTCAATGTATCTGCGGTGCATGGAACTCAATGGTAGAAGAAAAGGTCGTTGAGATAGACGAGAAGGATAAGAGGCGCAGGACATCTGCAGGTATAAAGGGCGCAGCAGGCGGCGGCTTCGGTGCTTCAGGCATAGCGGAAGGCGTGCGCGCAGGTCGCCCTGCCAAGCTGTCTCAGATCGATTCCGGAGAAAAGGAACGTATCGATACAGGTATCGGCGAGCTGAACAGAGTGCTGGGCGGAGGCCTCGTTCCCGGATCGCTGACGCTTATATCGGGTGAACCCGGAATCGGCAAGTCGACCATTATCATACAGGCGGCAGCCAATATAGCAGCGACACAGGGAACGGTTCTCTATGTCTCGGGCGAAGAATCAGAAGAGCAGATCAAGATGAGGGCTGACAGGGTGTGCAGGCAGCTGACTGATAGTTTGTTCATATTAGCTGAAACCAATATGGAGAATATAGATGCTGTATGTCAGCAGATAAAGCCGGCATTCCTTATAATAGACTCTATCCAGACTATGTACAGTGCAGAACTGGACTCTGCACCGGGAAGTGTATCTCAGGTACGTGCCTGCGGCAATGATCTTATGAGAATAGGAAAGATGCACAACATACCTATCTTTATCGTAGCCCATGTTACTAAGAGCGGTGATCTGGCAGGTCCGAGAATAGTAGAACATATGGTAGACTGTGTGCTTAGCTTTACAGGAGACAGAAGCCATGAGATGAGGATACTCAGAGCTCAGAAAAACAGGTTTGGCACCACCAGTGAAATAGGTGCTTTTGAGATGGCGGAAGAAGGCCTCGTTGAAATCGAGAACTTGTCGGGGACACTGCTTGAGGAGATGGATACAGGCAGCGAGGGCGCAGTGGCAACAGCGGTGTATGAGGGAACCAGACCTCTTGTTCTGGAGGTACAGGCGCTTACCTCGCCGACGAATATCGGATTTGCGAGAAGAACATCGATAGGTGTCGAAAACTCCCGTCTAAACATGATTTTAGCCGTTCTGGAGAAGAAGATGGGGCTCAAGTTCATCGATCAGGATGTCTATGTCAATATCGTTGGAGGACTAAGACCGGAGGGAACATATACCGATCTGGCCGTTGCTATGGCGGTGTACTCCTCATACAGAGGCAAGCCTCTGGGGAGCAATACGGTCGTACTTGGAGAAATCGGACTGACAGGTGATCTAAGAGCTGTTCAGAACGGTGAGAAAATACTTAAAGAAGCCGTCAAGCTGGGTTTTGAACGAATAGTGCTTCCGGTGAAAAATGCGGACAGATTGAAGAAAGTTGTGGCGGATGTCAATGCATCTAGGAAAGACGCAGGTTCAAGGCCTGTCAAAGTTATCGGAATGAAGAATATAGCGGAGATGAGGACTCTTTTCGAATAGAAATATAATAAAGTCAAACAAAAGAGGATGTGTCGTATGACACATCCTCGATTTTTTTGTGTACTTCTTATCTGTTGGATAACATTTCAAAGAGATCTTTGAAAGTCATTGTAGGATCGTCGAATGCATTTTGCATTACATACGCTCCAAGTCCGAGTGTGGACACTATGATAAGAAATATAAAGGCTATTGTTCCGGATATTTTACCCATCTTAGAATAACCATGAACCTGCGAACAGGATTACGCCGATAGCAGCGAAGACGTATCCGCCGATTCTCCATCTCTTGTACTGAGCGTCTAACTGAGCCTTTTCTTCAGCAGTAGGTTCTACTGTAGCCAGAGCCAGAGCTTCGAGGTCGATAGCTTCCTGAGGGATAGGTCTCTTTCTTACATACAGTACATAGTACAGGATAGCGATTACGTCCCAAGCGATATTGAACCAGATAGCAACTGGGTCATATGCCAGGATCAGCAGGATAGCAAATGCGATGATTGAGAACCATCCGCCGAATGTACCGGCAGGACATCTCCAAGGTCTGTTGAGATCAGGTTCCTTCTTACGCAGTGCCAGGAATGACCAGAATCCGATGATGTAAGCCTGAATCTGGTTGTAAGCACACATCATAGCAACGATCTTAATTGATCCTGTCAGGATGAAGAAGATTCCGAGAATTCCGCACAGTACAACTGCTCTGTGCGGGCTCTTGTGCTTAGGATGTACAGCTCCGAAGTACTTAGGGAAGTTACCGTCCTGAGCCATGATGTACATGTAACGAGCAGGTCCTGCGATACAAGGGTTCATTGTTGAGAAGTCACCACCGAGTGTGATACCCAGGCACAGGATGATCAGAGGCAGACCAACGATTCCTGCATATTCCATAGCTTCTGCATAAGGAGCAGCTGCTGTGTAGAGGTCAGGAATGTTTTCTGCTGGAGTCAGTGCGCACAGGAACCACTGGAATAACAGGTTAACAGCCAGTACGCAGAAAGGTGAGATCAGCAGAGCTCTAGGGATAGTGATCTGAGGGAACTTAACTTCGGAACCCATACCAACGATAGTTTCATATCCGAAGAAGCACCACAGTACGAGCAGAACTGCCTGAGCAAACGCGTTAACGCCTGCAGGGATTCCAACGCCCGCAACCATTTCAGTTACGCCTGAGAAATCAGCTCTAGCGATTACTGTAGCGAACCATACCAGTGAGCATGCCCAGAAGAAGAACATGAAGAAGTTCTGAGTCTTACCGTTCATTTCGATACCTCTGTAGGAGATAACTGTGAACAGTACGAACAGACCGATAGCTGGTAGAGTTTTCCACAGGAATACGTCTGCAGGAACTGCACCCTGGAAGAAGTCGATCAGTGAATAGTCGTTAGCATCCACCGGTACGTTGAGTCCAAGAGCGTTCAGCAGTCTTACGAAGTAGTTTGAGAAAGCCATAGCTTCTGATGCACCGATACCAACCTGAGCCAGAGTGTAGTTCCAGCTTTCGAATACCGCTACAGGATAGTTGATAGCTCTCTTAGCGAATGAGTATGTACCACCGGCAAGTGGCAGTGCAGCACCCAGCTCACCATACATAGCGCATGGGAACAGGATAAGCACGAATGCGATCAGAGAAGCGATAATTACTGTACCGCCCATCAGACCTACGATCTGTGAACCTACTGTGAACAGACCTACGCCGATTACAGCTCCGGCTGTAATAGTAACGCATTCTGCGAGGCCCAGCGATCTGCTCAGAGCTTGAGCTTGCGCTTTGTTTTCCATAAGAAAAACCTCCTTAAAAATAGTGAAAATAATTAAGATATAAAATAAATATAAACTTTGACCATTTATAATTATTTCCTACAGTATTTAGTTTTTATGTTTACTGAACTTCTTCCTGCTTGATTTCAGGTTGTGCTTCTTGTTGCATCTTTCTCTGCTTCCAGCTCTTTAGGAACGGGAACATGAATACGATAGTCGGGATGTTGAATGTCAGCCACATTCTGAGGCAGAAGTTTATAAGACCTGCATGTTCTCCCGGTCCTACTACGAATAATGGTCTTATTGCCATGATAGTAGCAGCCACGAAGCATAATCCCGGAAGTACCAGTCCCATATACACATTTGGTCTGTCGCACATATATTTCTGCAGAGTCACTATTATAAATATAACTACCAGTGCTGCCGGAAATATCAGTATCATTTTATCGGGATCCATACCCATTACTGCCTGCATATCTGTTTTTCCTCTCTTGTTTTCAGTGTCATTAGCAGTTGCTTATTAGTCGTATCAAACACGTGAAGGTGTTTGCTGAATTTTCTAAAAATTATGTAAAAAATATCCATTTATATACCTCTTTTATTTTACACTATTTGCGCAAAAGCGCACTAGGAAAAAACGGAAGTTGACAGAGGAAATATCAAGTATTAATATGAAGATGAGTAAAAAGCATGTTCCGATTTATACTATTCGGAGGTTGCAGATGTCATTTGTAATAAGTAATAAACAGTATTTGGCTCCTACGGAAGAGAGAATCCAATACGAGCCTGTGATGTTCAACTTTAACGGTGTGGCTGTAAGCAAGTTAGACCTTGCTTTCGGACACCCTCTTTATACCGTAGCGATTGACATTTTTTATATCACATTAGAAGAAGGCGTGAACGAAACCAAATGTATACCAATAATACCTGATGGGTGTATGGCATTTGTTTTTAAAGGTAATAAGGTGAACGATGAGCCTTCTGAAGGGTACCTTTGCGGGACCATTGATGAGATAAAAAAGATATCGTTGAGTCCTGACGAGTACTACGTTTTTATAAGACTGATGCCGGGCACCGGATACTCTCTTATAAAGAGTGTTAAAAGCGCTGCAAGTATTGCGAATACTGCAGTCCCCGTTAGAGGAGGCATAGTTGGAGAAGAGCAGATCCTTCCTGTTTTGGAAAGAGATATTCCTCTTGCGGAAAGAGCAGGACTCATCTCAAAAGTAGTTCGTGTAAATCTTCAAAAGGAGCCTGAAAGATACATAATAAAGTATTGTACGGAGAGGATTTTTCAGACTCAGGGAAATGTTAAAGTTGAAGATCTGGCAGCAGAAACGGGCTTTACATCGAGACATATCGGTAAGCTCTTCGAACGATGTGTAGGAGTATCTCCGAAGCTTTATTCACAGATCATAAAGCTGCAAACATCGATGGTAAAAATACTTGAAAGAAAAGAAGAAAAACTGGTTGAAATCGCTGTTGACTGCGGCTTTTTCGACCATGCACATATGAATAGGATGTATAAGAAGTTAATAGGCATCTCATCCGGAGAATTCAGAAAAACATTGTTTTCAAATCTGGATTATACTTTGATAGATGAATACATTTCCGTAAAGTAAGTACTACGAGGGGAGGAATGGAAATGACAAAAAAGAAGTATTACATTGGTCTTGACCAGGGCACAACCGGAACAACTACATTGCTTCTTGATGAACAGTGGAACACGATTGCCAGAGGTTACAAGGAACACAAGCAGTACTATCCTAAACCTGGTTGGGTAGAGCATGATCCACTGGAACTGTGGCAGAGAGTTACAGAATCCATGAGCATGGCTCTGGAGCTTGGCGGCGTTTCTGCAGATCAGGTGGCATGTATCGGTATCGACAATCAAGGTGAAACATGCATGCTCTGGGACAAGGTTACAGGCATACCTGTTTACAATGCCATAGTATGGCAGGACAGAAGAATGGCAAGATATGCCGATGAACTCACCAAAGATTATGGTGAAATGATCCGTGAAAAGACAGGTCTTATGGCTGATTCATATTTCAGTGGACCTAAGATGAAATGGATCATCGATAACGTTGAAGGCGTTAAAGAAAAGATTCAGGAAGGACGAATCCTGGCAGGAACATTAGACTCATGGCTCATATGGAAGATGACTCATGGCAGAGTTCATGTTACAGATTGTTCTACTGCATCAAGAACTATGATGTTCAATATACATACAGGCAAATGGGATCAGGACATTCTTGACATTTTAGGAATCCCTGCAAGCATACTGCCTGAAATCTGTGACAGTGCACAAGTATACGGACATACAGACCCGCTTGATTTCTTCGGAGCGAAAATCCCTATTTCAGGTTCTGTTGTTGACCAGCAGGCAGCTCTGTTCGGACAGGCGTGCTTCTCACCGGGCACTATCAAGTGTACATACGGCACAGGTTGCTTCATGCTTATGAATACAGGCGATAAAGCCGTATACTCAAAGAA
>JAUMXT010000101.1 GCA_030529015.1 Bacillota bacterium | reverse complement strand
GGCGGCCCTGGATTCGTTAAGTATGACGGACCTTATGCTTACAGAGCACCTAAGGCTTGCAACTTTGCAAACGAAGACGAAGTAGCTGATTTCTATCTGGAACTGCTGGAAAACCAGATCCTGTACGAAGGACCTGAAAACATCGCAGGAATTTGGCTGGAATCAGTAGTAGGATCAAACGGTATCCTGATCGCTCCTGTTAAATGGTATCAGGGCGTTAGAGCTCTTTGCGACAAGTACGAAATCCTGATGGTAGCTGACGAAGTTATGGCCGGATGGTACAGAACAGGTAAGCCTTTCGCATTCATGAACTTCGGTTATGAACCTGACATCATCACTTTCGCTAAGGGCGTTACTTGCGGATACGTTCCTCTGGGCGGCGTTATCGTTAAGGAAGAAATCGCTAAGTTCTTCGACGAAACAGCTCTCGGATGCGGACTTACTTACTCAGCTCATCCAATGGGTTGTGCTGCTGCAGTAGCAACAATCAAGGAATACAAGGATCAGGACGTAGAAGGCAAGATGGCTGTTACAAGCAAGGTTCTGGCAGAAATCCTGGACGGATATGTAGATGCTCATCCATGCGTAGGAGAAGTTAGACACATCGGTCTGTTCTCCGCTATCGAACTGGTTAAGGATAAGGAAACAAGAGAAGCTATCGTTCCATTCGGCAAGGACCCTGAAGGTCTCATGAAGAAGATCCTGGGAATGCTGGTAGCAGAAGGCTTCTGGACTTACACTCATGAAAACATGATCATCGTTGCTCCTCCTCTCATCATCACTGAAGAAGAGCTGAGAGAACAGATGGCTATCATGGATAAGGTTCTGGATTCCGTAGACAAAATGATCTAAAGAAATTGATCTAAAAGATCGACACATCAATAAATACTCCAAAAAAAGAAGGCGCTTGATGCGTCTTCTTTTTTAATCCGATTCCGGCTTTCTTGCGACTTTTTTTATCCGATTCCGGCCTTCTTGCGACTTTCGTCTTGCCATATTTTTCCATTTTATGTATAATGCTTATACACTGCATTCCATCTACATAAAAACTTACTATCAGTCGCTTAAATCAACTAATATTCGCCGAAAAACAGGCAGAAAAGGGGTAAAAATGGAGATTTATAAGAACTACTTAGAGGATTTTATGTATATTCATAGCGATATGAAGTCTAGATACATAAAAGAGCTAAAATCACTACCGAAAGGAAAGCTAATTGGCTATATCACCAACGGAAATCAGCAATATTACCGTTCGCAGGTTACGAACGATGGCACTTACATGAGGCGCGGCATCGGTAAAGACGATCATATGAAGGCTCAACTGGCAAGAAGAGAATATTTGCAACGAGTAATTCCGATGCTGAATCATAACATCAAGATATTAGAACATGCATACACCCATTATCAAACAATCACACCGGACAATGTCATCAGCAATATGTCGACCGTATATCGATCTCTACCGAAACAATATTTCACCGACAAATCTATCCTTCCGGAAAGACTGCAGCAATGGATGGACGAACCTTTTGATCAGAGCACCTATAAACCCGAAGAAAAGATTCATAAAACTTCAAGAAATCTCAAGGTAAGAACCAGAGCGGAAGTTATTATTGCAGAAGCTTTATATTCGTACAATATCGCATTTAGATACGAACAGCGCCTGTACATCAGAAATCGCAGATATGCACCTGATTTTACAATCAAATTGCCTGACGGCAGATTGTATTATTGGGAGCATGCAGGTAAAACACATGATAAGAATTATATGTATGACCACTATGACAAATTGATCAGTTATCTGTATGCGGGCATCGTTCCGGGCGAAAATTTGATTCTCACATATGATTCGATTGACGGTGAGTTTGACTCGGAAGCCGTCCACTTCGAAATAAAAAACAAGCTGCTGAGCCCTTAAAAGCTCAAAGCAGCTTGTGTTTTATTATATTTATGCGGTCGGCATAGTCGTCCTCAACTTAAAAATATCTGAAGACTCCTTTTACCTTGCCGAGTATCTTAGCATCTTTAACTATGATAGGACTCATAGTTGAATTCTCAGGCTGAAGTCTGATGTGGTCTGATTCCTTATAGAATGTCTTAACTGTAGCTTCGCTCTCGAATCCGTCGACCATCGCTACAACGATATCTCCGTTACGAGCAGTCTGCTGCTGTTCAACCAGGATGTAGTCTCCGTCCATGATTCCGGCTTCGATCATGCTCTCGCCCTTAACTGTCAGCATAAAGTTGGTGCCGCTTCCTACGAATCTTGCAGGCATTGGGAAACTGTCTTCTACGTTCTGTTCAGCCAGTATAGGTGTTCCTGCAGCGATACGACCCACGATCGGAATATCAACCATTTCTTCACGAATCTGAGAAACGTTATCGTAGCCGGCCCCTGCAGCCGCTTCGTACTTAGCCTCTGCAGCAGCTGCCGCATCCACATCAACAATCATCAGCGCTCTTGGCTTTGACGGGTCTTTCTTGATATATCCCTGCTTCACCAGGTTGTCGATATCCTTATGGGCAGTAGAAGTGGATTTGATGTTCAATGCAGAGCATATTTCTCTCACTGTAGGCGGATATCCCTTTTGTCTTATCTCTTCCTTCATGTAATTCAATATCTTTTGTTCTCTGTCTTTCAACATAACAATTCCCTCCAAAATGGCCTTCGCCGAACTCGATCATAATCAAGGCATATTCGTTTCACCTTATTACTACGAACAGTTTATCATAAAACGAACAAAAAGTAAACATGTGTTTGTGTTTTTGTTCGCGTAAATCTCCGATGCCCCCGGCCATTTCCAATGGCGTTTCCAATAAAAAGACCCGCCCCACGGGCGAGTCCAAACTTTCCAATATGTCGTGCACCTTTCGGTGCCCATATACACCTATTTCACCAACAGCTTCTTGATCCCTGCTTCAAGTCCGTCAAGTGTCAGTTCGAACATCGGGAACACTTCCTTGATAGCATTGATTGTCTTGGAGCCGTAAGTCCAATCCCATGAAATTTTTTCGATAGGATTGAGCCATATCTGCTTCTTGAACTTTCTCTTGAATTTCTTGAGCCAGTCGATTCCCAGCTCTTCGTTCCAAAGCCCAATGAATGAGTTGCCGCCCTTCTTATAAAGCTCCGACGGAGCCATTGCAGCATCTCCAACGAATATCACCTTGTACTCGCTGTCCAGGTTTCTCAATACCCAGTCAGTTTCCACCCACTCACCGCGCTTGCAGTAAGGCGTCGTATACAGATGATCGTAAATACAGTTATGGAAATAATATACCTTCAGATCCTTGAAGTGATTTGCCTGACTTACTGCCTGGAACAGTCTGTTGCAGAGCTTACTGTACATCAGCATGGAACCGTCTGAATCGATCAGCAAGAGCACCTTTACAGTATTCTTTCTAGGCTTGTCAAACACCAGCTTCAGCATTCCTGCATTTTCGCAAGTCTCATCGATAGTTGCATCGATATCCAGCTCAGTCTTCTGAGCCTCAACCTTGGATGAGAACTGACGCAGCTTACGAAACGCCATCTGGAACTGTCTTATATCTAATATCTTATCCTGCCTGAAGTCCTTGAAGTTTCGTTCGCCTGCGATCTGCACCGCCGACTTGAGACGACCTTCACCGCCCGGTCTGATGCCGGTAGTATGGAATCCGCCGTGACCCATCGTGGAAGTTCCGCCTGTACCGATCCAGTAGCAGCCACCGTCGTGCTTTTCTTTCTGTTCTTCGATACGCTCTTTCCACATCTGCATAAGCTCTTCGAATTCCTTTTCGAACTCGTCGCCGTTGCCCATGTCACGATAGTTTATGTCCTTATTGAGCCAATCCCAAAATTCCTCAGGAAGATCTTCCGGAGTCTCTATGCCCTTGAAATACTCAGCAAACACGGCATCGAACTTGTCGTATTCCGACTCGGTCTTCACCAGTATGCTTCGGCACAGATAGTAGAATCCTGTCAGTGAAGATCCCGCCAGGCCCTTATCCAGCGCCTCAACAAGAGTCATCCACTCGTTCAGTGAAACCTCCAGGCCCTTCGCTCTAAGCAGGTAAAAAAATTCTAAAAACATATTTTACCGTCCTTATCTTACCATCTTCTCAGCGAATAACCCTTTTCCTTGATTTCCTGCATAACATCGATATCCTGATTCTTCTTCAGCAGAACGCCCAGGAACGGCATTTCCTTTGACAGATCTTCAACGTCTACGCCGCTGATCATCAGTGCCTGAATCCAGTCAAGCAGTTCTGATGTGCTTGGCTTCTTCTGCAGATCATCCATTTCTCTCAGCTCGTAGAACGCCTTCAGTGCATTCTGGCAAAGCTTCCAATCGATATCTCCGAAGTGTACTCTGATGATTTCTTCCATCTTATCTCTGTCAGGGAATTCGATGTAGTGGAAGATACATCTTCTCAGGAACGCGTCAGGCAGTTCCTTTTCGGCATTTGAAGTGATGATAACGATCGGTCTATGCTTAGTCTTGATAGTTTCCTTAGTTTCGTTGATGTAAAACTCCATCTTGTCCAGTTCCCAAAGCAGGTCGTTAGGGAATTCCAGGTCAGCCTTATCGATTTCGTCGATCAGCAGAACCACCTGCTTGTCTGATGTGAACGCTTCACCCAGCTTACCAAGCTTGATGTACTGCTTGATGTCTGAAACGTTTCCTTCGCCAAACTGTGAGTCGTAAAGTCTCTGAACTGTATCGTATACATAAAGGCCTTCCTGCGCCTTTGTAGTTGACTTGATACCCCAGATGATCAGTTCCATATCCATTGCTTCAGCGATCGCTTCTGCCAGCATAGTCTTACCTGTTCCCGGCTCACCCTTGATCAGCAAAGGCTTCTTCAAAGCGATAGATACGTTTACCGCATTCATAAGTTCTTTAGTAACTACATAATTGTCACTGCCTTTAAAAACATTCATATCCATTTTTTATCTTATCTCCTTTTGTTTTTTATGCAAAACGCCCTCTTTTTCCAAAGGCGCACTTATTCATTCTTAAAGCCCCATCATGAAGCTTACCATAATCGGTACTGCCGTACTCAATACCACGCCTACTATAAATGCATATACTGCCATGTTACTGCTGGTAGTTCTCACTATTATCGGCAGGCACACATCCATCGATCCCGCACCGACAAGGCCTGTGGTTTCTATATGACCGATGCGCTTGGCAACAACAGGCATCAAGAGCAGCCCCATAAGTTCACGCATTACATTGTGCATAAACGATATGGCACTTATCTCTATAGAATACTCCGCCAGCATCGCAGGCGCCAGAGTATACCATCCGAATCCGGACGCCACGCAAAGCGAATCCTTTACACTAAGATCTACAATAAGCCCTGCTACTATAGAACCGATGTATGTACCGAGGATCATCACAAACGGGAAGAGCGTAACACGCCAGCCCGCCATTTTGAAATTCTGTACGATGGTTCCTTCGATCCCGAGGTCTATCCCTACGAAGAACAACAGGATACTGAGTCCCACAACGATTATCGTCCCTGATGCATTTATGAACCAATCCGGCAGGAACAGAAATCCCGATATGATGCCAATAGCCACCGGTATGAAAATCGTAAGCAGCAAGGTCTTGTCTGATTTTGTCTCGGCACCTTCGGCTGCTTCGATTGCGACCGCCACTGCTGCATCGCTCTGCTCTTCAGTTGTGTCCTTCGCCTTCTTCGACAAGATGCCGTAGTGGTCGAACCCCATCACCTTTCTTGTGATAAATGTCGCCAACACAGTTCCACCC
>JAUMXT010000018.1 GCA_030529015.1 Bacillota bacterium | reverse complement strand
CCCTATAAAATTATATATGCGTCCAAGCTGGCTCGACAGATAATAACAAAAACTACAAAAGAACCCGAAATCGATTTCGGGTTCTTTTTAATATGTCTAGTTTACGTCCGTTCTGCTCAAAATTGCCGCAGGCGTTTTTCTTATGGTTCTAAATACAGGCAGTAATCCGAATACCAGATTCAGTCCGTAAATGAGTGCGAAGCATATGATCAGCACGATAGGGTTCACAAGATACATGTCTGCGAAGTATATGGAGCCGGACAGCTTATACATCAAATACGACATGAATATGAATCCCGGCATTCCGGCCAAGGTGGTTATTCCCAGGATCTCTCCCGCAAACATTCTGTATATGTCTGCCTTCTTAACTCCGATAGCTCTGTAAACTCCGACTTCCTTTACTCTTGAAAGGAATGATGCTCTTATTATCAAATAGATTTCTATGAATGAAATCAGCAAGATAACGCCTGCCATTACCAGTGTCGAAAGCATGGC
The DNA here is from genome assembly GCA_030529015.1 of Bacillota bacterium. Classification (GTDB taxonomy): domain Bacteria; phylum Bacillota; class Clostridia; order Peptostreptococcales; family Anaerovoracaceae; genus Lentihominibacter. Next base: position 21,382 of record JAUMXT010000018.1, on the reverse strand, counting down.
CTCCCACATCTGTTTTCTGTACTGTTGTCTGCTTTCTTCATACGTATCTCTAACGTTAATGTCTACAGCTCTCAGTTCTTCTATAGCGAGATCTTTATCTATAGGGTCTATGGTAATGTTTGACTTGGTTGTCACCAAGGCGTACTTTACAGTTTCGTTGCTTACATAAAGATAGTCGCTGTCGTGTTTATCAGAGTAATATCCTACAACCTTGAGTTTCTTGTCGTTTACCTTTTCTTTTATGGTTTTGCCTATTTTTACATCATCCTTGTTCTTTTCATTGATGATAACTTCATAGGCATTCTTTGGCCATGAACCTTTTTCAAGCTCTATGTCATCTTCCACCAGTTTATAGTCTACAACATCAACAACCGATGAATCATCTTCGTCCCAGTCTTCATCCTCTGCGGCCGAAGTGTTGGCCAGAATATTTATAAACATGTCCGAAGATGCATATATACAAGGGCTCTGCAAGTCTGAAACTCCGACGATAACCATGTCCGGCAGATTTTCTATTTCGATGGTGGCACCTACGAAGCTGGCCGGTGTACCGTAGCCTGCAGGTTTTGTCATCTGCTCATCGATAACCTGTTCCAGTATCATTTTATCTACAACCAGTTCGTTTGAAGCCTTCGGCTGCTCGCCATACATGATATCCGAAGCCGTAAGCTTGGCTGAATCAGATAAGGATCCGTTGATCGCTGCATATGAACCCAGTGTCTGCATATACTCTTCAAAAGGCATCTGCAACGATATCATCGAATCGCCCGGCATTATATAGCTGAAGTTTTCGTTTTTCTCATACTCCAGATATTTATCGACGCTGACGTTCTTACTGATGACGCTGATATATGATTTGTCGGTTCCGACAAATTCATCATCTGTTATGTTCATTACTCCGAATATATTACAAACGGAATAAGTTATGAACATAGCCGAAATCGCAAAGCCCACCATAAGGATCTTCTTGAGGGTATTGTAATCTCTTACAGTCTTGAAGCCTTTTTTGATTGCTTCGAGAGGCCCTATTATAGATCCGTACTTTCTCTCTCCTGTAGCCTTAAGCTTCTCAGGTTCATAGCTTCCGTCAATAGAAGCTTCCTTTGAAATCTGCTTGTAATGATCGTCCACCAGTTCTATAGAGGAGTTCTCATCAATCACTTCTACTCTATCGTTTTCATTTCTGGTTTTGATATATATGTTGCCGTTTTTTACTACGATATCGAGAGATACGGGACTGTTGCTGTCGTTGTAAAAATCGATATTATAGTTGGCTGTTTTAAGTCTCTTATGGTCCTTGATGTCTCTGAGGTATACCTTGTTTTCTACTCTGTAGTCAAGGTCGTCAGAGCTGCCGTTCATTACATCGGAAACGACTTCACCGTCCTTTATCCTTATGATTCTGGATGCATAAAAGTCGGCCAGTTCTTCTTCATGTGTAACAAGTATCACCAGCTTATCAACTGAAATCGCCTTGATGATGTTCATTACTTCAAGAGTATTCTTACTGTCAAGGTTTCCTGTCGGCTCATCGGCAATAACTATAGCAGGGTCCTTAACGATGGCTCTTGCTATACCTACTCTCTGACGTTCACCGCCCGATAACATATCGGCATATCTATTGCGGTATCTGTACATGCCGACCTTCTCGAGGACATAGTTTACCTTCTCTTCGATTTCTTGCTTATCCTTCACGCCCACCATTTTAAGGGCGAGGGCTACGTTATCGAAAACCGTCATGTTGTCTACCAGGTTATAGTTCTGGAACACATATCCGATATTCAGATTTCTTATCCTGTCAGTTTTGCCGGCAGACCTTCCTGTAATCTGCTGTCCGTTGATAAACACCTGTCCGCTGTTTACCTTATCAAGTCCGCCAATTACATTGAGAAGAGTTGTTTTACCGCAGCCGCTAGGCCCCAGAAAAGCCACAAGCCCGCTGCTTTCCATAGATAAGGTAGTGCCTTTTATAACATGGATTTCGTTTTGCTTTCTTTTATTAAAGAATTTGTTTACATTTTCAAGCCTTACCATCATCTATCCCCCTCTCTGAACGTATTCATCGCGGTCTTCTTGAACAGATGCCTTGCGAATTTACCTGATATCAGATATGCCATTATTAAAATAACTACATAGAGTACGATATAATCGGTAACACCCATATACTGTATCAGATTAATTATATAGTCCACTCTTATCCAGCCATTTTTCACGAATAAGATAAATGCGAGGAATATTGCATATGCTAGGTTCACAATTACCAGCATTTCGATATCAAGAACTCTCCTGATGTTCTTCTTAGCCATACCAAGCATTCTCAATATGGAGAAGTATGCAGATCTGGATCTGAGAATAAGCCGGATAACGAAGTATGCTATGAAAAATATGGCAAATGTGAGGATTACTGCCATAGGAACCCTTATGATGCTTCCAAGTCCGTCTGAATAGCTTATCAGCGTATCCTTGAGCGGCAATGTAGTATATCCCATCTTTTCAAGAGCTGACATTGTGTCGTCTATCATCTTAACGTCTTCGACATATACTGTCGCCTGATAATTGTTTTTCTTAAAGAGGGTATCGTAATCCTTCTGGTTCACGTAAAGTGTGCCGCCGTGCTCTTCAAAATCGGACACTCCCGTTTTAGCTTTAAAGTTTCTCTCAGTATAAGTATCTGTCACCTTCAGCTTGACGGATTCTTTGAAGAAGATGTTTTCTGCAGCTATCGTAAGTGACTTGCCCTTGGCTCCCGACTCTCCGTAGAAATTGTCGATTTCCTCAAATCCGAGGACTTCGCCTTCCTTCACCTTGCTGTTAGGAACGACGCGATAATATACATTACCCGGTATATATTCTTCTTCCTTGCCGTTCATGGTAACCGTTATGACACTGTTGTAATTATATATTTCCTCACGCATGATTGCCATGAGTTCATCTGTAACATAAAGACTTCCAGAATACATCATGGCGTCATAGTCACCTGTATCTTGCTTGTAAGCACAGCCTACGATAGTAACTGCCAGCTGTTTTTCCTCACCTATCCAGATGTAATATGTTTTGTTGATGATTTTGCTTATGGTCTCATCGTTAAAATAGTATTCGTCTTTATACGAAGTGAGTATCGCTTCGTTTTCTTTTTCCGGCATCCTTCCCGCTGCAAGCTTGCCGTTAAAGTCGCCTATAACGCTAGGGTATGCTTCGTATGAAAAATCTCCATCCTCGATATACAGATTGTTATCGAGCATCATATCGTCGAGAACAACGGATTTCACGTTGGCTGCGTTTTTCATCGCCACATAGTCGTCTTCGCCAAACGATGAACCGTCCACCTTCTTAAGAACGATTCTATCTTCGCTGTAGTTGTAGAAATAATCGTTATAACCAAGCTTGCTTTCTTCTGCCTGCTGATGCTGAAGTGTAGTGTACTGTGAAGTCACTCCAAACACTACGAAAAGCAGCACTACCAGTAAAAGCAAAAATTTAGGCAGAATGTTGAATGTATTTCTCACTCCCAAGCGGACCTTGTCTCCGGCGCTTATATCGTCTTTTGACGATACGGCTTCGAGCTCGGCCGAAGTCCCTGCTGTCGGTTGCGGAGTCTTAAACGTCTTGTCCTCAGCTATTTTACCATCGTGCATCTTGATCGTACGAGTAGCATGCATCATAAACTGCTCGTAGTTATGAGTAACTACGATTACCAGCTTGTCCTTCGCAATCTCGCTGAGAAGCGCGATGATACCTGCTGCCGATACGCTGTCCAGGTTTCCTGTCGGTTCGTCTGCCACGATAATATCAGTGTCCTTAGCCAATGCTCTGGCAATAGCCACTCTCTGCTTCTGACCTCCCGATAATTTAGAAACCTTGCTCTTTGCATGAGATGTGAGACCTACTTTTTCTATGATTTCAGGCACTCTTTTGCTGATTTCTTCTCTCGAGCAGCCCTTGATCATGAGAACCAGCTCTATGTTCTGATATACAGTATAGCTGTTTATCAGATTGTAATCTTGGAATATGTTTCCGATATACTTTTTTCTGTACTCTTCAAAATCAGACTCGATGTAATGGCTCGTTTCGACACCGTTTATATACATCTCGCCTTCTTCGTACGAGTCCAGCCCGGATATGACATTGAGCAGCGTAGTTTTACCGCTTCCGGATTCTCCTGTTATCACGACGAATTCACCTATATTGAATTCCAGATTGACCTTGGAGATTCCGCTCGATATCATGCCCTTGCTATAATAGTATTTTGAAACGTTCTTTAGTTTGATCACTTATCGGTTCCTCCCGCTAAATCACTCTTAAGGCCGGATCTTCCATTTTAAGTTTTCCTGCCTTGATATCTTCAACTATTTCAGCTATGACTTCGTGTTCTGAAAAATGATATTTCTTGCCTTCTATTTCCAGATAATCCTCGTGGCCCTTGCCGAGAGTAATTATCATATCGCCCTTTTGTGCATGTGTTATAGCGTATTCAAGCGCATCTCTTCTGTCTTCTATTTCTATATAGTTGCCGTTGCTTCTTGCCAGGCCCACCTTGATGTCGTTGTTTATGTCGGCTACCTTCTCAAATCTAGGGTTATCGCTTGTTATTATGCAAAGGTCCGCAAGTTCTCCTGCCACCTCTCCTATATCGTAACGTCTTACCTTTGACCTGTTGCCTCCGCATCCAAACAGCGCGACCAGTCTCGGCGGATTATACTGCTTCAATGTTTCAAGCACGCTTCTTGTGCTTACTGCGTTATGCGCATAATCTATGATAACGCTGAAATCCTTAGAAACCTTGATAGGCTCTACCCTGCCCTTTACTTGAACATTTGCAAGTCCTGCCAGGATGGCTTTTTCTTCTATCCCAAGCTGCTGACATACTGTCATGGTAGTAAGCGCATTATATACTGAGAAATAGCCCGGGATATGGATCTCCGCATCACAGTTGAGAAGTCCGCTTGTCTTGAAGGCCATTCCCAATCTTCCTTCTTCGTTGAGGAATCTTATTTCTGATGCCATCATATCTGCTTCCTTCTCGGCTGAGAAAGTAACGATGTCGCATGTATGACATGTCAGCACCTCGTCTGTATGTTCATCATCGATGTTTACTATGCCTGTCTTACACTGGCGGAACAGCATGCTCTTACAAAGCAAGTATTCGTTAAAATCTGCATGTTCTGCAGGTCCGATATGGTCAGGAGACATGTTGGTAAATACGCCGTAGTCAAATACTATTCCTGCCGTTCTGTCCAGCTTGAAGCCCTGTGATGATACTTCCATTACTACGTATTCACATCCGGCATTAACCATCTTGGCCATGTGTTTATGAATCTCGTAAGATTCAGGCGTAGTGTTTTTGGCAGGAATAAACTCGTCTCCGTACACGATCGCGATAGTTCCTATGAGACCTGCTTTCTTGCCTGCCTGTGCCAAAACGTCACGGATTATATATGTTGTCGTAGTCTTGCCCTTAGTTCCTGTAAGGCCTATAGTCGTAAGCTTATCTGCAGGATATCCAAAATATGCGGCAGACATTAGTGCCAGTGCACGTCTTGCTGACGAAACTTTGATAACTGTAATACTTTCAGGGATCTGTTCCGCCTCTTCGTCGCGTTCTACTACTATAACTGATGCGCCCTTTTCGATCGCATCCGGAATATATTTATGACCGTCTGTAACAGCTCCCACCATGCAGACAAACATAGTTTCTTCTGTTATTTTTCTTGAGTCATAAATTATATCAACGACCTCTGTATCTATACTGCCCTGAAGCAGTTCGTATTCTGTTCTCTCTAAAATCTTGTTTAATTTCATTTATTTTTGTCCTTTCATTATGTCCGATTGTTACGGCCGATTATTACGGCCACCGTTACGGCCGTTTATGCGTACACGGCATGCCTGCGATACATTTACCGCAAACTTCAGATCCGATATCGGCTGCTTCACTATTATCCGCACCACCTGTATATGAGCTTCCGAAGCCCGTGTATATCTCTGCATTCTTAAGACACTGCTCGTAGCATTTATGTCTGTCGAAGCCGTTTTCCGTTATTGCTCCTGCTGGACATTTTATCATACAAATGCCGCAACTGCCATCCCTCTTATATAAACACGCCTCTTCTGTAAGCGGTTCGTCAGGTTCAACATCCATATCCGTTACGATCGTATTGTATCTGCCGCTGCAGCCCTTTTCTGTTATCAGCATATTGTTAAGTCCGAATGTCCCAAGTCCCGCTGCATAAGCCAGATGTCTGAAGGACCAATGGCTCATCACTTCGTCTCTGTAAAACACCTCCGCCTCCGGTGCTGTCGCCGCATCAAATCCCAGGCTCTTTATCTTCTCTATTATCCGCTTGTTGAGTCTCCCAAACATGGCGTTAGTCACTTCATAGCTTTCAGCCCACTGCGGAGACGCCAGGTCGCCCGATGTAGTGCCTGACGGCGCAGTGCTGCCCGGAGCACCGATATTCGAATCAGCCACCTTCTCATCAAAAGGAACGAAATATGCGATGACCACCTTGGCATTTGCGAGCACCTCCTCCGGCATCTGATGCTCAGGATGCACTACTTCCCTTAACCTTCTTATGTATTCGCTCCCAACGCCGGCAAATCCCACTATCGGTTCCTGCCAAAGCCCTGATTTCGCGTTTTCTTCAGCAATGAACGATTTGATTTCATTAATTATTATATTTTTGTTAGCTTTTTTTCGTTCCATAATAATTTTGTCCAATCTATCACTTCTGTTTATATTATTATTGCTTACGTTTACTTGGTTTTCTTCGATTTTAAGATGATATTCCTGCTTTTTTAATCCTGGGGTGGTTTTTTGTTTAGTTTTTCATTTTTATCCCATTTTTCCCCATGTTTTATTGGCTAAATCTTAAATAAAGATAAAAAAACCAATCCGGCCCGTCAAGACCACAAATATCCCCGTTTTTTTCTAATTATCACTGCCTTTACACCTTAAAATCCTTCGCCCCGTCTCCTCGATTGGCTTTTTTTCATCCCATAATGATTTTATCCACTCTACCGCTTCTGTTTACACTTTTATGGTCTCAAAAGCCCGCATACCAGAACGAAATATGACGGCATCCTGCCTTCTTCTATCCATTCGAGCTCGATTTCCATCAAACGACTGCATGTGGTCCCCACATTTCCGCCCAGCGATTCGATGGAGTAACGCATTTTCTCAGGATAACGGCACGGCTCGCCAATAATACGGGCGCAGTCCCCTTCTTGATTTTCGAAGCTGCCCTTGCAAAGCGCACAGCTTCCGGCAGAAAGGCTGATGCTTCCCGGTACTTCTTCCTCTCTCTTGTAAAGTTCCTCCGTCAGCTTAGCTTTTACTTCTCCGATAATATTTTCGTATATTTCCTTCTGCTGCTGTGGAGTCATCTTCTTGCCGACAAGCGATTCGTCCGGCATGATTTTCACAGCCACCAGTTCTAAAACGCTGTATTTCTTCCAATATTCTATAACATCGAAATCATATGAAGGGCATGACCATTTAGCTTCATAATTCGGACATTGTTTACATGCCTCCAGAAAAGTTTCCACATCGACATATTCTTCTAAATAATGTTCGACAGAGACCACAGCCTCATGACGTTCAATAGTATACATTTGTTAATATCCTCTCCGTTTCATTTCCTTAAGTATATCCTATTTTTAGTGCATTTTAAACGATTTTCGTTTATCATAGGGATATGGAAAAGATCAATAATGCTGACAACAAAATATATGATGTCATAATTATAGGCGCAGGTGCCTCCGGCCTGTTTGCTGCTGCGAAAAGCTCGCCGCTAAACGGCCTTATTTTAGAGAAGACATCCCGCCCCGGAACGAAGCTTCTTATGAGCGGTAGCGGACAGTGTAACATCACTCATGCCGGTTCAATAAAGGACTTCGTCAGTTGTTATGGTGATAAAGGCAAAACTATCAGAAGCTGCCTATATAAACATAATAACCTTGAGCTGATGGACTTTTTAAGCAGTAATGGCGTAGAAGTCTTTACGCGTGAAGACGGCAAAGTTTTCCCTGTTTCTCTAGACGCCCATGACGTTCTTTACATGCTCCTCAGAAGAGCTAAAAAGAACGGTTTTGAATTAAAATGCGAATCTGAAGTTACAGGAGTCGAATTAGCAGAAGGCTTATGGCAAATTTCCTGTGACAATACAGTCTATAAAGCACGCAATGTCATCATCGCTACAGGCGGCTGCTCATATCCGACTACAGGTTCAGACGGCTCGTTCTTCAACGTGCTGCGCAGCTGTCTTGATATCGAGATTACAGAACTGAAGCCGTCACTTGCACCTATACAAGTCAATGAATATCCGTATTCAGAGCTTTCCGGCATTTCGTTCGAAAAAGTACAAACATCCATATGGGATAAATCCGATAAGAAGAAAGCCGAAACATGCGAAGACCTGCTCTTTACACATAAGGACCTATCGGGGCCTGCAGTAATAAACATATCTAAGCATGCAGTGCAGGGAGAAAAGTTGAAGATCAATTACCTGTATCCTTTAAACTATGAGAAGGTACTGGATAAGCTCAAACAAGCCTTTCATGGAGCTAAAGGAAGCCCTGCCAACATCATGGCAGCTGAATTCGATCTGCCTAAGAGATTCTGCCAGCTGTTCGCTGCTCGCCACGGCGAAGCATTAAAAAACCTCGCCCGTGCTCTGACAGGCGAGGAATTCATTATTAATTCTGTATCAGGTTTTAACAAGGCTATGGCTACAAGTGGTGGCATAGACCTTAAACAGATCGACACTGCGACCTTTGGATTTAAAAGACACCCGGGACTTTATGCCATAGGCGAAGCTCTGGACGTGGACGGAATAACCGGCGGTTATAATCTGCAGTTCGCTTATTCATCTGCGAGAACTGCTATTAGAGATATTTGCGCACAGATTTAAGAATAACCAAGCAGCATATGCACGTGATGATTTCCGCCACAGGGAAAGCTACCCATACTCCTGCCATGCCCATAATCTTCGTGAATGCCCACATGCAGGCAAGCAGCGCAATAAGCTGCCTCATCAAGTTAATGAATATGCTGTATCTAATCTTACCGATCGACTGCATATATGATGCAACCATAGTCGCAAATCCGTTGAATATATAGCTGGTCGCCATTATCCTCAGTGCCGGAACGCCCAGTTCAATCATGGCATCCGAAGCCATAAATATCTTAAGGATCTGAACAGGGAAAGCACAGAGAATCAGAGCTCCCGCTCCCATCATCACCATCGCTATGATGGTACCGTAGCGAAATGCCGCCTGAAGTCGCTCCTTGTTCTTCGCTCCGAAGTTGAAACTCATTATCGGAATGCAGCCCTGAATAAGTCCGTTCACTGTCATTACCACCAGCTGCTGCGCTTTGAAATATGCTCCGAAAAACGCTACCGCAGTAGTCGAATAGGCAATCAAGAATATATTCGCAAAGGTCACCATAAAGGCACCCAGGGCGTTCATGATAAATGAAGGCATGCCCAGTGCAAAGATATCTTTGAAAATCTGTAAATCAAGACGAAAACCCTTCGTCTTGATTTTTACTTTTTGTTTAGTAAAGATCAGCACGTAAAACGCCCATAACATGGAAAACGAATATCCCATGATAGACGAAACGGCCGCTCCCTTTATTCCCATTTCAGGGAAAGGTCCTATGCCAAAAATCAGCAGCGGGTCGAATATGAAGTTGACTACCACTCCTGCTATTTGAAATGCCATAGGCGCCAACATGTTTCCTGTGCCTTGTATTATCTTTTGGATAGCGATGTGAACCATATTCGGCACTTGGAAGAATGCCGAAATAGTCATGTACTGTATGCACAGATCATAGATTTCAGGATCATCTATGAATGCATTGAAGTACGGTTTCAATATAATTAATACTATGATATTGAGCACTATACCGAATGCAGTAGACAGTATCAATCCGTTAGTCACCACGCTGTCTGCACCGTCTTGGTTCTTCTCTCCCAATCTTCTGGCTATAAGTACGTTTATACCTACGCCTGTGCCGATGGAAAACGCCAGCATCAATGTAGTCAGCGGGAACGAAAGTGATACTGCAGTCAGTGCGTCTTCACTTATCCATGATACGAAAATGCAGTCCACGAAATTATACGTGAACTGCAAAAACATCGAAAACAGTGGAGGCAGTGACATGTTGAATATCAATGGCAACAATGGTTTAGTTTCCATTTTATTTAATTCTGTCATATCATCCTCTTGTTTTAAAATATACTATTTCCAGAATTCCAGCTTAGAATCATCAACACCCGCTTCTTTAGCAATGAATGTAGGGTCTTTGCCTTCCTTCTTCTGCTTACAGTAATCGTCCAGAGCCTTCATAGCCGGCTTCATAAGGATCAGGATTACAGGGATATTGATTACTACCATGAAGCCCTGCAGCATATCTGCGATATTCCATACCATTGAAGCTGTAGCAATAGTTCCTACGAATACCAGAGCTGTAGCGATCAGTCTGAATACCAGAACTGAAGACTTGCTTACCTGCTTGCCTGCGATGAAGTTCAGACAACCTTCACAGTATGAGTAGTTACCGATCAGAGTTGTGAATGCGAACAGTGACATAGCAACAGCGATGAAGATAGGGCCGAATGCACCAAGTGATTCTCCCATAGCAGCCTGAACGTACAGAGCTGAGTCAGCCATCATTTCTTCAGTTACACCGATACCTGATGACAGTACCATGAAACCTGTAGCAGTACAGATCAGCAGAGTGTCAAGGAATACTGACAGCATCTGAACCAGACCCTGCTTAGCAGGATGGGATACGTCTGCCTTAGCAGCTGCATTAGGAGCAGAACCCATACCGGCTTCGTTGGAGTACAGACCTCTCTTGATACCGTTCATGATACATGAACCTGCGAATCCACCGAAGATTGACTTGAAGTCAAATGCGCTCTGGAAGATCGCCTTAAACATTGCAGGAATGTTTTCAATGTTGATTACCAGTACGATCAGTGCTACTACAACGTAGATAAGACCCATGATAGGAACCATAACGCCTGTTACGTTGATCAGTCTCTTAGCACCGCCGATAACGATAATTCCGAACAGAACTGCCAGAATGATACCGATGATGATTGGTGTAGCATTGCTGTAGAAGTCAAATGCTTTGAAAGTTGACTGCAGGTTGTAAGCAGCCAGCATGTTATATCCTACTGCATATGTAAGGATAATGATAACTGAGAAGATAACACCGAGCCATCTCTGTCCGAGAGCATCTGCCATGTAATATGCAGGACCTCCGAATGATGATCCGTCTTTATCCTTCTTCTTGTAGATCTGAGCCAGAGTTGATTCCACGAATGCGGAAGCTCCACCGATGATAGCAGTGATCCACATCCAGAACAGAGCTCCGGGACCACCGATAGCGATAGCGGAAGTAACACCGATGATGTTACCTGTACCAACTCTTGAAGCTGTGGAAACCATCAGAGCTCCGAAGGAAGAAATTCCGCCTTCTGTCTTTGGCTTTTCCATAACAACCTTAAATGATTCTGTGAACAGACGTCCCTGGATGAACTTGGAACGAATTGTCAGGATGATACCGCCTGCCAGCAGGATCAAAGGCACGCACCATGGCTGATAGAGAACGCCACTGATGGCACCAACTACTGTGTTGATTGCATCAAACATAATATAAATTCTCCTTTAAATTAATGATTTTATAACGATTTTCAGCGTATGTTTTTTAAACTTACGCCCGTAAATTCTACCATACATATATTCTAAAGTCCATAGATTGCATAAATGTATACGATTTTTAATTAGCTGTCTTTTGGTTACTTATTTGTGGTGGAATTGCATACAGCAACAACCTTATTTCTCAATTCATCGGACTCCGTAACGCTGTATAAAATGTCATGTGCGGCGTTTTGCGCCATTGCCTTGGAAATGGCTCTGTCGGTATTCATCGGGTCAAATGGCTCCCCGCTGTATCTGATGTCTATAGTTGCCGCTTCTTTTTCTTCCGAATACTCGATATCCACCTTGATTTCAAACGGATCATCAAGCCTTGGAAGTATCAATTGCATGCACATTTCCTCGAAATATGACTGCAAATTATAAATGGTTTTCTGCGCTATCCTGTTTTTTCTGCCGAATTCCTCGAGCAACGTATTGAATCCGATAAAGTCAAATCCTCTTGATTTGATACTGTATTCGAGCACTTTCAATCTGCTTACGAACCTTCGAGTAAGTTCCCTTTGCGGATTGTCGAAAATCTGCTCAGGAGGACCGTCCTCATAGATTTCTCCTTGATCCATATAAAACACACGATTACAGATTTCTTTAGCAAATTTCATTTCATGAGTAACGATTATCATAGTCGTTTCCTGCTTGGCAAGCTCTCTGATTACCGCCTGTACTTCACCTATCATAGTAGGGTCCAGTGCAGATGTAGGCTCGTCAAACAATATGATTTCAGGCTCCATGGCAAGAGTTCTGGCTATGGCCACTCTCTGTTTCTGTCCGCCTGACAAACTGTCAGGATAATCAAGCGCCTTGTCGGCAAGGCCCACTTTATGCAAAAGTTCCATGCCCTTATCGTACGCTTCCTGTTTTGATTTTCCCAGGATGTCCATCGGAGCTATCATGAGATTCTCGATAACAGTAAGATGCGGAAAGAGATTGAATTGCTGGAAAACCATCCCCATTTTCTTTCGAACATCAGCCACATTACATTCTGCCGCCGTTATTTCCTCATCACCGACAAATATCTTGCCCCCTGAAGGCTGTTCCAGCATATTGATACATCTTATCAAGGTTGATTTACCTGTTCCTGAAGGTCCTATAACAGAAATGATATCACCCTTATGGATCTCCACATTTACATCCTTAAGCGGAACTACACTGGGATATTCTTTTCTTAAATGCTCAATTCTTATCATCTCTTCACCCCCTTCAGTATAGTATCGTTGCTGCGTCGCTTAGGTTCAAAGCGCACCTTCACGCGTCTTAAAAGCAATGATATTATCCATGTCAAAAGGAAGTATATTATCGCAACCGATACGAGAGGGAAAAACGCCTCGTATGTATTGCTTCGTATAATGTCCCCCACCTTAGTCAGGTCATTTACCGCTATATATCCCACTATCGCAGTTCCCTTGATCAATTCTACTGCATGACTGCAATATGTCGGCATAAAAATGCTCATTGCCTGAGGTAATATGATACGCGTATAAGCCTTATTTTTCGTGTATCCCAGGGCATAAGCCGCCTCGGCTTGTCCTATGTCCACACTACCAACAGACACCTTCATATGCGAATACACAAACGCACCGAATATCAAGGAAAACCCGAGAATTGCGACAGCCACACCGCTTATGTCCTTGACCGATCCGAACACAACATAAAACAATACCATTAAGACTACAACGACCGGGGTTCCTTCGATTATCCTCGTATAAACCTTAGCTATAGCTTCCGAAACAACACGAACGCCCTTAACATTCATGCAAGTTACCATATAAATGCCAAAGCCCAGCAAAGTCCCCAGAAGTACCGCACACAAACTTATCAGCATAGTTACGCCGATACCATCGACAATAAGCTTCCATCTGTCTTCGCGGATAAAGGTCTTGCTAAAACCTTCTACTATCCTCTCACCAAATCCAAGCTGCTGTCCCCCTGTCGAATCGCTCAGTACAGCCATTATTATTGGGCTTTTGTAATAAGGGTCTGAAAAGCGCACGCTTTCTGCGCGTTCTTCTGTCACAGTAATATTCGAAATCGCCATATCATAGCGACCGGCAGCAATACTAGGTAAAATCGCACTGAAATCCATAGGGTCAAGTTCCAGATCATAACCGTATTCTTCTGCAAAGCGCACAATGAATTCTATTTCCATACCTGTTAACTTACCGTCTTTTAAATAGTCATATGGTTTGAACTGTGAAGTAGTAGCTACTTTGATTGTCCCGTTTTCACCTGTAAGGCTGTCTGTATCCGGTATAAAGTCAGGCTCTTCGTCAGAAATCCATTTATCTTCCAATTCTTTTAGCCATCCCGACTTACCTTGATCCTTAATAAATTCATTTACTTGTTCCGCAAGAACATCCGAGTCAGAGGATTTAGGAAATGCTATCGCATATTCTGTATTCGGCATATCCGCTTCTATATAAGACAAGCCTTCGTCTTCCCATACCATAGGAGTATAATAACCTTTGTCCATAAGGATTCCGTCGATCTTACCTTGTTCCAAATTAAGGATCAGGTCTGTAGCGATCATAAAATATACTCGCTCTGCCTCAGGAAGGTATTCCTTAGCAAGAGTATCAAAAGAAGAGCCCGTCATTACTCCGACCCTTGCATGTTCGAAATCTTCAATTGTATTGTACCGTTTCTCATTGTTGCTTCCGCAGCCCGTAAAAAGCGGCAGCATCATCGCTACCAAAACAACAATAATAACCAACTTCTTGAAAACATTCATTTTCATTGAGCTCCTCATCATCAGTTTATAGTAGTGCTGATCCAGGAAATATTATCGGTTAATAAGCTTATTCCTATCGTAAGAATTATAAATACAAACCCTGCAAACTGTATTATAAAAGCAGCCTTGCTCTTTCCCTTCTTTCTGAAAGATACGGAAAGCCCTAAGGTTATTCCGCAGTATATAGGCGCACCTGCAATAACCAGCGATATGATCATAGCCATAGCTTCCTGAAGTCCGCCTGCATCAGGAGTAGCATAGGTGATCGCCCCGAGAAACATCGGTATGAGAGATGCGAGAGCATACACAGGCACCAGGAAAATATTTATCGCTTTACAAATTCTATCGAGAGAACTTGGTTCAGCAGCAGGACTGCCCTTTGAAAACCATGCGATAAGTACGCCTGCTATTATACCTATAGGCAGTGCCAAAGAATGAGGCAGCATGCCGACAAATGCTCCAAGCAATATGGCTGCAAGGAAAATGACAGGCACTATGAATTGCACCATCATGCCGGCCTTCGCCTGGCCTTTTCTTCTCAATATAATTGATGCACATACGCCAATTACAGTCGCAGGAGCAAGAAGATGAACAAGTGTCATTGCCAAGCTGCCATCCTCCAGCATATCCCATTCGTAACAAAGCAGTGCGATCGCCGGAACTCCGATAATTCCAACAACATAGTTGAACACTGTAGATATCTTGTCGGTATCTGAATATATAACATCTTCTCTCTTTCTTATCATTATCAGCGATAATGCAAGTATCACCAGGGCCAACACTGTCAGTACTATCGATCCCGGTCCGTCTATAGCAATGCCCCCGTCGCTGTATTCGTTTTCAATAGGTTCGGGATACTCACATCCGAGGATTCTGGCATCGTGTTCTTTAAGCACTGTGAGACCGCTTGTTTCTTCACCTGTTTCGACATCAAAATATGTTATCGTAGGAGTCGGGAATCCTTCATCATAAACACCCGCGTAGTTTTCGTCGCCCATAAAATATCCGGCCTCAGCGTCTACCTCTATGTTCCATACATCTCCGTTTTCTTCTTCAATGTACGCACACTGGTTGCCGCCGCTGCTCTCGAAATATCCTTCCCACTGTCCGTCACCGATATAGTAACAGCCGTACTTCTCGGTTACTGTCTTTTGTTCACCATCATGCTTATAAGATACTGTCACATCGAATGTGTTCTCTTCAACTTTAGGTGCACTCTCCCTGCCGCCAATCAACATATATGCACAAGCCACCACCAGCACAACTGCACATAATATCATAAACAGCATTTCATTTCTTTGTTTCTTCATATTCATAGTACCTTTCATGATTTGCGAAAAGGTCCTGTGGGAAATATCCCATAGGACCTTTGTTTATTACTTTCAAAGTTCTCAGCCGAGCTTTTTGTCCAGCATTTCTCTGATAACAGCCGGATCTCCTATGCCCTTCAGCTCTCTCATGCATGCACCGAACAGAGCCTGCTTAGCCTTGACTTTACCGTTTCTGAAGTCTTCCAGCGCCTGAGTGTTTTCAGCTAAAACTTTATCCATGATAGCTTCAATAGTTGCTGTATCTACCTTCTTGTCAAAACCGTTTTCCTTAATGTAAGCTGCAGGATCAACGTCTTCTTCCAACACTGCTGTCAGAGTCTTTCTACCGTTCATTCTGTTGATTTCACCGCTGTCTACCAGCTTGATGATAGCTGCCAGCTTTTCGGCCGCGATATCAAGATCCTTGATCAGCTTGCCGTTCTTACGAAGTACGCCTGCGCATTCTGTAAGGATCCAGCCTGCTGTGCTCTTTGCATCACAACCCATTGCCACTACAGCATCGAGAAGAGTGCTGACGTTGTGATTATCGATGATCATTTCGATTTCCTTTTCGGAAATTCCCGCTGCTCTGTAGTTGTCTGCCTTTTCATCTATTGCCGCAGGCATGTTTGCCTTGATCTCTTCGAACCATTCATCGTCGATGATGATAGGCATCAGGTTAGCATCAGGGAAGTAACGGTAATCTGCTTCAGTTTCCTTGTTACGCATCGCGAAAGTCTTGCCGCTGGCATCGTCAAAACGTCTTGTTTCCTGTACCAGCTCTTCTGTTTCAAATTCGATGGCATCCATATGTCTCTGAGCTTCGTAACGAATCGCTCTTTCGATGGATTCGAATGAAGTCATGTTTTTGATTTCACTTCTTACGCCGTATTCACTGCTTCCTTCAGGGCGCACCGAAATGTTCACGTCACATCTCATAGTTCCAAGTTCGCAGTCTGAAATACCGCCTGCACGGAACATTGTCTTGAGCTTGTTGAGGTAAACGATTACTTCTTCAGCACTGCGGAAGTCGGGCTGAGTTACGATTTCGATCAGTGGAACGCTGGTACGGTTAAAGTCTACGTAAGAAGCCTTTCCCACGTGAACAAGCTTACCTGCGTCTTCTTCCATATGGATCTGCTTGATGCGAATATCCCTTTCACCTTCTGATGTCTTGAGCTTTACAAGTCCGTTAGTGCAGATCGGGTGATTCAGCTGTGTGATCTGATATGCACAAGGAAGGTCAGGGTAATAGTAATTCTTCTTATCAAATGTAGTATATCTGCTGATTTCACAATTGAGCAGCAGGCCTGCTGTTGCGGCCAGCTCTACTACGTGCTTGTTCATTACAGGCAGCATTCCCGGCATGCCGCTGCATGCAGGACATACGCAGTCATTAGGTTCCTGTGAAGCTGAATGTCCGCCGCATGAACAGAATATCTTAGACTCAGTGTTGAGTTCTACATGTGTTTCAAGTCCGATGACCAATTCATATTTCATGATTATTCACCCTCCTTTTCAAGCGCACCTGCAATGCTTAATAATATATTTTCGTCAAACTGCTTACCCATAAGTTGTACTCCTCCGCTGACAAGGGCAGGAGTTCCTATAAGGTTAGCTATGCTTGTGAATACGCTTTCTTTGAACACAGTTTCAAAAGCTTCACTGATATCATATGCGCTGTATGACATTTTGCTTGTTGCCGGCATGAGTGCCGCATCGTATCCTGCCATAAGCTCTGCGAATCTGTCAGCCACTACGCGGCGCACTTTGAGTGCCTTGCCGTAGCAGTCGTCATATCTGTGCTTTGATAACGCGTCTGAACCGTACAGGATAACTGACTTTGTCAGGAAGTTGAAGCCTTCTGTTCTTGTCTTCACGTACAGTTCGTCAATATTCTTGTATCCTGATGCGCGATGTCCGTATTTAACGCCGTCATAACGTGATACGTTGTTGCATGTTTCGGCAGTCATCAGGATCTGCCATGTAGTATTGGCCGCATCGCAAAGGTCAAATGAAACTTCTTCAACTTCTGCTCCGCATTTTTTCAGTGCTTCTGCGTAAGCAGCGATCTTAGCTTGAACCTCTTCGTCTGCCTTTTCCACCAATTCCTTGATGATGCAAACACGCTTGCCCTTTACATCTTCGTCTGCTGCGAAAGTATATTCCTTCTTGATGCTTGTTCCGTCTTTTTCGTCGTGACCTGCGATCACGTTCATGATCTTAGCTGTTTCTTCTGCACCTTTTGCATAAACGCCTACCTGCTCACCTGAAGCTGCGCAGGAAATAACGCCGTGTCTTGATACTGTGCCGTAAGTAGGCTTCAGGAAATCCACGCCTGAAATAGCCGCCGCACGTCTTGTGGCACCGTTCATATCTACTCCGAGAGCCGCTTTTACCGCGCCCTCAGCTATAAGCTGTGCCGCTGCACCCTTGAGGGTTTCTTCTTTTTCTCCGTAATATGAAAACTCACCTACCAGGTCCAGGCCAAATTCGCCTACATGAGTTTTGCCGGAGATAACATAGCCTTCAGCTTCCAGTCTGTCGACTGCTTCTGCGCTGAATAAAGGCTTGAATCCTTCTAATATACGAGAACCTGCCGCTGCCTGAACACCCTTGACAAGGAGAGTATCATCGACTGCGATAGTGCCCGCATCTGTTAAATATTCTGCATAATATTTCATTTCATACACCTCACTACTTTACCAGTCTTGGAACCTGCCAGCTGTCTTCACTGCGTTCAGGAGCGCCTTCAAGCAAGTCTTCTCTTGAGAAATGCTGCTTACGTTCATCTTCACGAAGAACATTTGACATAGGCATAACGTATATCATTTCTTCAACGTTTTCTGTATCGATTTCTTTGAGTCCTTCTTCATGACCCTTCATGATTTCGAAAATGCCCTGCATCTTGTTTTCTTCTTCATCTGTCAGGGAAAGCTGATTGAGCTGCTGAGCGTTGGAGAATGTAGCACGCTTTTCGCTTCTTGCTCTTCCGCCGCCTGCTGCTCCGCCTCTTGCTGCGAGAGCACTGCTGTTTCCTAAGAGATGAACGTCTTCCAGCTGCTGGTTAGTTACTTCACTTGGAGCACCAAGCATGAGATCCTGAGCATTACCGTTGAGTGGGAATGCGATTACTTCGAGGATCTTTTCGTCTCCTGTCAGAAGCATTACTGTACGGTCGATTCCCGGTGCCATACCTGCGTGAGGCGGTGCACCATACTGGAACGCTGTATAGAGAGCATTGAATCTTGACTTCAGTTCTTCTTCTGAATATCCTGCGATTTCGAATGCCTTTTTCATGATGTCTATATCGTGGTTACGAACGGCACCTGATGCCAGCTCGATACCGTTACAAACCAGGTCGTACTGATATGCCAGTACTTCTGTTGGGTCGTCTCCTTCGAGAGCTTCCATTCCGCCCTGCGGCATTGAGAATGGATTGTGTGTGAAGATAGTATCTCCTGTTTCTTCGTCTACTTCGAACATAGGGAAGTCTACGATGAAGCAGAATTCAAAAGCATCGTCTTTTACCAGATCCAGCTGGTCTTCTCCTGCCAGCCATGTACGGATGTGACCTGCTTTTTTCTCTGTATCGTTTTTCTTATCATCGCAGATGAAGAAGAGAGTTTCGCCTTCCTTAACACCTGTGATTTCAACGATTTCTGCCTTCTTTGCATCGCTTAAGAACTTAGCGATAGGTCCTAAGAATTCTCCGTCCTTGAGAGTGATATATCCCAGACCTCCAAGGCCTACTTCTGCTGAAGTCGCGAACTTGAGTGAGTCTTCGAAGAACTTCTTTGATTTACCCTGACAGTCTGCTACGATACCGCGAACAGGCTTACCTCTGAATGCGGGGAATTCCACGTCTGCAAAGAACTCAGTAAGGTCACAAATGATCAGCGGGTTACGAAGGTCAGGCTTATCTGAGCCGTATTTCATCATTGCTTCCGCATATGTTATACGTCTGAATGGTTTTGGTGTCAGTCTCTTGTCTGTGAATGTCTCGAATGTGTCATACATTACGTCTTCGCAGATATCCAGCACTTCTTCCTGAGTAGCAAATGCCATTTCAAAGTCCAGCTGATAGAATTCACCCGGTGATCTGTCTGCTCTGGCATCTTCGTCTCTGAAGCATGGTGCGATCTGATAGTATTTGTCAAAACCTGATACCATCAGCAGCTGTTTGAACTGCTGTGGTGCCTGTGGCAATGCATAAAACTTGCCCGGATGCTTACGGCTCGGTACCAGGAAGTCACGAGCGCCTTCAGGTGATGAGGCTGTCAGGATAGGAGTCTGCATATCGAGGAAGTCCTTTTCTTCCATCTTCTTACGCATGTGTCCTATGATCTTAGATCTCATAACCAGCTTTTCGTGGTTTCTTGGATTTCTAAGGTCAAGGTATCTGTACTTGAGACGCAGCTCGTCCTTGCTCTGATGTGATGTCTTCACTTCAAACGGGATCATATTACGGCTCTTGCCCAGTACCTGCAGAGACTCAGCAACAAGCTCTACATATCCTGTATCTATCTTTTCATTTACTGTTTCCGGATCACGTTTTCTAACGATACCGCTTACGGAAATTACTGTTTCACGATTCACATTCTTCAGCAATTCTTCATCGTGTACTACGACCTGCGCCACGCCGGTATAGTCACGTAAGTCGATGAATTTAACTCCGCCATGGTCACGTACCACATCTACCCAACCTGCAAGCTGAACAGTGCTGTCAATGTGTTTGTCACAAATATCATTGCAGAATTGTGTTCTATACATATCTAAATCCTCCTAATAAAAAAACTCGTCTCAAGAAATATCTGGTATTCTTGGGACGAGTAAAATTTCTTTCACCCGCGGTGCCACCCGCATTGGTATATATTATATATGATATACCCACTTTAATATATTAAGCTGTGTTTATCGATCGGAGTGTTCCCATACTTACTACTCGTCTCAGATGCGCTTTCAGTCCATGACGCATCCTCCCTGTCAGACTTTCCACAAAAGCAGAGTCTCCTGTTATATTTTATTCACAACGATGTTGGTTGTCAATGAAAAATCGTACTTATAGTTTAAGTTTGTGCAAAAGATTTGATATCATTCCTTGAGATATATTTTAACTTACATAAAAAACAAGCAACTGCCAACAAAATTGTAAGCAGCTGCAAAGTAATTTATGTATGTTTTATTTTCTAAAAATACCTTTAAACAACCCCTTTTCTTTCTTATTCGAATTCTCGCGGGATTCTATTGTTGGATTTTTGTTTCCGTCGATAGGATTTGCAGTCAATGAAACAGATAAGTTTTTGGTCTTATCGATCAATTCGTTAGGTGATGCTGCTGTTTCCGTGAATGTTCTGAAATACTTGATATCCTTATTGATTTCCGAGGCTTTTTCCATGAACTCGTTTGTGATTTCAGGATATCTATTAGTATCGATCGGCTCATAGTATGGATATGGCTGCGGTGTTGAAAGAATCTCTTCCATTGTTTTGTCAGAAAGGATTTCGTCAAACAGTGCATATCTCATAGCCTTGATATTATCAGGATGCATTACTTTTTTGATTCTCCACAGTGCATCAAGACCTTCAGGTTTGAGTAAGGATATCCTATAGAATGG
>JAUMXT010000100.1 GCA_030529015.1 Bacillota bacterium | reverse complement strand
CGCACCTGTTGATTTAGGGTCATACTGAATTACAGGCATACCGTAACTTGGCGCTTCTGCCAGTCTGACATTTCTAGGTATTACTGTAGTATAAACCTTTTCCTTGAAGTATCTCTTTACTTCTTCTACAACCTGGATAGACAGGTTTGTTCTTCCGTCGAACATGCTAAGTATAACACCCTCGATTTCAAGATCAGGATTTAGATTAGTTTTTACTATATCTATAGTGCTCATCAGCTGGCTAACTCCTTCAAGAGCATAGAACTCACACTGAATAGGAATCAGCACTGAATCAACAGCAGTAAGTGAGTTGATTGTCAACAGACCCAGTGAAGGAGGGCAGTCTACGAAAATATAATCATACTTTCCTTTGAGTGCGTCTATCGCTCTCTTAAGTCTTCTCTCTCTACCGGCTAGTTCTATAAGTTCGACTTCAGCTCCTGCCAGCTGTACACTTGCAGGCATAATATCTAAGTTTTCTATACCTGTAGGAATTACCGCTTCTTCCGGATGATAATCATCTTCTACCAGGATCTCATGTGTTGTAACTTCAAGATCCCTCTTTGAAATACCAACCCCACTTGTAGTGTTCCCCTGCGGGTCGATATCTAATATTAATACCTTCTTCCCTTTCAACGCCAGACATGCTGCCAGATTGATATTAGTGGTTGTTTTACCTACGCCACCCTTTTGATTAAATATTGCTATTGCCTTTCCCACGTTGCTCCTCCTCTTAAACTACTTTATCTTGAAACACATTATAATATAACATGCTTGCTTTGACTATATTTTTTATAAAAAAAATAAATGTTCCACGTGGAACATTTATTGATTTATTCTTCCGGGGCCCGTTTACGATGCATCCGCAGGTGCCTCTGTACCCTTTGGAATTACAATGGTTATCCTCATTTTCTCCCCTTCATCTCTCTGTTCAAAAGTTGCACCTTTCTCTTGCAATCCCATATCACTAAACGCTTTGCGCAAAGTGTTTAAATAAAGTTTATAGCTTATGTGCCTAACCTTATTCTTTTCCTTCTCTCTAAGTTCTCTGCCTGCCAGATACTCCTCGACAAGTTTTTCTGTCTGACGCACATTGAACCCATGCTTTATCACTTTATCGACTACAAGTCTACGGCCGTTATCATCATCTATCTTAAGCAAGGCTCTGGCGTGTCTTTCTGTAAGCTTATGTTCTGCAAGTCTTACTTGTATGTCGTCAGGCAATGCCAGGATCCTCAGCTTATTAGATATCGTAGACTGGTTCTTTCCTAAGCGGTAAGCTAGCTCCGACTGGTTAATTCCATATTTTTCCATTAGCCTTTTATAGGCCTTGGCTTCTTCTATGTATCCCAGGTCTTCACGTTGGATATTTTCAACCAGTGCGATAAGCCCAATCTCCTCTTCGGTTGCATCCTTTATGATGGCCGGAACTTTAGAAAGCCCGGCCATAGTAGCAGCACGCAATCTTCTTTCCCCTGCTATGAGAAGATAGCGGCCGCCTTCCTCCTTCTTAAGTATCAAAGGTTGCAATATGCCATACTCCTTAATAGAATCTCTCAGTTCTATAAGTTGCTGTTCCCCAAACGATTTTCTAGGCTGGTGACGATTTGCCCTTATCATGTCGATTGGGATATCTGCAGTTTTTCTTACAAACATTTCCCCACCCCTTTCGACTAAATACTAACATCTTCCTTATTATAATGAACGATAATCGTAAAACAAAAAGAGCCCTTTTCCCTTAGGAAATAGGCTCTTTCGACGGAGTTCCCGCCTTACGTGGATATTTCGATCCCGTATTATTTTCTTTTATTATGAATATCAGCTTGTGCTCAAACGGAAGTCCTTCCAGTGAAGGAGATTCTTCTCTTGCTATTTTCCCACCGAGCACTTTTATAGCTTTAGCAGCAGCAGCTACTTCCTCACCACAGTCAGGTCCCTTGTACGCTATAAACGCACCGCCCCTTTTAACAAAAGGCAGACAGTATTCACTTAGAGTGCTCATGTTGGCAACGGCTCTTGATACGCAGAGATCAAAGCATTCTCTCATATCTTTTCGTCTTGCCAGTTCCTCCGCTCTGCCATGAATCGCCTCTACATTACGAATTCCCAGCTTAGCACAAAGGTCATTTATTATTTTTATTCTCTTATTGAGAGAATCTATCAAAATAAATTTTTTCTCAGGAAATGCTATCGCTAAAGGAATTCCCGGGAAACCTCCGCCTGTTCCTACATCTATTATTGTCTTAGCAGATTTGAATTCATTTGAGTCTACGCAGAGAAGCGAATCAATATAATGTTTCTTTATAAATTCTTCTCTGTCTGTAATGGCCGTCAAATTAATGTGTTGATTCAGCTCCAGGATTTCTTCCATGTAAGCCATTAACAAATCTTCCTTTGAAGGAGAGTAGTCTATTTGAAGTTTTCTAAAAACATCTCTTAAATTTTCCATTATGTTTTATTTACCTCTTCTTCTCATCTTTTCCAGATAAACAAGCAGTACATTTATATCTGCAGGTGAAACTCCGGAAATTCTCGAAGCCTGTCCTACTGATAACGGTTTGAATTGATTGAGCTTCTGTCTGGCTTCTATTCTTAACCCTTCGATTTCATCGTAATTAAAGTCAGCTTCCAGTTTCTTATCTTCAAGTCTCTTAAACTTGTCGATTTGCTGCTGCTGTTTAGTGATGTATCCTTCATACTTGATCTGAACTTCCATCATGGTTTTCTGGTGTCTGCTCAGCTCAGGTCTTTCACTATCTATGGCAGCCGCAGCATCGTATGTGATTTCCGGTCTCTTCAAAAGTTCAATAAGTGGTGTTGCACCTTTTAACGGCGTACTTCCTCTTTCATTAAGAAAATCGTTAGCTTCTTCCGGTTTTACAACTTTTTTCTTCAGTCGTTCAGTCTCTGCTTCAACAACTTTTTTCTTCTCCAGAAATCTGTCATATCTGTCCTGTTTTACCAGTCCAACCTCATATCCACGCTCTGTTAAACGTAAATCTGCGTTGTCTTGTCTCAGAACAAGCCTATATTCCGCTCTGCTGGTCATTATTCTATAAGGTTCATTAGTACCTTTAGTCACTAAATCGTCGATTAGAACGCCAATATAAGCCTCGCTTCTGTCGAGAATGAAATTTTTTTGACCATTTAGCTTACATACAGCGTTAATTCCTGCCATAAGTCCCTGTGCTGCAGCTTCTTCATAACCGGAACTTCCGTTAAACTGACCTGCGCAAAACAGGTTTTCAATGTGTCTGTTTTCCAGGGAAAGCTTTAAGTCGAGCGGATCGATGCAGTCATATTCTATAGCATATGCAGGTCTTACTATCTCGAGATTCTCAAGACCCTCTATCGTTTTATAAAATTGTTCCTGTACATCTTCGGGAAGACTTGATGACATGCCCTGAATGTACATCTCGTCTGTATATAGACCTTCCGGTTCAATAAACAGCTGATGTCTTTCTTTATCTGCGAACCTATTAATCTTATCCTCAATAGAAGGGCAATATCTTGGTCCCACGCCCTCGATCTGTCCACCGAAAAGTGCAGATCTATGGAAGTTGGCTCTTATTACTTTATGAGTTTCTTCATTAGTATATGTAAGCCAGCATTTCACCTGTTCCTTCTGAAGATCATCATTCATAAATGAAAACGGGACGATTTCTTCATCGCCTTCCTGTGGAATCATTTTGTCGTAATCAAAACTCTTGGCTAATGCTCTGGCCGGAGTTCCTGTTTTGAATCTTCTCATCGGAAGTCCATGCTCTCTTAATTTATCAGCGAGCTCCATAGAAGGTGCCAGTCCGTTAGGGCCGCTATCAAAAGCACTGTCCCCGATAAAAATCTTTCCGGCCAGGAAAGTACCTGTCGCCAGAATAACAGCCTTTGCTTCATACATAGCGCCTGTTTTTAAAACGACACCGTGAACCTTTGCATCATCAATAAGAAGATCTATGACTTCACCTTGCTTCAGGTCCAGCATAGGTTCTTCTTCCAAAGTTCGCTTCATTTCTATATGGTACTGATTCTTGTCAGCCTGAGCACGCAGCGAATGAACGGCAGGACCCTTAGCAGTGTTGAGCATTCTGCTCTGAATGAAAGTCTTGTCAATATTAAGACCCATTTCTCCACCGAGTGCATCGATCTCACGAACGAGGTGCCCCTTACCTGTGCCGCCTATGGACGGATTGCATGCCATCATGGCAACTGCTTCAAGATTAATGCTGAGTAGAAGAGTCTTCTTACCCAATCTTGCAGCAGCAAGTCCGGCTTCACAACCTGCATGTCCTGCACCGACAACTATTACATCATATGTTCCCATTAAAAATTTTTCCATTAATTATAGCCTCCTATGGCTTTCACTTATTTGCCGAGACAAAATCTGGCGAATACTTCATCTATTATATCATCTGAAACAGTTTCGCCGATTATTTCTCCTAAAAATTCATAAGCATTTTTTACATCGATTTCTATGAAATCAAGAGCTTCCTTCATCTTAGCCATCGCAAGCGCATCGTTGAGAGAATCTCTTCCTTTATTTAAGAGCTCGATATGGCGCACATTGTTTACCATGAGACTGTCGCGCTGAGCCACTTCGCCTCCGTAAACCATGTTTTCAATATAGTCTTCAATCTTGTCTATTCCTTCGCCCATGATAAGTGAAGTCTCGATCACTTCAGCATCAGGAATAATTTTCTTAACTTCCTCCACCTTGAATGCTTGAGTCAGGTCACTCTTGTTAACGAGGACCATTGACTTCCTGCCATTTAAGTATTCGGCAATCTGAAGGTCTTCTTCGGAAAGAGGCACACTTCCGTCTAAGATAAATATTATAAAGTCCGCATTGTTGAACGCTTCCTTTGATTTCTCTATTCCAAGTTTTTCTACTACGTCATCGGTTTGTCTGATTCCTGCAGTATCTACAAGATAAACAGGGATGTTTCTAATACTGATTGCTTCCTCGATTGTATCTCTTGTAGTTCCCGGAATTTCAGTTACGATAGCACGTGTTTCTCGAAGCAGTCCGTTCATAAGAGAAGACTTACCAACATTAGGTTTTCCTACGATAGCAACTCTGATTCCTTCTCTTATCATACGTCCTGTGGAGGCTGTAGATAGTAGATTTTCAATCATTTCGCCTATTAACGATATATTTTTCTCAAGTTTATCATAAGTTATCTCTTCTATGTCTTCGTCGGGATAATCGATGTTAACAGTGATATCCACCAGCAGATCAAGAAGCCTTTTTCTTATAGTCGAAACCTCTCCCGAGAGTGTTCCTTCAAGCTGTGAAATAGCAACATCAAAACTCTTGTCTGTCCTGGCTTTGATCACATCAATTACTGCTTCTGCCTGAGTAAGGTCCAGTCTTCCGTTAAGAAAAGCACGCTTTGTGAATTCCCCCGGCTCTGCCAGACGTGCGCCTTTGCGAAGCACAAGAGCTAAAGTTTTTCTTAAGGACACCATACTGCCATGGCAATTTATTTCAACTACATCTTCTGCAGTATACGTCTTAGGTCCTTTCATGTAAACAGCAAGAACGTCATCTATCAGCTGATCGTTATCTTTATCCACGATTTTGCCGTAAGTCATTCTTCTGTTTACAGGTTCTTCAATATTTGAGGCAGGCACAAAAACTTCCTTTAATATATCAAGGGAGTTTTCACCACTAATTCTTATAATTCCTATTCCACCTTCACCGTAGGCCGTTGCTACTGCAGCAATAGTATCTTCCATCTTCATTCTCCATTAATTGAAAAAAGGTCCGCAAACCACTTGCGGACCCTTAAATTATTTTTTCAGCTCTATTATGACTCTTCTGTAAGGTTCTTCACCTTCACTTCTTGTAGTGATATTTGGATTCT
>JAUMXT010000099.1 GCA_030529015.1 Bacillota bacterium | reverse complement strand
CCACTCCATGTATAGGCAGTCCTACAGATTCGATATTCTTATAAAAGTCATTATTTCCCGCAAGCAGCGGTGCTGTTTCAGTAAGGCCGTATCCCTGATACGTAGTTATACCCAGCGCCTCAAATGCCGCGATTATCTCAGGCTTGATAGCGGCTGCTCCGACTATCAACAGCTTAAGCTTTCCGCCAAGAGACTTCTTAACCTTGCGCAGAACTACAAGCCTTAGTATTGTAGGCAAAGAGGCTAGCAAATCTACAAGAGACATTTCAGGGTCTTTCGTATATTTTTCAGGAAGACCTGCTCTGATTGATTTGTCTATAGTCCTCAGCATGAACTCAAGAAGCAGCGGAACAGCAACTATAACGCTAGGGCTGTATTCCTTAATGTTCTTTCCGACATATCTGAGTCCGTCGCAATATGATATGCATCCACCGGCAGAAAGCAGCAGCAGATGACCGATCGTAGATTCATAAGTATGATGTATAGGAAGCACCGACAACGCATGTCTTGATGGATCTACTTTTACCATCGAAGCTATCGCAGTTATATTGGTACAGATATTTTTCTGTGACAAGCAAACACCCTTGGCATTTCCTGTAGTTCCTGATGTGAACAACAGTACATGCAGTTTTTCCGGCTCTATAACCATAGTGTCGATCTCAGTATTCCCATTGTCGTAAGCCTGCCCGCCTTCCCACATAAAATCATATATGGTTTTAAGATACAGGCTGCTCGCCTCATTTACTGAGCATACTTCTATATAGTCGTCTTCCTTTTGTTCAAGAATCTTACGGAGAGCCGCATCATCTCCAACCAAAAGCTTGCAGTCGGCAGCATCAACGAAATTATCTATATCTTGAGCAGATAGTTCTTTATCAATAGGGACTGCAACTCCGACAGTAGCCGCCGCCAGATAAGACAATATCCATCCGTAGCTGTTTGCTCCTATGATAGCTATCTTTTCATCTTTGAGTCCTTTTTCGAGGAATGCAGTACAAAGAGCTGTATAGTCTCTCTTGAATTCATCGTATGTTATCGTTTTTTCTCTCAACTTAAACGCCGACAGCTTACCGTATTTTTCTGCACTACCGTAAACCAGCTCTCTGAAATCTCCGATCATCCTTACAGGATGCTTCTTCATTAAAAAATGCTGATAAGTGTTCATATAACCTTCTCCTATCGATACCCTTTACCCATAGTTTTCCTATTATATGATTATCTTATCAGCATCAAGTTTTTAGTTCGTAAATCAAAGCAAACAATTAATTTACTTTGAGTTTACTTTTGGCAATATCACGGTAAATATACTTCCCTTTCCTACAGTACTCCTCACGCTTATGGTTCCTCTGCAAAGCTCAACTATTCTCTTCACTATGCTGAGGCCAAGACCAAGGCCTTGTCTTGAATGAGAAGAATCTCCTTGGAAATACGGGTCAAAGAGATACTTCTGTATATCCTTACTTATTCCTTCGCCCGTGTCTTCGATCTTCACAATGGCATACCCGTTTTCTTCGTGAACAGAAACTGTGACCTTGCCGCCCTCAGGCGTATACTTTACAGCATTATCAAGCAGGTTGATCCACATGTGCTGCATCATCTCTTTATTTCCGTTATATGAAACCTGGTTAAGATCCACCTCAAACTCAAGGTCCTTCTTCATCCATTTACCGGCAAGTATAACCGAACATTCTCTAAGCTGTTCTCCCAGGTCATATTCTTCTATATCCGACACTATCGACTGAGCGGAAAGCTTAGACAAAAGAATCGTATTTGCCGCCAGGTTAGAAAGCCTCGCAGATTCATCAACTATTATCTTGAGATATTTTTGTCTTTCTTCATCAGGCAGGTCCTTTTCGAGCAGCAATGATGCGAACCCGTTTATTGACGCTATAGGAGTTTTAAACTCATGCGAATAACTGTTTATAAAGTCGTTACGCAAAAGCTTAACGCTCTGAAGTTCTGCAGACATCTTGTTGAAGTCATCGTATATAGGCTTCATCTGAGCGCCCTTGTATTCGGTTATCCTGGTCGAGAAATCACCTGCGGCTACTTTCTGTATGGCCTCCGATAACGTGAGAACTTCTCTGGATCTTCGTCTGTAAAGAACAGTTATCATAGGAACCAGAACTATAGTGAAAAACCCAAGCATCCCGGCAAGCTCAAGTCCGGCTGCAGCATAGATATGTTTAACATCGAGCAAGTCTCTGATTATCCATGTCATAAGCATAAACGAGCCAACTGCCGTAAGTACTATGGCAAATGACTGCATCAGCAGCTGAGGCAAGATACGCCGTGTTCTCTTGGTGATTTTTTCTCTTGTTACTTTATCTTTCTTCTTTCTTTTCATCACTTGACTTCCTTGGTGATATCAGCCTTGTATCCAAGGCCCTTCAGTGTTACGATACTGAATTCATCGATATTCTTCAGTCTGTTTCTTATACGTGATATATGCGTCTTAACGGTTTCTTCCCCCGTCTCTGCATTCATTCCCCAAATACTGTCAAGCAGCTGTTCTTTTGAAAATATCCTGTCAGGGTATGATAACAATTTGAAGAGCAGTTCAAACTCCTTCTTTGGAAGTTCGATATACTCAGCATCGTTATATACTGCGTATTTTGCAGAGTCCACGGTAACACCGCCGATTTCTATTTTCTTGCTCTGTGCTATATCTGCCCTTCGAAGAAGTGCCTGAGTACGCCATACAAGCTCGTCACTTGAAAACGGTTTTGTCATATAATCATCAGTTCCCAGCGCGAAGCCTTTATGCTTGTCCTCAAGAGCTTCCTTGGCAGTCAGCATGAGGAACGGTGTAGTATAACCTTCCGCTCTCAAGGTCTTGAGCAATTCATATCCATCCATTCTCGGCATCATAATATCTGCTATAATCAAATCAATACCGCCCTTATGGATGTATTCCATAGCTTCCACACCATCACAAGCACAGATAACAGTATACATATCCTCAAGTCTTGCTGCCGTCAGCAGCCTCATGTTTCTGTCGTCTTCAACGACTAAGATTTTTGCCATTATCCTTCCACCATTTCTCCGGCCTCTATACGTGCCGACAGTTCTTCAAGGTATTCCCAGCGTTCCATCTTCTGCATGAGTTTTTCATCCAACTCATCTTTCTGTTTTGACAACTCTGCCAATCTTCCAAAGTCTGCACCGCAGCTGTTCATTTCGGTTTCAAGTGCCAAAAGGCGCCCTTCTAATTCTGCGATATCTTCTTCTATTGTCTCATATTCTTTAGCTTCATGATAGGTAAATTTTAGCTTTTTTTGTTTAGAGCGTCTCTCAACTGCTTGTTTTTTTGCTGAAGACTCCTTTTGTTTCACCTTTTCTCTATGCTGCTCATACCAGTCTGTATATCCTCCCGGATAGTGACCGATATGTCCGTTTTCTTCAAATGCAAATGTCCTTACTGTAAGTCTGTCTAAAAAGTACCTGTCATGAGAAACAATAACTACAGCTCCCGGGAAGTCATCCAGATAGTCTTCGAGAACTGTAAGAGTGTCTATGTCAAGATCGTTAGTTGGTTCGTCGAATATCAAAACATTAGGGGCCTGCATAAGTATGCTGAGCAAGTAAAGTCTGCGCTTTTCACCTCCCGAAAGCGCACCCACCTTGATGCTGTGCATATATGCAGGGAAAAGAAATCTTTCAAGCATCTGTGACGCAGACAAAGTCCCGTCCTTGACTTTGATGCTGCTGGCGATTTCTTCTACGAATTTGATTATTCTTTTGTCGTGATCGAGAGCTTCGTTTTCCTGGGAAAAGTATCCTATCTTAACTGTTTCCCCTTTGTCTATAATGCCACTGTCCGGCATAATGTCGCCCACGATCATTTTTAAAAGAGTAGACTTGCCGCACCCGTTTTTCCCTATGATTCCTATTCTGTCGTTTCTCAATATAGTGTACGAAAAATCAGTTATGAGATTTTTATCTCCGTACGCCTTACACACATCATTCAGTTCTATTATTTTTCTGCCCAGTCTTGAGCTTACTGTATTTATATCAAGAGAGGAGTCGTCTATTGTAAGCTTTGCCGCCTCCAACTCTTCAAAGCGCTGGATCCTGCCCTTTGCTTTAGTAGTTCTGGCCCTTGCGCCTCTTCTTATCCACGCCAGTTCTTTCTTATATATCGCCAGGCGCTTTCTTTCGGCTGCATATACCATTTCTTCTCTTGCCGACTTAGCTTCAAGATAGTAGTCATAATTTCCATCGTAGCTGTAAAGCTGCCCGCCTTCGATTTCCATGATTCTGTTGCTTACTCTGTCGAGAAAATATCTGTCATGAGTAATCATGAATATGGCACCTCTGTATGATTTAAGAAAGTCTTCAAGCCATTCTATGATATCGCTATCCATATGGTTTGTCGGCTCGTCCAGTATCAGCAGATTGCTTTCCTGAGTCAGCACTGCCGCCATGGCTACTCGTTTTCTCTGACCACCTGATAGTTCGTTCATTTTTTGGTCATACGTATCAAACCCCAGCTTGTTTAGCATGGCTCTGCATCTGTGCTCTTCAGCATCGCTACCGCTGCTACGCAGATATAACATCGCCTGCTCCATGACTGTGAGATTCTCATCGTATTCAGGATCTTGAGGCAGATATGCTGTCTTAAGTTCTCTTGATCTTATGATGTTACCGCCTTCATGTTCAACCGCACCTGCTACTATTTTAAGAAGCGTGCTTTTCCCTGTTCCGTTCACACCAACAAGACCAATCTTATCGGAATCATGGATGCTTAAATCCATTCCGTCGATCAGTGGCTTTTCCGTATATGATTTTTTAAGGTTTTCACAAGTTATGAGAACCATTTTACTTACCTTCCTATACCATTATCCAGAAGGCTCCCAGCATAACAACCAGTATGCCTACGTTAGTAACCGTAAAATGCTTAATATAGTTTCCTTTTACTGCAGGGTAATTCTTAGCTACCTGCTTATATGAAATAAGACTTGCCATAGATGCTATAAGTGTTCCGAGACCTCCCAGATTTGTACCTATGATAAGCATGCTCCATTTAGTTGTAAATCCCGAAAGAAGCAGTGCTGCAGGCACATTGCTTATCACCTGACTTGCTGCCACGGAGGCAAGCACTTCGTTTCCCTGCATCATTTCCATTATTATTTCACTGAAGAACGGACTTCTGCCCAGATTACCGATAAATATGAAGAACGCCACGAAAGTCAGCAGCAGCGAATAATCTACTTTTTTGAAAATAGCAGCATCATTTTTGATAGCAAAGACAGCCACTATGGCAAGCATAACCTGCCACGGCAATATCTTCGCTACAGCCAGTACACATCCCAGGAATAAAACCATGTAAATAATAAGGTCTCTGTCAACGTTTATCTTCGGTGCATCAATTGTCTGAAGCGCGTTGGTATCTACGCTATGATTCTTCATCCTCATGATCATAACAGCAAATATGACTGCTGCAATACCGGCATACGGAAGCATCAGCATTATAAAGCTTCCCAGGCTCATTCCCGACTGCCCATAAAGATAAAGGTTCTGAGGATTTCCTATCGGTGTAACCATGCTTCCCAGATTTGCAGCTACTGTCTGAAGCACAACTACAGGTATCATACGGTGTTCCAACTCTGCCATCTTAAGTACTGTTATCGCAAAAGGCACAAATGTGATAAGAGCCACATCATTGGTGATAAGCATGCTGGAGAAGAAACACAGAAGTACCAGTGCCGCATAAAGCTGCCTGCTGCCGTTTACTCTCTGCAACAATTTAACTCCGATGGTATGAAAAACACCCATCTTCTGAAGCTTGCACATTATTATCATAAGGCAGAACAAAAGTGCTAATGTCTGATAATCTATATATCCTGCATAGCCACTGTCAGGCTTAACAAAAAACATGGAAACTATCGCTAACATAGTAGCGATCATAA
>JAUMXT010000098.1 GCA_030529015.1 Bacillota bacterium | reverse complement strand
TTACAGGTTCAACCAGCTCGAACTGCATGTCTTCAGGAAGTCCGCCTACGTTGTGATGTGCTTTAACGCCGTCTGACTCTGTGATGTCAGGATAGATAGTTCCCTGTGCCAGGAATTCGATTCCTTCCAGTTTACGAGCTTCTTCTTCGAATACTCTGATGAATTCTGCGCCGATGATCTTTCTCTTCTTTTCAGGCTCTGCAACATCTTCCAGAAGTCCTAAAAATCTATCGATAGCATCAACGTATACAAGGTTAGCGTCCATTTCATCACGGAACACCTGCACTACCTGTTCAGGCTCGCCCTTTCTGAGAAGGCCGTGATTAACGTGTACGCAAGTCAGCTGCTTGCCGATAGCTTTGATCAGCAGTGCTGCCACTACGGAAGAGTCAACGCCACCGGATAAAGCCAGCAGAACTTTTTTATCTCCCACCTGTTCCTGTATTAATTTCACCTGTTCTTCAATAAATGCCTGAGCCAGTTCAGGTGTAGTGATACGTTCCATATCATCCGGTCTTTTATTTGGTAAATACATATGATCCTCCATTCTATACTTCGGCTATGCCGTTAATATCTATTATTTCCTACGACTTTTTATTCTACCACACTTTTTTCCTTTTTTATACAAAAAAATGTTCTAACTTTCGTCTTTGAGGGCCAACACCGTAACAGCCGCCATAATTATAAGTCCGCCAACAAGCTGCATACCCGAAAGCATCGTTCCGAATATGATCAGCGAGAAAATAACTGCAGTAAGAGGAAGTACGTTTTCGAATATGGATACCATCGTGATCGAAAGCTTCCCGATAGCATAAACGTATCCGAATTCCCCTATTATGATGCAAAGCAGTGCAGTTCCCACAGTGACAACAGCTCCCATAGGAGTGAAATTGATCATCGGATCCGGCGTAAACAAGGCCAGCGGAACTTCCACTATAGTTCCTGCTACAAACAGCCCTGTCAAGAGCGTCAGCAAGTCGTACTTATCATAAAGCGGCTTAACGTAAGTAATGTAGAACGTCCATAAAAGCGCCGCCGCAAGCATCACGAGAGTTCCCTTGATATTAACTCCCATCGGCTCACCGCTCACAAGCAGATACACGCCGACGATAGATGCCAGCACACATACGACTTTCAGAGCAGTTATCTTGTTGCCAAAGAATATCCTGTCACCGATCATACCGAAAATCGGCACAGTCGCCATAATCAATGATGAAAAGGATGCAGAAGTAAGCCCTGTCCCCAGGTTTTCAACAGTGAAGTAAAAGGCCATGCCCACAGCTCCGCTGATGAAGACTCTCGGCCAATCCTCACGTTTTACATGAAGCCCGCCTTTTTTAATAAGCACGATTGTCAGCAATATCGCAGTACCAATAAGAAGTCTCGTCAATGTAAATATTGCAGGCGATACGTATTCCATCATGTATTCGATAGCAATAAAGTCCAGCCCCCAAATGAAATTAACGCCTATTATAGCCAGCAAAGCTTTTTTAGATGAGGCCATTTTCTTCTTCTCCTCCATTCTCATCTTTTCTCATTTTCTTAAACCGCGTATAAACCACGCGACAAACATATATCAACCCTATATATCCGAGATAAGGATAAATCGCACCTATAAGCTCTGCGAACGGCAGCAACCCCAGCAGAAACGCTCCGATACTCACGCACCCTGCAAACACATAACTCTTCTTCGTTCCCTGCACCACGAACTTTTCACTGACAGTCCAAAGCATGGCACTGCACGAAGAAAAAATCCCACAGATAAGAATAATGCTGAAAACTGCTCCGAGCACATAAGAAATCTTCTTGGCAAGGTAAAGCGTAGGGATGCTAAGAGCTCCGGCCTGCCCAATATTGCAAAGTATCGCACTGTTCATAAGAAGTATGGCAAGCATCAATGCAAAGGTGCCCAGCATCGCTCCGTAAACGGCTTCTTTGCGCGTCGCCGCGCTCTTTCCGAGAGCCGTATAGTACATCGAACCCCCCGTGAGATTATATGAAATGTAAAGGATGCCGGCAAGCCACCAGAACCTTACGGGCTCGCTGTCAGCCATTATGTATTCGTATTCGCTCACCATGGCAAGACCGTCAAAATCACGGATCACAGTTATTATACCGACAACAACCGTAAATGCTATGATCGTAGGACCTATTAAGGATACCACTTTCACGAATCTCTGAAAACCCGCCACATAAGCGACGAAGGCCAAGATCGACATCACGAGAGCGCCGACATAATGATTGAGCCCGTAATACTCCTGAAGAGTTGCACCGGCTCCCGAGATCAGAATCACCATTCCCGCAAACAAGCTGATAGGAACGAACCACTTATAAAACGTCCCGACCTTTTTGCCGCAGAAATAGCTGAACTGCTCGAAATCTTTATTATCCTTGTTTTTCTGGGCGGCCTCTAAAATAGCCGGTCCGACAATAAGGAAGCCGACGAGATTTATCGCAACTAAAATAAAGCTCTTATACCCATAACAAGTAAAGAACTGTAATATCTCCTGGCCTGTGGCAAAGCCGGATCCCATGACCCAGGCCACAAAGGCTCCCATTATTCTGATGACATTTTTGTAGTTCGTTTGCTGCTCCATACCATACATTTTATGTTAGCAAAATACGGAAAGCAATATTTTTCAATTTTTTTACAAAAAAAAATGCAATTATGTCGATAATAATATATAATATTGGGGTGGAGTTGTTATTCAAAATTAATAACTATAGATATGGAGGGATTTTATGGAAAAGATCTACACTGGTAAAACTAAGGACGTGTTCAAGCTTGACAACGGTAATGTACTGCTGCTGTTCAAGGATGACTGCACAGGTAAAGATGGTAAATTTGACCCGGGCGAAAACGCTGTTGGTCTGACAATAGAAGGAATCGGAAGAGAAAACTTAAAGACTTCCATCCACTTCTTCGAGCTTCTTAAGGAAGCCGGAGTTAAGACTCACTATGTAGATGCTGATATCGATAAGGCTACTATGGAAGTTCTGCCTGCTACAGTATTCGGCAAAGGTCTCGAAGTTATCTGCAGACACGTTGCTACAGGAAGCTTCATCAGAAGATACGGTGCTTATATCGAAGATGGCACTCCTATCGAAGGCGGCTACGTAGAAACTACTTTCAAGGATGATGAAAAGGGCGATCCACTCGTAACTAAGGATGCTCTGGCACTGCTGGGCGTTATGACTCCTGAAATGTATGACAGCATGAAAGAACAAACTCTGGCTATCACTAAGATCGTTGCTGACGATCTGGCTAAGAAGGGCCTCATCCTGTATGATATCAAATTCGAATTCGGATACAGCGAAGACGGCGAAGTTATCCTTATCGATGAAATCGCTTCCGGAAACATGAGAGTTTACAAGGACGGAGAAATCGTAGATCCAATGGATCTGACTAAGATGATCCTCGGCTAAACGATTCAGCTAAAAAAAGAAAGCCTGCAGCTTTGCATAAAGCCGCAGGCTATTTTATTGATTTTATCTGTTTCCAGGTGATGAAGTATCTCTTAAGATAACGTCGTGTGCGCCACCTTCGATGATACTTGTTGCTGAAACAAGTGTGATCTTAGCGTTCTTCTGAAGATCAGGAATGTTCATCAGACCGCAGTTGCACATTGTTGACTTAACCTTCTGCAGTGACTGTCTAACGTTGTCGCTGAGCGGACCTGCATATGGAACATATGAGTCAACACCTTCTTCGAATGACAGTTTCTTGTCGCCGCCCATATCGTAACGCTGCCAGTTTCTTGCTCTGTTTGAACCTTCGCCCCAGTATTCCTTAACGTAAGTTCCGTTAACGTTCAGCTTAGCTGTAGGGGATTCGTCAAATCTTGAGAAGTATCTTCCCAGCATCAGGAAGTCTGCTCCCATTGCCAGTGCTAAAGTCATATGGTAATCATATACGATACCGCCGTCTGAACAGATTGGTACGTATACTCCTGTTCTTTCATAATATTCATCTCTCGCCTTAGCTACTTCGATAACAGCTGAAGCCTGTCCTCTACCGATACCCTTCTGTTCTCTTGTGATACAGATAGATCCGCCGCCGATACCAACCTTGATAAAGTCAGCACCTGCGTCTGCCAGGTAATCGAAGCCTTCTTTGTCTACTACGTTTCCTGCTCCGATTTTAACCTTGTCACCGTACTTTTCTCTTACAAAGTCCAGTGTCAGCTTCTGCCATTCTGTAAAGCCTTCTGAGGAGTCTATGCAAAGCACGTCTGCGCCTGCTTCTACGAGAGCAGGGATTCTTTCTGCGTAGTCTCTTGTGTTTACACCTGCACCAACAACGTATCTCTTGTCTGCATCCAGCAGTTCATCCGGATACTGTTTGTGAGTGTCATAGTCCTTACGGAATACGAAGTATGCCAGTGTCTGGTCTTTTCTAACGATAGGAAGTGCGTTCAGCTTGTGTTCCCAAAGGATATCGTTGGCTTCGCTGAGAGTAACGCCTTCTTCCGCATATACTAATTTTTCAAAAGGAGTCATGAAATTGGCTACCTTTTCATCGAGTGACATTCTGCTTACTCTGTAATCTCTGCTTGTAACGAGACCAACCATCTTGCCTTCTGCAGTTCCGTCTTCTGTTACTGCAGTAGTTGAGTGGCCTGTTTTTTCTTTAAGTTCAAGAAGTTCACCAAGTGTCTGGTCAGGTCTGATGTTAGCATCGCTTGTTACGAAGCCTGCCTTGTGTGACTTAACTCTCTTAACCATTTCAACCTGGTTTTCGATAGTCTGTGATCCGTAGATGAATGAGATACCGCCTTCCTTAGCAAGCGCTATCGCGAGTCTGTCTCCTGATACTGCCTGCATGATAGCAGATACCATAGGGATGTTCATCTGGATAGCTGACTCTTCACCCTTCTTAAATTTTACTACCGGTGTCTTCAGTGAAACGTTTTCCACTCTGCACTCAGCTGAAGAATATCCCGGTACCAGCAGATATTCACTAAATGTTCTCGACGGTTCTTCAAAAATGTATGCCATTTCTACCTCCTGTTATATTTCAAATTTGATTTATTGTACTACTTATTATTCTGCTTGTCCATCCTCAATATCCCCATTTATCACGCAAATCACACCAACTCTGCTCTTTACGTCCATTTTTTTGAAGATATTGTATATGTGGGTCTTTATTGTACTTTCGGATAAGAACAGCATGTCTGCAATTTCTCTATTGCTCTTTCCTGCATATATCTGCTCAACAAGCTCCTTTTCTCTCGGAGTAAGTTTGAACTGCGCACATACCTCGCTTATTCTCTCTTCAATATCGTTTTTATTCTCCGCCTCGACACTTTCCGTGAAGGTTTCCAGGAACACTCTGCGATATACATATATTAAAGTGAATACTGTGATGATCAACCAAAAAATTATGGTCAAATCAAGTGGCGCTCTTATAAATTCACTGTTTCCCCAGTAAACCGATGTTTCGCCCCAGAAGTATGAGAAATAGTTCCATATCAGCATGGTTACTACTATAAGCATATAATCAGCATTCCTACGGCAAACAGCATGATCGCTTTGTTGAAGTCTCTTTTGCCTCTGTTACGACCGAGAAAAGCGATCGTGATGGAAGAGCCACCCAGTATGATGCATAGCATATATGCTATTAATATCAATTCGTTAATAAACACGTTTCACCTCGTACTTTATGATACGAATGCTTCATAAATAGCCTTAATGGCTTTTTCGAAATCTTTGTTTTCAACACCAACGATGATATTCATTTCACTTGAACCCTGGTCGATCATTCTAACGTTGACACCTGCTTCTGCCAAAGCAGTAAAGAGTCTGGCAGATACACCTGTTCTTGATGACATTCCCGCACCTACTGTTGCGATGAGGGCCCGGTTATCAAATGTGTCAATGTGGTCAGGCTTAAGCTGTCTGTGGATCTCATCTAAGATTTCCTCG
>JAUMXT010000017.1:21982-22247 GCA_030529015.1 Bacillota bacterium | reverse complement strand
ATGTAGAGAGAATAAGTTGTTATAATTAATATAGACTTCGTGTCATGTGACGCGAAGTCTTTTTGTTTTTATGTGATGGGCTTATTGGCCAAGCAACGGTTTCTTGAATCCTCGCGAAACTGCATGTTGCAGGGAGTTTATATCACTAAAATCCCCGCGACCCACAAGCCTTCTGTTTTTTATGAAAAAGACACAATCTCGTCGCTCA
The DNA here is from genome assembly GCA_030529015.1 of Bacillota bacterium. Taxonomy (GTDB): domain Bacteria; phylum Bacillota; class Clostridia; order Peptostreptococcales; family Anaerovoracaceae; genus Lentihominibacter. Next base: position 22,039 of record JAUMXT010000017.1, on the reverse strand, counting down.
AAAGCGGGAGTTTTTATTCCGAAACTTCCACGATAATCGACTTTAACGCGACTTTAG
>JAUMXT010000017.1:0-21972 GCA_030529015.1 Bacillota bacterium | reverse complement strand
AAAGAGAAACTCCGACCAAAGACACCCCCTATATATATCGTCCGGCCAATTCGTTCATCTTTACTTCCCATTCATACGGGTCAGTATAAGTTTCCATCAGTTGCCTGATCACTTTCTTATCATAAGGCGAAAGCCTTCTCATATCTGTCGGGTCCGAAACCCTTGCCATTCGTCTGGCTGCTTGATACATTTTCTTCTCCTCTTCAGGAAGCCTCAGATATCCATCTATTACAGCCATCATTTCATCCTTGTCGTTTTTGAGGCTGCCTTCTACATTCTGAAGAAGGTTTATCATGTGGTCGCTAACCAGTTTAGTGTCAATTCCTTGCGCTCTTTCGATGACCGTCCTGATTTCCATAAGCTTTTCGTCATCGCTACAGAGAGTGAAGTCTCCGTTAAGATAATCTTCATACAGTCCTGTACCCGGCTTGATGAACGCAGTCCTTATTCTGAAGAAGTCCGGATTTACTGCGTTTATCACTTCCGCCGTCCCTTCTGCATTTTCCTTAGTCAGCTCTTTACCACCAACGCCCGGCATGAAGTACACCGAAAGCTCTATCCCACCGGCCTTGACATTACGACCTGCGATTATTTCCTGCTCCGCCGTAACGCCTTTATTTATTTTCTTGAGCACAGCATCTGAGCCGGTTTCAAACCCCGAGTGTATTCTATCAAGCCCTGCAGCTTTAAGTTCTGCGAATTCTTCAGCGCTTACCTTTGACAGATTTTCTGCACGCCCGTAAGAAGTTATCCTCTTAATCGAAGGAAATGCCTGTCTTAAATAAATCAGCACATCTGTCAATCTGCCGCTGCTTAAAACTGTGGTGTTTCCATCCTGCAGGAACACATTCTCGCCACCGCCTATGAGCCAGTTGGCAATCATGTAGAAGCACTGCATCTCTTCGCCTTCGCAAAGCTGAAGCTGTCTGTTCAACCCTTCTATATCCCATTTGCCGTCAGAATCTTGATATTTTCTGACACGGTCGGCCAAAATCACCATGTTGTCGATGTCGGCTCTGATGCTGTCTGCACTGTAAGCCTTGAACTTAGTTCCCCTGTACAGCTGGCAGAACTTGCATTTGTTCCATGTGCATCCGTTAGTCACCTGCAGCAGCAAGCTTTCTGCTTCACTTGGCGGTCTGATAGGCCCTATTCTAAAAGCCACTTCGGACTTTTTGTCCATAACTTCATTTCTATCCATAATTTCCCCTTTCGAGTCATATTTTTCCGGTTTCATCCTATTCTATTATAATATACACCTATTGTACTATGTTTGTCCAGTTTTAAGGAGCCCGTTTTATGACTTCCCTCTATTTCTTCGAAAAACTCTTCATCGATGGTATCCTTCCGGGAGTCGGAAGTGTTCTTTCATTCGTCCCAACCATCGCCGCTGCCATCTTCATAATCACACTCCTACGCGAATGCGGGATCATCAGAGGCGGCCTCGCATATTTCATAACCGGCTTCAGCTGTTCTACCGCCGCCATCCTCACATGCGAAAGCATCCCCAATAAACGGCAGCAATATCTTACCGCTCTTCTCATCCCCTATATGTCCTGCAGCGCAAAACTTCCGATTTACGTCATGCTCTCAACCACCTTCTTCCCAAGCCATCCCCTTTTCATCATAGCCCTGATATACCTTCTTGGAATCGCTCTGGCTTTTGTTTTCGCTTCGCTTTTTAAGGCCTTCGGCCTTTTTCCTGCAAAGCGCACAGCTTCTCATTCCAAGCGTTTCCGCCACCCCGATATGCTTCTCGTTATCCGTAGCGTCACAGCCTGCTGCACAGATTTCTTTAAGAAAGCCTTCACTGTGATTCCGGCTGCATCCGCTATTGTGTGGCTCCTTAAAAACCTTGACCAAAACCTAAATTACACAATTAATATCGAAAACAGCCTCCTGGCAAATACGGGGAGATTTCTTACACCTGCTTTTGAGCCCTTGGGCTTTGACGACTGGCGTGCCGTAACAGCCCTTATCGCAGGACTTGCAGCCAAGGAAGCAGTTGTCAGCACCTTTGCAGTACTGGGCGGAGCAGGAACGATTTTTACCCCGGCATCCGCATTTAGCTTTATGGCATTTTGCCTCCTTTATGCCCCGTGTCCCGCCGGGCTTATCGCCATGCGAAAACTAACCGGAAATTATACCTGCAGTATTCTGATGTTTGTGACACAAACTATACTTGCCTGGGTAGTATCTTTCTTGATATTTTATTCTATTAAAGCTATAATTTGATATATAGGAGGTGAGCACATGAAATTATATATTGCCGATGCATTTACTGACGAACTGTTTGGCGGGAACCCCGCCGGGGTAGTGATCTTCGAAGACAGCGAAGACTTCCCGGAAGCCGAGGTTATGCGCAAAACCGCTGCTGAACTCAGGTATTCGGAGACAGCATTTATCAAACAGCTTTCCGAAAAAGAATTTAAAATAAGATATTTTACTCCTGCCGACGAAGTGGACCTTTGCGGACATGCCACTATAGCATCTTTCTCTTGCCTGCTGGATGCAGGACTTGTTAAGGATGGCGTGGACTATATAAACCACACTCTTGCAGGCACTCTTAATATATCTATACAAGACAATTTTATCATGATGGATATGGCCGTTCCGGAATTTATAGGAACGATTTCAGAAGCTGCCGATCTTGCAGAGCTCTATGATATTATGGGAATTTCCTATTCACCGATAGAAGAAAAAGATGTTTATGATGAAGATATTCAGCTTCTTCCTATGATGATATCTACAGGTCTTCCCGATATAATCATGCCGGTAGCCTCAAGATCCGAACTGGAAGAAATCACACCTGACTTCGCACGTCTCACCGAGCTTTCCAAGAGATATAACGTAGTAGGAGTTCACGCCTTTACTCTCGATGCTCACGGCGATGACACGGCTCACTGCAGGAATTTTGCACCTCTATACGATATAGACGAAGAGGCTGCAACAGGGACATCAAACGGAGCGCTGACTTACTACCTCTATTACAACGACATCGTGAAGGCCGGAAACAAGTTCTCGTTCGTTCAGGGTGAGGCTATGAAACGACCGTCAAGAATACTGTCTTCCCTCACCGTTTCCACCGATAACGACAACAAAAATGTGTCTATACGCGTGGGCGGGAGAGCAGTTATACTCGCGAAAGGTACAATCTTGCTTTAATACTTAAAACGGGCATATTGCATGCCCGTTTTTATTGACATAAATCTTTATAAAATGTATTCTATTATTATGAATGTTAAAGGTTTAACATATTAGGAATTTATGCAGCAACGTTATAACAAAAAGAAAGGAGTTACTCATGAGTAACACGTGCACTATGTGTGCTGAAGCGCAGGAAAAGGCGCAGAAGCTTGATGAAATAGTAGCAAAGTACAAGGATACTCGCGGGGCTTTGATTCCTGTCCTCCACGAAGCACAGGAATTATATGGTTATCTGCCTCTCGAAGTACAGAGAGTTATCGCAGAAAAGCTGGAGATACCTTTGGCAGAAGTTTACGGTGTAGTAAGCTTTTATGCTCAGTTCTCCATCTATCCTAAGGGTGAATATCAGATCAACGTATGTATGGGAACAGCCTGCTATGTAAAGGGCGCCAACGAAGTTCTCGACAAGTTCAGAACAAGACTTTCCATCGACGTTGGAGAATGTACCGACGACGGTAAGTTCTCACTGGAAGCATGCAGATGCATCGGCGCTTGCGGACTTGCACCTGTAGTTACCATCAATGATGAAGTTTACGGCAAGCTTACAGCAGAAGACGTAGACGGCATTCTGGACGATTACGAAGCAAGATAGGAAAAGGAGATAAACATGATCAAAAATGCAAAAGAACTCACTCAATTGAGGGATCATGCACGTCAGTCAATGGAGATCCGTCTCGACAGACTGGTGGATCCTTCTCCGGAGAAACATAAGATAGACATCCTGGTATGCGGAGTTGCAGGCTGCGCTTCATCAGGATCACTTAAAATCGCAGATGAAATCGAAGAACAGATCAAAAAGCACGGCCTCGGTGAAGAAGTAAAGGTTATCAAGACAGGTTGCTTCGGACTTTGTGCCGAAGGTCCTATCATGATGATCTGCCCTGAGCACGTTATGTACACTAAGGTGGCTGTAGAAGACGTGGAAGAAATCTTCGAATCACATATCAAGGGCGGGCAGATCGTTAAGCGTCTTTTGGCAGGCGAAAACGAATACGAAGAAATCAAGGATCGTCTTCCTCAGATTCCATTCTTCTCAATGCAGAAGAGAATCGCACTTAACAACTGCGGTATCGTAGACCCTGAAAAAATCGAAGACTACATCGCACTGGATGGTTACCAGGCGCTGGCCAAAGTCCTCAATAACTTCGAACCTGACGATGTAATCGATGAAATCAAAAAGTCAGGCCTCAGAGGTAGAGGCGGCGGCGGATTCCCTACAGGACGCAAGTGGGAATCATCAGCAGTCGTTCAGGATCACGAAAAATACGTTATCTGTAACGCTGACGAAGGCGACCCGGGCGCATTCATGGATAGATCCATACTCGAAGGCGACCCTCATTCAGTAATCGAAGCAATGATCATCAACGGTTATGCAGTAGGTTCACATCAGGGTTACATATACGTAAGAGCTGAATATCCTGTAGCAGTACAGAGACTTAACGTTGCTATTAAACAGGCTAAGGAATATGGATTCCTGGGCAAGAATATATTAGGCAAGGGCTTTGACTTTGAACTGGAAGTAAGGCTCGGCGCAGGCGCATTCGTATGCGGCGAAGGTTCTGCTCTGATGACTTCCATCGAAGGTAAGAGAGGCGAGCCTAGACCTAAGCCACCAAGATCAGCAGAAAAGGGACTTTGGAAAAAGCCTACAGTTCTTAACAACGTAGAAACTTACGCTAACATTCCACAGATCATCAGAAACGGCGCTGACTGGTTCAGAGGCATCGGTACTGAAGGTTCCAAGGGAACTAAAGTATTCGCTCTCGGCGGCAAGATCAATAACATCGGTCTGGTTGAAGTTCCTATGGGAACTACTCTCAGAGAAATCATATACGATATCGGCGGCGGTATCCCGGGCGGCAAAACATTTAAGGCTGCACAGACAGGCGGTCCTTCAGGCGGATGTCTTCCTGCAGACTGTCTCGACACACCTATCGACTATGATTCACTGACTAAACTGGGATCAATGATGGGTTCCGGCGGTCTCATCGTAATGGACGAAGATACTTGTATGGTAGACTTGGCAAGATTCTTCCTCGACTTCACAGTTGACGAATCATGTGGTAAGTGTCCTCCGTGTCGTATCGGTACTAAGAGAATGCATGAAATTCTCGTAAGAATCACTGAAGGTAAGGGTGAAATGGAAGACCTTGAAAAGCTGGAAATCCTGGCTAAGAACATCAAAGCTTCTGCTCTCTGCGGACTTGGTCAGAGTGCACCAAACCCTGTTCTCTCAACTATGAAATACTTCAGAGATGAATATGTTGCTCACGTTGTAGACAAGAAATGTCCTGCCGGCGTGTGCAAATCCATGGTTAAGTTCATTATCGACATCGATGCCTGCAGAAGATGCGGTATCTGTAAGAAGGCTTGTCCTACCGGCGCTATTTCCGGAGACAAGAACACTCCATTCGTTATCGATCAGGATAAGTGCGTTAAGTGCGGAGTTTGTATGGAAAAATGTCCATTCAAGTCCATACTCAAGAACGCGTAGTAAGGAGGCTTGCTAGATATGAACAAAATAAACATAACCATAGACGGCATCAAATTATATGTGCCTGAAAACTATACTATCCTGGAAGCCGCTAAAGAAGTTGGTATCAACATCCCTACGCTTTGCTTCCTGAAAGATGTAAACGAAATCGGCTGCTGCCGTATGTGCCTCGTAGAAGTAAAGGGTTCAAGCGCTCTGCAGGCTGCTTGTGTACACCCTGTAAAAGAAGGCATGGAAGTATTTACTCATACTCCTAAGGTAATGGAAGCAAGAAAGGTAAACCTCGAGCTGATCCTTTCCAACCATAACGCAAGCTGCCAGACTTGTACAAGAAGCTGGATGGACTGCGAACTGCAGGCACTAGCTAATAAACTGTCAGTAGATATGGTAAGATTCGAAGGCGAAAGCAAAAAGCTCCCTCTCGACGTAGGCGTATCCATCGTAAGAGACCCTAACAAGTGCATACTTTGCAGAAGATGCGTAAGCGCTTGTAAGAATATCCAGACAGTAGGCGTTATCGATATGGTAAACAGAGGCTTCAGCACTCAGGTAGGTTCACCGTTCGGACTGCCGCTTTCAGAAACTCCATGTGTTAACTGCGGACAGTGCATCAACTACTGCCCTGTAGGCGCTCTCCACGAAAAGGACGACGTTGATAAGGTTTGGGAAGCTATCTACGACCCAACTAAGCACGTAGTAGTACAGACTGCTCCTGCAGTAAGAGTTGCTCTCGGCGAAGACTTCGGTATGCCGATCGGAACTCCTGTAACAGGTAAGATGGTAACAGCTCTCAGAATGCTGGGCGTTGATAAAGTATTTGATACAGATACAGGTGCTGACCTGACTATCATGGAAGAAGTTGCCGAACTGATCGACAGAGTAAGAGGCGGCGGTAAGCTCCCTCTGATCACATCATGTTCACCTGGATGGATCAAGTTCTGTGAACACAACTTCCCTGGTATGCTGGATCACCTTTCATCATGTAAATCACCACAGCAGATGTTCGGTTCAATTCTCAAGTCATACTATGCAGAAAAGAACGAAATCGATCCTAAGGATATTGTTGTAGTATCAATCATGCCTTGTACAGCTAAGAAATTCGAAGCTGCAAGACCTGAAATGGAAGTTGACGGTATCAGAGATGTAGACGTAGTTCTTACTACAAGAGAACTGGCTAAGATGATCTACGATATCGGTATCGATTTCCCTAACCTGGGCGACTCAACATTCGACAATCCGTTTGGCGGCGCTACAGGTGCCGGCGTTATCTTCGGAGCTACAGGCGGCGTTATGGAAGCAGCACTGAGAACTGCAGCTGACCTGCTGACAGGAAGCTCAGCTGACAACATCGAATACGAACCTGTAAGAGGTCTTGAAGGAATAAAGGTTGCCACAGTGCAGGCAGGAGATCTGACTCTCAGAGCTGCTGTTGCTCACGGATTGGGCAACGCCAGAAAGCTGATGGAAAAGGTTGAAAGCGGAGAAGAAGAATTCCACTTCATCGAAGTTATGGCATGCCCTGGCGGATGCGTAAACGGCGGCGGACAGCCACTGCAGCTTTCAGACGTACGAAGCTGGACAGACGTTAGAGCAGAAAGAGCTAAGGGTCTGTACACAGAAGACAGAAACACTTTCATCAGAAAGTCTCATAACAACCCTTCAGTTAAGAAGCTCTACAAGGAATATCTTGGTATGGCAGGCGGAAGCAGATCACATCAGCTCCTCCACACTCATTACCAGGAAAGAGGAAATTACGAAGACTAAGATTTTCATAAACTCAAAAAGACGTCAACTAAAGTTGGCGTCTTTTTTATGTCTTTTTATGTAATGAATTTGATTATCTTATATGTACTGCAGGAGTATTGCGAAAATAGGTATTGTCACGATACACATTACCGTAGTGAGCATAACTCCCTTGACTGCGAAGTTTACATCAGCCTTGTACTGCTCAGAGAAGATTACCGAACACATAGCTACCGGCATCGCCGCTTCTATGATGATCGCAGATGCTAAGAGGCTTCCTGTTCCGATTATCAACTTAACGAAGATCAAACCTATAAGCGGTGTCACGATCAGCTTGAGAAGACATACTATATAAGCGTGCTTCGCTCTGAAAAGCTCACGGAAATCCATATCGGCTAAATGCGATCCGATAACGATCATCGCCAGCGGACTTGTGATGTTGCCGATGGAATTAAGAGGTCCGGCTATGATATCAGGCAGCGTTATCTGACCGATAAAGAGCACGAGCCCTATGATAAGTCCGAAGAAGCACGGATTGAGACTTTCCTTGACTGTCTGCCTTATTATTTCTTTTTTCGTACGCTTCTCATCTGTAGGCTTGATTATCGCGATACCGATAGTAAACATGAAAATGTTATATACCGCATCGCAAAGCGCCCCGTAAAGGACCGCTTCTTGTCCAAACAAACCGCTCAGTACAGGGAAGCCGATGAATCCCGTATTACCGAACATCAGCATAAACGTAAATATACCGGACTGTGTCGGCGGCAGGTTGGCTTTCTTGCTGGCAAGCCTTGCCAGGAGCATGGTAACTGCGATTATCAGCGAGAAGATTATTATCGCGTTCTTGCAGTTATTTAGGATCTCCATGGAAAATTCCATCTGCATGGATACGATTATAAGGCACGGGAATGTTATATTGGTAATAAGCGATGACATGCCTTCTGCATGCTGCTTAGTCAACAATCCCATCTTTTTCATTATGTATCCCGGCAGCATTATTATAAATATTTTTGCCAGAGCAATTATTATATCAATTGTTCCCATCTAATTCGGATCTCCTAATTCTTCGAGTATATTGTCTTCGTGCTCACGCCTTCGAGGGCACCTAGTTTTCCGGAAAGTGCACTTATAACGGTCTGTTCTGCCTCTATCGCTACGCTTATTATCGACATTTCCTTATGCGGATGAGGCACTCCCATACGTCCGATTATGCAATTTCTGTAATCATGAAGCAAGGCATTCAGCCTTTCGACCGATGCCTCGTTTTCAACGATTATTCCTATAAGAGCTGTTCTTGTTTCAACGTTCACTGTAAACTCCTTGTTACGATAATCATATTTGATGTTTTATCGTCCGTGACGATGGCTTCCATCTGCTACGTGCTCTCTGACATTAGCCTTTGTTATAGCAAGCTTTGCCGCATCGATATCTTTCTGTGAACCATCGTTTTTATGTTCAGCCAGCCATTCTTCTGCAGCTTTTTTCTCTGCAAGAGCTCTTTCCTTATCGATATCTTCAGCCCATTCCACCGCGTCGGTATAGATAATGATACTGTCCTTGACATCGATAAATCCGCCACTTATGGCTGCTATGCGGAAGTCATCTTTATCGGCGCCTTCTTCCTGGATCCAAAGCTCCCCTATATCCAGCAGCTTACATGCCCATGAATGGCCGTACATGAATCCTTCGTCGCCTTCCAGCGTGGTTACGATAGCAAGCTCCACGAACCCGCGATAAAACATCTTAGAAGGAGTTATTATTTCTAATTTAATGCTGTTAGCCATAATACTCTCCTATTTATCCTACTTTTTGCTGTTTTCAAATTTAGCAACAACTTCGTCTATACCGCCTGCCATCAGGAACATCTGCTCAGGAATTTCGTCGTGCTTTCCTTCCAGAATTTCCTTGAAGCCTCTTACTGTTTCCTTGAGCGGCAAATATTTACCCTCCATACCTGTAAACTGAGCAGCTACACTAAACGGCTGAGACAGGAATCTCTGGATCTTTCTGGCTCTTGCTACTACCAGCTTGTCGGAATCCGACAGTTCATCCATACCGAGGATGGCAATTATGTCCTGAAGGTCCTTATATCTCTGGAGAACTTCCTGTACGCCTCTGGCTGTGTTGTAATGCTCTTCTCCCAGGATGAGCGGATCCATGATTCTCGATGTTGATTCCAACGGGTCTACTGCCGGATAAATACCGAGTGAAGATATCGCTCTTGAAAGAACTGTTGTCGCATCCAGATGCGCGAATGTAGTCGCCGGAGCAGGGTCTGTAAGGTCATCCGCAGGAACGTATACGGCCTGTACGGATGTGATGGAACCTTTCTTTGTGGAAGTGATTCTTTCCTGCAAAGCGCCCATTTCCGTTGCCAGCGTAGGCTGATATCCTACAGCTGAAGGCACACGTCCCAGCAGAGCCGATACTTCCGAACCTGCCTGGGTAAATCTGAAGATGTTGTCTATGAACAGAAGAACGTCCTGTCCTTCCTTATCTCTGAAGTGTTCTGCCATTGTCAGTCCTGTAAGAGCAACTCTCATTCTGGCACCCGGCGGTTCATTCATCTGTCCGAATACCATGGCAGTTTTATCTATAACGCCTGATTCTATCATTTCATAGTAAAGGTCGTTACCTTCTCTTGTTCTTTCGCCAACGCCGGCAAATACAGATATACCTCCGTGCTCCTTGGCGATATTGTTTATCAGTTCCTGGATAAGTACTGTCTTACCTACTCCCGCACCACCGAAGAGACCAACCTTACCACCTCTTGTATACGGTGCGATAAGGTCAATTACCTTGATGCCTGTTTCGAATATCTGAGCTGAAGTATCCTGTTCTTCAAAGCTCGGTGCTGCTCTATGTATCGCAGCCTTAAGCTCCGCTTCTACAGGGCCTCTCTCATCGATAGGATTTCCTATTACGTTGAACATTCTTCCCAGAACTTCTTTTCCTACAGGTACGCTTATAGCGCCTCCCGTATCGAAGGCTTCCATACCTCTTCTCAATCCGTCTGTAGAAGAAAGCGCGATACATCTTGCTACATCGTCTCCGATATGCTGTGCAACTTCAGTAACGATAATGCGATCGTCATATTTGATTTCTACTGCATTGAGAAGCTCCGGCATCTCTTCTTCCTTGAATTTGATGTCGATAACAGGGCCTATTATCTGATGTATTACTCCCTTGTTCATTTTCGCCTCCTATTTTTGTGCCTCTGATCCGGCAACGATTTCGATTATTTCATCGGTTATGGCAGCCTGACGTGCTCTGTTGTAATTGAGCGAAAGCTTATCCAGCATTTCTCTCGCATTGTCAGTGGCGTTTTCCATAGCCATTCTTCTTGCTGCATGTTCACATGTCGCTGATTCAACAACAGCTGCGTATATCATCATCTCTACATACTTCGGCACCAGATAGTTGAACACTTCCTTAACTGATGGTTCATATTCAACTTGTTTAGGGTGCTTCATTATATCAGGGTCATGCTCAAGTTCAAACGGTAACAATGTAACGTTTTTCACTTCCTGTTCCATAGTGCTGATAAATGATGTGTAGATGAGGACTACTTCATCGATTTCTCCCTTGTTGTACATCTCGATTATCGGAATACTCATCTCTCTTGATTCCATAAATGATATGTTTTCAGGAGGAGCCAGATAGTCATCGTATACGTTATATCCTCGTTTTTCGAAGTACTCCTTACCCTTGCTTCCGATAGCGAGAATTACAGGTTCTTCCCAGTCAGCATCTATGTCAGCCTGCGCTTCCTTGAGGATGTTACTGTTGAAGCCTCCGCAAAGGCCTCTGCAGCTGGTGATGACGATATAGCATGTAGTCTTAACTTCACGATTTCCCTTGATGTACTCCTGCGGAATATCCTCAGGGCTGCTGTTGAAGATTTCTGCTATCATGTGAGTTATATAGTGTGAGTTTTCATTCGTTTTTTCGAAGATGGCTTTAGCCTTTCTCAGCTTACCTGCCGATACCAGCTTCATCGCATTTGTTATATGCTCAGTACTTGTAACGCTCTTGATTCGTCGCTTTATGTCCTGCATGCTTTCTACAGCCATTCTCACACCTCCTCTCTTAACGCGCTATTTTACAGCGCATATTCCTTAGCAAATTCCTTCTTGTATGTTTCAAGACCTTCCTTTAAGGCTTCCTCTGTCGCTTCATCCATCTGGCCTGTTGCCTTGATGTTTTTACCAACTTCAGGATGATGAGTATCCATAAACTCATACAAGCCCTTTTCGAAAGCTTTGATATTTTCAACGCCTACATCTGCCAGGTATTTATTTATGGCAGCGTATATGATCATTACCTGATGTTCTACAGGTACAGGCTGATACTGTGGCTGCTTCAATATTTCAAGCAGCACCTTGCCGTGTTCGAGTCTCTGTTTAGTATCCTCATCAAGGTCGGATCCAAACTGTGAGAAGCTGGCAAGTTCAGCATACTGAGCAAGTTCAAGCTTAATAGAGCTTGCAACTTTTTTCATTGCCTTTATCTGTGCATTACCCCCTACTCTCGAAACGGAAATACCAGAGTTTACAGCCGGTCTCTGTCCTGTGAAGAACAGTTCTGTTTCAAGGAATATCTGTCCGTCTGTGATGGAGATAACATTTGTAGGGATGTACGCCGAAACGTCACCTGCCTGAGTTTCTATTATAGGAAGGGCTGTTATAGAGCCGCCTCCCAGCTCATCAGAGAGCTTCGCTGCTCTTTCAAGAAGTCTTGAATGCAGATAGAATACGTCGCCCGGATAAGCTTCTCTTCCGGGTGGTCTTCTCAGCAGCAGTGACATTGCTCTGTAAGCTACCGCATGCTTGGAAAGGTCATCATAAATGATAAGGACATCCTTACCCTGATACATGAAATGCTCAGCGATGGCACATCCCGCATATGGAGCCATATACTGCAGAGGTGCTACATCTGATGCTGTAGCCGAAACTATGATGGTATAATCCATCGCACCCTTGTTCTCAAGGGTCTGCATCAGCTGCGCTACTGTTGATGCCTTCTGTCCGATAGCAACATAGATACAGATAACATTTTCACCCTTCTGGTTCAATATAGTGTCAACGGCGATAGCAGTCTTACCTGTCTGCCTGTCTCCGATTATAAGCTCTCTCTGTCCTCTTCCGATAGGTATCATGGAGTCGATAGCCTTGATTCCGGTCTGCAAAGGCTGGTGTACAGATTTTCTCTGCAAAACGCCAGGCGCCGGATATTCTATAGGTCTCTTGCCTTCGCTTTTGATAGGTCCCTTGCCATCGATAGGCTGACCTAAGGCATTTACTACACGACCCAGCATATCTTCGCCTACAGGCACCTCAACTACAGTTCCGGTAGGTTTTACGATGTCGCCTTCACGGATTTCTCTGTCAGAACCGAGGATTACGGCACCGACATTGTCTTCTTCCAGGTTCATCGCCATACCATAAGTTTCTCCCGGGAACTCTAAAAGTTCTGATGCCATACAGTTTTCAAGACCGTATACTCTGGCAATACCGTCTCCCACCTGAATGACCGTACCGAAATCGGAAATGTCTATTTTATTTTTATAGTTCTTTATCTGTTCTTTTATAACAGCACTTATTTCTTCCGGTCTTAAGTTCATTTCGTTCCTCCCTGATCAAACCTGATACTGTTCTTCAGGTCACTGAATTTCTTCCTGATAGACATATCTATCATCCTGCCGTCTATAAGCAGTTTAACACCGCCCATCAGTTTGGGATCGAGCTCGTTGGCAAGCTTTACATTTGATGCGAAAAGCTTAGATGCTTCCTGCTCCAGCTCGGCTATATGCTCTACGCTGAGCGGCTCTACGGAATACACTGTTCCGTAGGAAACACCGTTCTCCTTATCCGCAAGCTTCTTATACACCTTGATCATTTTCTCAAAATGCATAGTTCTTCTTTTATCTATAAGAATATAGATAAAATTCAGCAGCTCATCGCAAATCCTGCCTTCGAAAATATTATTAATAACAGCTTTCTTCTCCTGCGCAGAAATTGCAGGATAATTTATAAAGGCACTCAAATCCGGTTCCTGCTCAAATATTGCAAGAACCTGATTCGCCTCTTCTAAAATCTGTTCTTTCTTCCCCGCTTCACACGCAGCATCAAACAGCGCAGTGCCGTAGGTCAGATCAATAGTTAATTCTGCCATCCCGAATTCCTCGCTTGTTTGATAACTTCATCAACGATAGTTTCCTGCCCAACTCTCTGAATCTCCTGCTCGACGATTTTCTCTGCAGCAAAGATTGCGATAGCAGCTATCTCCTGGCGCATTTCGTCCATAGCCTTTTCTCTTTCAAGCTCTACAGCACGCTCCGCCTTGGCGATAATATCGGATGCTCTTTTGTTGGCTTCATCTACTATCGCAGCTGCCTGAGCATCAGCCTTCTGTTTAGCTGCCCTAACGATTTCACGGCCCTCTTCTTCAGCTCTGGCGATACGCTTATTATAGTTATGCATCTTCTCGTCAGCTCTTCTGTTGGTGAGTTCCGCATTGTCAAGGGCGTCCTTGATGGATTGCTTTCTGTTATCCATCGTTTCAAGAAACGGTTTGTACAGGAACTTGCCCAGTGCGCCTACCAGGATAAGAAAGTTGATCAGATAAAATATAAATTCTGTCAAACTGATTCCTAATGCTTCAACCATTTTCCCGCCTTCCTTCCGTCAACGTTCTTCTTAACAATTCCTGATGCCTAGATCTTAGAGAACAGCAGGAATGCGATAAGGAGTCCGTAAATACTGAGGGATTCCATAAACGCGAATGACAGTATCATATTTGTTCTAAGCATACCTGCCGCTTCAGGCTGTCTTGCCATGCCTTCCAAAGCCTTTGATGCTGCGATACCCTGGCCGATTCCGGGCCCAATAGTTGCTAATCCTATTGCTAAAGCTGCTCCTATTGCTATTAATCCACCCATTTTAATTCTCCTTTCGATTCTTAAAATATATAATCTTTGTCTAAGCATGCGCTACGATCAAAGATGATCTTCTTCCGGTATAGCCTCTTTTATATATATAGCTGCCAGAAGAGAAAACACTAAAGCCTGTACAAGACCCATCAATACACTAAGCGCCTGCATTACTACAGGAAGTCCAATCGGCACCAAATCAAAGAATGATGCTGTCACGGTATGTTCTCCAAATATATTGCCATAAAGCCTCAATGTAAGCGAGACAGGTCTTACTATTTCTTCTATGATCATCAGAGGCAAAAGAAATGCAAACGGCTGGAGCAAATGCTTAAAGTAACTGACTCCATGGTGTTCTTTGATACCGATGATCTGAGTTGCGAAAAATACTATTATCGCCATCGCTGCCGTACAGTTTATCGAGCCTGTAGGTGCATCCAGTCCATTTACGTGACCGGAACCCGGAAGTAATCCGGAATAGTTGGCTATCAGAATATAAATAAATAAAGTTGCAATCAGCGGGAAGTACTGTTTGCACGCTTTACTGCCCATTATACCTTCGAAGAAATTAAAAAGGCTTTCGATTGCCCATTCCATAAAGTTCTGTAGTCCGGACGGTACTGTCTGCATCCTTTTCCCTGCATAAACAGATATGCCTACTAGCAGAACAGTTATTACAGTACTCGTTATCATTCCATTGGATATTCCTATGGAGTTCAGGCTTTCTATCACTGCATTCACGCCCCCCTTCGTCTCTCTTCCTTCTTCTTTTGCCCTATTGAAAGAACTTTATTCATCATAGTCAGAGCTACGGCAACACCTATAATAAAGGCTATTCCGTCAAAAGGAAGAATATTTCTTAAGAAAAAAGCAACGACCAACGTTATGAGATTCGTCATGTTGCTGGCAAGCATCCTTCCATAAAGCGCTCCTGCTTCACCGTCTTCATTCTCTTTATACAGATACGTTCCCCATATAAATCGATTTTTCAGTGCTCCGACCAGGCCGCCCAGCGCAAGTCCAACAACTGCTCCTATAACGTAAGTCATGCTGAATTCTCCTCTCGCTTATGACATAAATTATACACCTATTTGCTCTAATTGTGAAACAATTTTATGAAAATTAAGTAAATTATCTAAGGCCGTGAATAACGTTCTTCAACCACCGTTTACTGAGGTATCGTTTAGTTAATATCAGTCCTTTTACGAGTTCCTCTGTTTTAACTGCAAGAAGCGCGAAATATATAGGCCATCCCAGATAAAGAGACGTTATAAATGCCAGTGGTACACCTATAAGCCAAACAGTTCCAACCTCTGTAAACATGGCGAATTTCGTGTCTCCTCCACATCTTAATGTACCGGTTACATGGATGCCGTTATAAAGGTTCAGCCCCATAGTAGCACCATACACTATCAGTATCTTCATGGCCGCATCCGCACCTTCTTCGGTGAACTCAAAGAGGGAAAGAAGCGGTTCACCTGCTGCTATTACTCCGATGCCCATTATTACACCGATCACAACTCCGAAAATTATCATTTTCTTTGACATTTCGTATGCCAATTCTGTTTTGCCTTCGCCAAGCTTTTGCCCTACCAGTATGAGAACTGCATCACCCACACTGAAAGCTGCCAGTGAAAACATATTGCTTATGGTATTGCATGCTTGGATGGCTGCTCCCGCCGTTATTCCGATTCTGGCAAACGCAGCTACATAAAGCGATGTCCCAAGACCCCACATAGTCTCGTTTATCGTAGTAGGCAGAGCATTTCTGGCGATTCTGCCCGCAAGCTCTCTGCCATAACTGAAGTACTCTGAAGGCTTACCTGCAACAATGTTCTTTCGGCCGAATACTATGAACAGTATTATCGACATTTCCAGAAGTCTCGCTATCGATGTCGCAAGCGCCGCACCTTGAACGCCGAGGGCCGGTGCACCGAATTTACCGAAGATAAACACATAGTTCAAGAATGTGTTCATAGCCAATGCAGTTACACTGGCATAAAGAGGCAGCTTCGTCTGCTGCGTAGCTCTCAGCGCTACCGTGAACGGCTGCGTTATCGCCAGGAACAAGAAGCACGGAGCCCCCGTCCTTATGTACACTACTCCCAGTTCAATAACTTCAGGGAACTTGGTGAACACCCTCAATACATATTCAGGAAACACCATTGCTATAACAAAAAACACCAGACCTATTCCACCTGCTACGGTAAGGGCAAAGCCTGTTGTTTTTTTAATATTCTTTATATCATTTACACCATAAAACTGTGATATAAAGGTTGCCGCTCCACTTGTGAAGCCGAAAAGCAGCATCCAGTTGATAAAGAATATCTGTACTGAAACGCCTAC
Organism: Bacillota bacterium; assembly: GCA_030529015.1. GTDB lineage: Bacteria > Bacillota > Clostridia > Peptostreptococcales > Anaerovoracaceae > Lentihominibacter. The sequence goes on along the minus strand of JAUMXT010000017.1, from coordinate 5,248 downwards.
GGCATTAAGCTCCAGTTCACCTAGGCTTCCAACCATAAGATTATCTATTAAACTTAAGCTGGAACCGATAAGACTCTGAGCTGCGATGGGCAAGGCAACCTTCCCCATCATTTTCAAGAGATCTCGATTCTTTATCGTATTTAAATTTTCATAAGATGTCATTAATCTCTACTCTTTTCTTTGTTTTCTCTTCTTTCGTTAGGTATTTTGCTTCCTCTCACATTTACATTCCTGTTGCTTGTATCAGAAAGCAATACATAAACAAGCATCGCCACTACTGCAAGAAGGCCCAGATATTCCACTGTATATCCTCTGCTGTAAAGCACCGCTACGATACCCATGATGGCGCTCACGCAGTACATCAGCATTACCGATCTTTTCTGGCCGTATCCCGCTCTCATAATTCTATGATGGAAATGCTCCTTATCTGCTGTCGCAAACGACTGTCTTCTCATCGTTCTTCTAACGATCGCCATAAGCGTATCGAATATAGGAAGACCTAATACGAGCGCAGGAATTATAACCACGACAATCGTAGTGCTTTTTACCGCACCCATGATTGAAAACGCCGCTATTGAAAATCCCAGAAGCTGTGATCCGCTGTCTCCCATGAAGGTTTTAGCAGGATGGAAGTTAAACGGCAGGAATCCGAGCGCCGCCCCTGCGACTACCATCATAGCGAAGGTTGTCGTATACTGCCCGTGTATATATGCTACATACCCGATACAAAGCGCCGATATAGCTGATGTTCCCGCTGCAAGTCCGTCCAGTCCGTCGATGAGGTTGACTGCGTTAGTTATTGCCACGACCCATATCACAGTAATCAGCATACAAGCCACATCACCGAAAATCATGTTGCCGTCTCCAAGGTAGTTTGTTACGAATTCGATTTTAATACCCTGGACATACAATAACAGAGCGCATGCAATCTGCCCTACCAGTTTAATCATCGGCTTAAGGGTTTTTAAATCATCCACAACACCGATCGCGTATATGAATATGCATCCTGTCATGATGCTCATTATTTCTTTGTCACCATGCGCGAATAATATCAGTGTTATTATGACCCCTGCAAAAATGGCCATTCCACCGAATCTCGGCATAGCTTTACTATGCATCCTTCTTTCGTCCTTAGGAATATCCATCGCACCTATTTTAGGCGCAATCTTTATGGATAACGGCGCAACTGCCGCCGCAACTACCAAGGCTACAAGAAAAGGACCCCACAGATCAATACTTGTTGCTGTCACGATTATTCTCCTAACATTACGATTTTTAATCCTGCTTCTCTTAATATCTCAACAGACAGTTCGTCAGGGTAACCTTCTCTGACAACGATCCTTCTTATGCCTGCATTGATTATCATTTTAGCGCATATCACACATGGCTGATGTGTTATATAAATAGTCGCACCTTCGATGCTCTGTCCCAAAGTCGCCGCCTGTATGATAGCATTTTGTTCAGCATGTAATGCTCTGCAAAGCTCATGCTTTTCTCCTGAAGGTATTCCGAGCTGCTGTCTAAGGCAGCCGCCTTCTCTTTCTCCGCAATGATCCAGACCTCTAGGCGCTCCGTTATATCCTGTCGCCACGATATGTCTATCCTTTACGATTACTGCTCCGACCTGTCTTCTAAGGCATGTTGATCTTTTCGCTGTCAACACAGCCATCTCCATGAAATACTCATCCCAGCTAGGTCTCTTCTCCATGATTATCTCCTTTCGATATCACCATAATACACTTCTGCGAGATATAGTCCGTATGGCGGAGCCGTATGACCCGCCTGTGTTCTGTCTTTAGCTTCAATAATTCGAGGTAAATCGTCAGGATCTATCTTACCTCTGCCGACATCAACCAAAGTCCCTGCTATTATCCTCACCATGTTATAGAGGAAGCCGTCTCCGGTAACGCTGATTTCGATCAGCTCGTCAGACTGCGTCACCTTGATGTCAAATATCGTCCTCACGGTAGTTTCTCTCGGATTTCCTCCGGAGCTTTCAAAGGACTTAAAATCATGAGTTCCCTTAAAAGCTTCAGCCGCATTTCGCATTTTCTTTATGTCCAGCGGCTTGTCCACATGATATACGTAATTACGTTTAAATATATCAACTTCCGTGGAATTCATTATCTTATAGACGTACGTTTTGCCTGTACAATCGAACCGAGCATGAAAATCAGCCGGTTTTTCCTCCGCATCCAATATCCTGATAGGAGCTATCGCAAAGGGCCCTTTTTCTCTACCGCAAAGGGCATTGTTTACTACCATAGGTATTTTCTCAGTAGGAATACCAATGTCTGCTTTAAACGATGCTTTGGCTCCTAAAGCATGCACTCCGGCATCCGTCCTGCTTGTCCCGCTCAAAAGGATTTCCTTCTTAAAAAGGGACGACAGGGTGCTCTCAAGATGCCCCTGTATTGTCGGTGCTGCCGGTTGCTTCTGCCATCCGGAAAAATTCGAACCGTCATATGCAATTGTCAGTAAGATATTCTTTTCCATAGTACTCTATTTTAACATATTATAGGGAACAGCACAAATATATATATTACTGCCCACCCACACAGATAAGGTCCGAGAGGCTTTGCATCACTTGCCTTATACTTGCCCTTTGCAAGGCCTGCTGCGGCAGCTATGCCGCTGCAAACAGAGGCCCCGATAAGAACTATGGCTGTGCCCTTTACACCAAGGATCAGCCCCAGGCATGCCATCAGCTTGATATCGCCAAAGCCCAGAACTTCTTTTTTGAAAGCAGCACCTCCCAGAAGGGCTGTAAGCAGCATGATGCCTCCGCCCAGTGCCACGCCCAGAACAGGATCTTTGAAGCTTTCGTGAAACGGGATGAAACCTATGGCCGAAAGCGCCAGCATGATTACAAACTGGTCGGGAATTATCATGTATTTAAGGTCTGCGAGGCCGATTATAAGTAATGCCCAGCAGGCAAACAATCCTGCTGCGGCAAACTGTACATCAAAAAACGAAAGTCTCACCAGAAGGCATGCGAAACCTGCGGCATACACCCACTTCCACGGGAAGCCTTTGACGCGCTGTATATATGGATCCGTCAGTTCCTCGGACGGAGTTTCGTCATAGTCGCACAGCCAAGCAGCCGGCATCTTATTGAATATGTAAACAGCACCGCAGCCTGCGATGATGCCGATGACAACAGAAGCTATTGTCTTGATGATTATTGTTGTCATGATACCTCCTTCGTATTTACTATATTCTACCAATTTATCTTTTGTACTACAATGTAGTTTTGATGAAATAGGTAAGATGTCGCTATTTCGATATGAAAGTACAATTTTAGTGCGATTTCCTCTGAGATTTGGCTTTGAGGCAACTTGAAAGCCTTCTTTTCCCATTATATAATGAATGTGTATGGGCTATTTGAACAAATGTGCAGAAACTGCATTTTTATAGGAGGTAATTATGGAATTTGACAGCAAAGCTTATATCGATGAATATATTGCGAGAGCGAGAGTGGCACAGGAAGCTTTTGAAAAAATAAGTCAGGAACAAGTTGACGAAGCCGTTAAAGTTATCGGTAAAGTCGTTTATGACAATGCAGAATTTCTGGCTGAAATCGCAGTTGAAGAAACTGCTATGGGAAACGTTCCTGATAAAATCGCTAAAAACAAGCAGAAATCAAAAATTATATGGAACAACCTTAAAGGCAAGAAATCAAGAGGCATTCTGGACACTGATGAAACTACAGGAATCACAAGAATCGCGAAGCCTGTTGGTGTAGTCGCTGCCATCACACCTTGTACAAACCCTATCGTTACTCCTATGAGCAACTCAATGTTCGCTCTTAAATGCGGTAACGCTATCATCATAACTCCACACCATAAGGCTATCAAATGCAGCACCAAGGCTGTTGAACTGATGAATGCCGAGCTGGCTAAAATAGGAATGCCTGAGAACTTGATCCAGATCCTGGATGTACAGTCAAGAGAAAACACAAGAAACCTGATTTCAGCAGCTGACGTTGTCGTTGCTACAGGCGGCGCAGGTATGGTAAATGCAGCTTACAGTTCAGGAAGACCTGCTCTCGGCGTAGGCGCAGGAAATGTTCAGTGCATCATCGACGAAGGTTACGATTTCAAGGAAGCTGTTCCTAAAATCATCACAGGACGTACATTCGACTACGGAATCATCTGCTCCGGTGAGCAGTCAGTGATCTGTCCTGAAAGCGATTTCGATTCTATCATGGCTGAATTCGAAGCACATGGCGGCTACGTAGTTAAAGATGAAGCCGAACTCGAAGCTATCAGAGGCGCACTGTTTGAAGACGGCAAGCCTAACAGACACTCTGTAGGTCAGTCACCTGAAAACATCGCTAAGCTGGCGGGAATCCAGATTCCTGAAGGAACTAAGATCATCGTTGCCACTGCAGAAGCTACAGCTGATGTAGACCCTCTCGGCGGTGAAAAGATGGCTCCTGTAATCACTGCTTATAAATATAAGACTCTTGAAGAAGGCGTAAACATCGCCAGAGAAAACCTCGAAAAAGAAGGAAAGGGCCACAGCGTATCCTTCCACTCAGATTCAGAAGAACATATCGAATACGTTGGCAAGGAGCTTTGCGTATCGAGATTCGTTATAAACCAGGTATGTGCAAGCAGTGCAGGCGGAAGCTTCTACAACGGACTGGCACCTACAAACACTTTGGGCTGCGGTTCATGGGGACATAACAGCATCTCCGAAAACCTGGACTACAAGCACCTTATGAACGTATCAAGAATCGCAAGATACATGCCTGACAACTACGTACCGACAGACGAAGAGCTGTGGGGCTAATTTATCTACAAGCCGTAGATCGGCAAAAACTACAAAAGCGCTCAAAACTGAGCGCTTTTTTTGATGCTTTCTATTCTCTTTTTACTCAAACAGCGGTGTTGAGAAGTATCTTTCAGCTGTATCAGGAAGCACTGTAACAACAGTTTTTCCCGGTCCCAGCTGCTTAGCAAGCTGTATCGCTGCAGCTACATTAGTACCGCTGGAAATACCGCAAAGGATGCCCTCCTTCGAAGCCAGATCCTTAGCTGCCTGCAGAGCTTCAGAGTCTTTTATGATATGTATGTCGTCGAATATTTCCTGATTGAGGATATCAGGAATAACTCCATCTCCGATACCCATCTGCACGTGAGATCCTACAGAACCTCCTGACAGTATAGCCGCATGTTCAGGTTCGACTGCCCAAACTTCCATTTCAGGATTCTTTTCAAGCAGAGTTTCACCTATGCCTGTG
>JAUMXT010000097.1:2262-6035 GCA_030529015.1 Bacillota bacterium | reverse complement strand
GCTGTCGAGCGGGTGTGGTCGGCTGTCGAGCGTGGCTTTTTGTCGCAAATCTTCGAAAAAGCCACTACCGGTCTGCTCGCAATACGGTTTCCCAGGGAAAAGGCGCGGGTTTTCAAGATTATGAGGTGTTTTTCGGCATTATTCAATGCTGGTCGCTGCTTTTCCGCGAAATCTCTTGACGGTTCTAGCGCTCGAGTGGCTATTTTTTTAAAACAGAAAAAAAAGACAATAAAACGAACTGTTTTATTGTCTTTTTTAATATTTCTTTTTAAAAAGCCACTCGGCCAGTTTCGCCAACCTGAATTGCCGGCAATTCAGTGCGATTCCCATGCCCGCACAGGCTCCCACGGCGATTTACCGTTGGAACATTGGACAAATCGCGAAACCCGGGCAAAAAGCCACTCGCAGCAGTCGTTCAACCGCGATAACCCAACAACCGAGCAAGCCCGCAACCACGAAACCTCCGACAAAAGCCACTCTATCGTCTGTTTGACGGTAACCAGATATTCATCTTTTCTGCTTCTTTGATCAGATCTTCACGGAAATCAGGATGAGCGATGTTGATCATTGCTTCTGCACGTTCCCATGTAGTCAGGCCCTTTAAGTTAGCCTTGCCGTATTCTGTAACGACGAAGTGGGCATTAGTTCTTGTATCTGTTACGATCGAGCCTTCTTTTAACATCGGTCTGATTCTCGACTTGATGCTGCCATCTTTGTCCTTGTATGTTGACGGCAGGCATACGAAGCTTTTGCCGCCCTTTGACAGATATGCACCCAGAACGAAGTCGAGCTGTCCGCCCGCTCCGCTGATATGCACAGGTCCTGATGATTCTGCATTTATCTGTCCGAATAGGTCAGCATCTACCGCATTGTTGATGGAAATGAAGTTATCGATCTGGCTGATGACTCTAACGTCGTTAGTGTAGTCAACAGGTGCTCCCAGACATTCCGGATTCTCATTGAGATAATCGTACATCTTCTGGCTTCCTGCTCCGAATGCATAGACCTGCTTACCGCGGTCGATATTCTTAGCCATACCGTTGATCTTTCCTGCCTTGGCCAGATCTACGAATCCGTCTACATACATTTCTGTATGGACACCGAGATCCTTCAGGTCTGATTCTGCAATCAAGGATCCTACTGCATTGGCCATACCGCCGATACCCAGCTGGAGGCATGCTCCGTCCGTGATCTCACTTACGATAAGCTCTCCGACCTTTCTGTCAAGGTCGCTTGTCGGAGGTGTCCCCAAAGCGTCGATGTCTTCGTTGTTTCCCTCTACGATCATGTCGATCTGAGAAATATGGATCTTTTCCTTGCCGTCAAACAGGCCGGGAACGATCGGCATCTTATTATTTACTTCTACTACGATCTTCTTGGCACGGCTGCACATATCAGCCATGTGTGAAGTGTTAGTTCCGAAGTTGAAATATCCGTTAGCGTCCATAGGTGCTACCTTGAACATTGCCACATCTACAGGATCCGGCAGATCAAGGTAATACTTAGGCAGTTCGGAATATTTGATAGGTGCATAGAATGAAACGCCCTTCTTGATCATCTTACGTTCGATGCCGCTCATGTGCCAGCTGTTCCAGCAAAGATGCTGAGCCGCATCTTCCACATCGAATATGAAGAGCTGTCTCAGAACCAAAGCTCCCCTGAATTTGAGACCTTTCAGGTTTTCAGCTTTGATCCTTGCCGCCATCTCTTTATCAATCTCATAAGGCATGCCGTTTCCCCATCCGTAGTCTACCCAGTCTCCGGACTTGACGATTTTAACTGCCTCACTTGCTGTAGTTAATTTCTGTTCGTATTCTTTTCTGTACTGATTCATGGTCTACATTACTCCCTTGAAGCCGCTTCCATCTGCTTGTATTCTTCGTACTTCTGCTTAGCCTGGATCTTCGCTTCAGCAAACAGTTCTTCTGCTACTTCAGGGAAGTCCTTCTTCAGTGCTGCGAATCTAACTTCGCCTGCCAGGAATTCTTCAAAGTCAAGCTTAGGTTCGCCTGAGTCTAAGATGAACGGCTGCTCAGTGTTGCTAGGGTTGTATCTGTAAAGGCTCCAGTATCCTGAATCTACCGCACGCTTCATTTCATCCTGTACGCAGCTCATGCCGGCCTTGATTCCGTGAGTGATACATGGAGCATAAGCGATAACGATTGATGGACCGGGATATGCTTCAGCTTCCTTCAGTGCCTTCAGCAGCTGGCTCTGGCTAGCACCCATTGATACCTGTGCTACATAAACATCCTTGTATGTCATCATCAATGCGCCCAGATCCTTCTTACGGCTTCTCTTACCTGCAGCTGCGAACTGTGCTACTGCGCCCAGCTGAGTTGCCTTTGATGACTGTCCGCCTGTATTTGAGTAAACTTCTGTATCTACCAGCAGAACGTTAACGTCTACGCCCATGGAGAATACGTGGTCTAAGCCGCCGTATCCGATGTCATAAGCCCATCCGTCACCGCCGACCATCCACATAGTCTTCTTTGACAGGTGGTCGCTGCTGTTTAAGATTCTCTTTGCCAGAACTTCAGCTTCGCCTTCGAGTGAAGCAGCCTTGATAGCCTTTTCGAGAGCTCTGCTTGCAGGTTCTGAAGCATTAAGATCATCGTAAGTGTTGAACCATTCGTCCGCTGCAGCCTTTACATCTGCAGGAACATCTTCCATAGCTACGAGAGCTTCGATCTTATTTCTTACGCCGATTCTCTGCTGCTGAACTGCCAGCATCATACCTAAGCTGAATTCAGCGTTGTTTTCAAACAGGGAGTTTGACCATGCAGGGCCGTGTCCGTCCTTGTTAGTTGTATAAGGAACGCATGGCATTGCTGAACCCCAGGCTTGAGTACATCCTGTAGCATTTGCAAAATACATCTTGTCGCCAAACATCTGAGTCAGCAGCTTGATGTATGGAGTTTCTCCGCATCCGCCGCAAGCACCTGAGAACTCGAGCAGCGGCTTGATGAACTGGCTCATCTTGATATTTGTAGCCATTGCTTCCGGCTTTTCGGAAATTGTCAGACCATATTCCCAATGAGCCTGATCATATTCTTTTTCTGAAATAGGCTTCATTACGAGAGCCTTGTCCTTTGCAGGACAAACGGATGCGCAGCTTCCGCAGCTTGTGCAGTCCATATTAGAAATCTGCAGGCTGTATGTGTATTCTGAAAGGTTAGCGCCCTTTGCTTTAACCATTTCAAAGCCTTCAGGTGCAGCCTTTACTTCTTCTTCATTCATCAGATAAGGTCTGATAACTCCATGTGAGCATACCAGTGAGCACTGATTACACTGGATACACTTAGTAGCATCCCATGCAGGAACTTCGATAGCGATGTTACGCTTTTCATATGCTGAAGTTCCCAGTGGCAGAGTTCCGTCTTCCATGCCCATGAAAGCACTTACAGGCAGGTCGTCACCCTTCTGCTGGTTGATAGGAACCAGGATGTTTTCGATGAATGCAGGAACTTCCTTCTTAGCAGGAGCAGCTTCATCCACATCGTTTGCCCATTCTGCAGGAATGTCGATTTTCTTAGTAGCTTCGATACCGGCATCAACAGCCTTAGTGTTCAGGCGAACAACTGTCTTACCCTTCTTACCGTAAGTCTTTTCTACGAATTCCTTCATCAGTGCTACAGCTTCATCAACAGGGATGATTTCTGCCAGCTTGAAGAATGCAGCCTGCAGAACCATGTTTGATCTGTTGCCCAGACCGATATCTCTGGAAATGCCGTTAGCGTCGATGATGTAGAAGTTGATATCGTTTTCTACCA
>JAUMXT010000097.1:0-2162 GCA_030529015.1 Bacillota bacterium | reverse complement strand
TCTCTGGAAATGCCGTTAGCGTCGATGATGTAGAAGTTGATATCGTTTTCTACCATGTATTTCTTAACTTCTGCAGGGAGGTTTTCTCTCAGTTCGTCTTCGCCCCACTCACAGTTGAGGAGGAAAGTTCCGCCCGGCTTCAGTTCACTGATGATATCGTATTTATGTATGTAAGTCTGGTTGTGGCAAGCGATGAAGTCCGCTCTGTGTACCAGATAAGTTGATCTGATTGGTTCGCTTCCAAAACGCAGGTGAGATTTAGTACATCCGAATGACTTCTTAGTGTCATATTCGAAGTAAGCCTGAGTGTAAAGGTCAGTCTTTTCTGCGATGATCTTGATTGTGCTCTTGTTAGCTCCAACAGTTCCGTCTGAACCCAGTCCCCAGAACTTGCAGCTCTTAGTATGCGGGTCGTCGATGAAGAACTTCGGATCTACGTCCAGTGACAGATTTGTAACGTCGTCAACTAAGCCAACTGTGAATTCAGCCTTTGGTTCTTCCTGTTCGAGGTTTCTGAAGATAGCTTCGATCTGGCCCTGTGTAGTGTCTTTGGAGGAAAGTCCGTAACGTCCACCGTAGATTTCAGGCGCGTCTTTGATGTTAGCATAAGCTGTACATACGTCTTCAAAGAGCGGTTCGCCTGCTGAGCCGGCTTCCTTACATCTATCGATAACTGCGATTTTCTTAGTTGTCTTAGGAACAGCTTCCAGTAAGTGTTTTACTGAGAATGGTCTGTAAAGGTGCACCTGTACGAAGCCCACCTTCTTGCCCTGTTCGTTCAGGTATTCTACTGTTTCCTGGATAGCGCCGCTTACTGATCCCATAGCAATGATAATGTGCTCTGCATCAGGTGCTCCGAAGTAATCGAACAGGTGATATTTTCTGCCTGTTACTTCTGCGATCTTATCCATGTATTCCTGAACTGTTTCAGGCAGTGCATCGTAGAATCTGTTGTTGGATTCTCTAACCTGGAAGTAGATATCAGGGTTCTGTACCGAACTTCTGAGGATAGGATGATCAGGATTCAGCGCGTTGTCTCTGAAAGCCTGCAGTGCGTCCCAGTCAAGCATCTTGCCGAATTCTTCATAATCTATAGCTTCGATTTTCTGGATTTCGTGAGAAGTTCTGAAACCGTCAAAGAAGTGCATGAACGGTACTCTTGACTTGATCGCAGCCAGATGTGCGACACCTGCCAGGTCCATAACTTCCTGTACGCTTCCTGTTGAAAGCATAGCGAAGCCTGTCTGTCTGCAGTTCATTACGTCTGAGTGGTCTCCGAAAATTGAGAATGCGTGTGTTCCTACTGTTCTTGATGCTACGTGAAGAACTCCCGGATGTCTCTGTCCTGAAAGTCTGTGCATTGTAGGGATCATCAGCATCAGGCCCTGTGAAGATGTGAATGAAGCGGCTAAGCTTCCTGCTTCCAGTGCGCCGTGAACTGCACCGGCAGCTCCTGCTTCTGACTGCATTTCTACTAATTTAACAGGCTGACCGAATAAGTTCAGTCTGCCCTTAGCTGACCATTCGTCTGTTTTTTCTGCCATTGGGGAAGATGGCGTGATCGGATAGATCCCTGCAACTTCCGTGAAGGCGTATGCGACGTATGCAGCTGCTTCATTTCCGTCCATTGTTACTATATTTTTCTTAATACTCATCTTTTTCCTCCTGAGTTTATTATCTGTCGTGCCAAAAAAACATTATATAATTCTTTTTTATTCGATGCAACCGTAGAATGGCTATTTTCGTACGGTTTTCACCGTTTTCGCGATAGATTTCGCGGTAAAATATAAAAAGCCTTCATCTCAAAACTAAGAGACGAAGGCTATTGCTTCCGCGGTACCACTCTTATTGGTATGCTGTTTCGGCTTTCACCGTTCCGTAAGGAAAATCACATACCCACTTAAGGTTTTCTGCTCCCGGGTGAGACATTTGACTCCGTATACAGCCTCACACCACCCGGCTGCTCTCTGAAATACTTGCATCAAACTTATTCCGTTCATCGCATCTTTATTAACTTGGAAAATCGGCCTGCCGATTTCACTGTCTACTAATATATATTAGGCAATTTTGTTTGTCAACCGCTTGAACGTGCTAAAGTGGTTGAATTTTGGGGATTTGTTTGCTGTGTTTGAGGGTTCGGGAGTCCTTCGGGAGGGTTCGGG
>JAUMXT010000096.1 GCA_030529015.1 Bacillota bacterium | reverse complement strand
ACTCGATATAAGAAGAATAGTAAATATTAGAGAAAAAACAGACCGGTAACAAGGCCGGAAAGGAAAGAAAATGAAATCGATAATAGTCACCGGACTTTCCGGTGCAGGCAAAACGCAGGCGATCGACTGCCTGGAGGATATGGGATATTACTGCATAGACAACATGCCTCCGGCGCTGATCAAGAGCTTCATAGATTTATCAACTAACGACAAGGGTATAGACAAGGCGGCCTTCGTAATAGACGTTCGAGGCGGCAGACTTTTTGACGACCTGAAGGAAGTTCTCGAGGAAATGAACAAGGATGAAATCGATTACAAGATCCTTTATCTCGAGGCTGCAGATAAGACGCTGCTCAGAAGATATAACGAGACAAGAAGAGTTCACCCGCTTTCTGAGGGCGGTTCGGTCGAGGCAGGACTCAAGAAGGAGAGGGAGATGCTCAGCGAGCTGAGAAAGCAGGCTGACTTCATAATAGATACCTCCAACATGAAATCAGCGCAGCTTTGGGCTGAGATCAAGCATCTGATCACGTCCGAAGAAGGTCAGAACACGTTTATGATAAACGTGAGATCCTTCGGATATAAGAAGGGGACACCGATGTCTGCAAATCTCGTATTTGACATGAGATTCATTCCGAATCCGTACTATGTCAAGTCGCTGAGACCGCTCACAGGCAACAACGCCAAGGTAAGCAAATACGTGCTGAAGCATCAGGTGACACAGGACTTCCTGGACAAGGCTATGGATATGATAGAAATGCTGATACCGTTCTACATGAAGGAAGGTAAATACAGCCTCAATATAGCCATAGGCTGCACAGGCGGTCAGCACAGATCTGTGGCAGTTGCCAACGAGATCCACAGGCGTCTTCAGGAAAACGGCAGAAGAACTACATTGGAACATAGGGAACTTTAGAACATAAAGAACTTTAACAAACAAAATGTTTGAAGCATACGTCAAGTGTGTTAAAATAGAGAAAATGATTTTAGAGAAAAGGAGAACACTAGAGATGGAAAAACTTATTATCACAGCAGCGATCAGCGGAGCAGAAGTTATGAAGGAGAACAATCCTGCAGTACCTTATACTGTAGAAGAAATCGCCAGAGAAGCTAAATCCGCTTACGATGCAGGCGCTTCAGTTATCCACCTCCACGCGAGAATGGACGATGGTACACCTACACAGAATCACGAAAGATTCCAGCTGTGTGTAGATGCTATCAGAGAACTGTGTCCTGACGTTATCGTTCAGCCATCAACAGGTGGTGCAACAGGAATGACAGCAATGGAAAGATTCGATTCCACTAACATCACTCCAACACCTGAATTCGCTACACTCAGCTGCGGAACATGCAACTTCGGCGATGAAATCTTCGAAAACACTGAAGACATCATCAAGACTTTCGCAACTGAAATGAAGAAAAAGGGCATCAAGCCTGAACTGGAATGCTTCGACAAGGGCATGATCGACATCGCTATGAAGATGCACAAGAAGGGCTACCTGGATGCACCTATGCACTTCGACTTCGTACTGGGCGTACAGATGTCAGCTACAGTTAGAGACCTGTCATTCTGCGTAGATTCACTGCCTGCAGGAGCAACTTGGACTGCATGCGCTATCGGCAGAGCTGAATTCCCTATCGCAGCAGCAACAATCGCTATGGGCGGTCACGTAAGAGTAGGCTTCGAAGACAACCTGTATCTCGAAAAGGGCGTTCTTGCAAAGAGCAACGGAGAAATGGTTGCAAAGGTTGCAGCTATCGCTAAGCTTCTGGGAAGAGAAGTTGCTACACCTGCTGAAGCAAGAGAAATCCTGGGATTACCACTGAACAAATAAGAGAATACTTAACGGAGCCTCTCTGACATAGAGGGGCTCTATTTTTTAGGAGGAAAGCATGTCCTTTGCATCAGAAACAAAAAACGAACTGGCGCGCGTAGTGCCTGAGAAAAAATGCTGCATGCTGGCAGAAATAGCAGGCTTTATGCGTATGGCAGGAAGCATCAGGCTGGCCGGAGGCGGCAAATTCAGGATCGTCATGACTACCAACAACCCGGCAGTTGCCAGACATTACAAAACTCTCATAAAGACATATTTCAGTGTAGATGCACATCTTGAAATGGGACAGGACCAGTCTCTCAAGAGGGGCCATGCTTACATACTGACTATCGGACCGGAAAATTTGAGTGAACAGATTTTGCGTGAGACCGGCATCCTGATGGTAAAGGAAGGCATGAACTTCATAAGTGACGGTATCTACGACGGACTTATCAGAACTAAATGCTGCAGGAAGGCGTATCTTCGCGGTGCCTTCATGGCAGCAGGGACTGTCAACAATCCAGAAAAGGAATATCATTTTGAGATCAGCACGGGAACAGAAACCCTGGCCAAGGAAATGCGACGTGTCATGAACAGCTTCGTCGATATCACAGCTAAAGTAGTAACCAGAAAAAAAGGTTTCGGCGTTTATCTTAAAGCCGGAGAACAGATAAAAGACGTACTGGCCATCATGGGCGCATCGGGGCAGTTCTTCAAGTTCGACGAAGTCATGATGATGAAGGAACTGAAATCCGAGGCCTACAGAATGAACAACCTGGACAATGCCAACATCGACAAGAGCCTTCGTGCGGCAGAAAACCAGATCAACGCCATAAAGAAAATACAGGAAAAACGAGGTCTGGACATCCTCTCGCCGAAGCTGCGCGAGGCGGCATACGCCAGACTTGAAAACCCAGACGTGGGAATAGAGGAGCTGGGCCAGCTGATGAAGCCTGTACTTTCCAAATCAGGAATCAACAACAGGCTGAGAAGGATAGAAGAAATAGCGAAGGGGCTGTAGCAAGGGGCAACGACTTGCCACGACTTGAAGATGAGAACGCCCGAACGGGAGTACCCTTGCTGCGAAAGGAGAAGAGATGAAATTTGAAGCGAAAATAAGAGTGCAGTACTATGAGACAGACTCAATGGGAATAGTACACCACTCCAACTATATAAGATATTTTGAAACTGCCAGAACAGAAATGATGAGAGAAGCAGGCTTCCCGTATGATGCCATGGAAAAAGCAGGAGTCTGGATGCCGGTGCTTTCGGTGACGGCCGAGTACAAGATGCCGGCGCTTTACGATGAAGTGATTTCTGTATTCTGTTGGGCAGAAAAACTGCGCGGAGCATCGATCGACCTGGCATACGAAGTGCGCGGTGAAGACGGCAGACTGTGCGCTACAGGAAGAAGCAGCCACGGATTTACCGATCCGGATCTGAAGCCGCTCAGAATGAAAAAAGTCCAGCCGGAGATGTATGAATTCTTCAGCTCGATGACGGAGGAAGAGTAGACCCAAGCGCGAGAACGCGTGAAGGATGAGAAACCTCAAACGCAAGAACGCCTTGATAGGAGGAGGCTTTAATGGAAAAAGGACAAATCGTAGAAGTCAAAATAGAAGACATGAGCCATGAGGGACAAGGCATCGGCAGAGCCGACGGCCTGGTTGTTTTCGTGCCCAAAACTGTAGTGGGCGATGTGGCCCGCGCTGAGTTGACCAAAGTAAAGAAGAATTATGCTTTTTCTAGGCTGGTGGAGATAGTTGAATATTCACAGGACCGCGACGAAGAGTTCGACTGCGAATATTTCGACAAAGGCTGCGGCGGCTGCCCTTACGGCGGCATCCGTTATGATGCACAGCTGGAACTGAAGGAACGCCAGGTACGCGAGAAATTGCAGAGATTGGCCGGAATCGACTCGCCATGCTTGCGTCCGATAATCGGCATGGAGCCTGATGACAACGACGGCTTAGGCTGCTACAGATACAGAAACAAAGCGCAGTTCCCTGTGAGCACAGGAGGAATAATCACACGCAAGGGCGGTCTGGTGGAGAACCTCGGTGAACCGTCAATCGGATTTTACCGTGCAAAAAGCCACGAAGTGGTGAATTGTGATGACTGCTACCTTCAGTCGATGGCAGCTATGGCAGCGGCAGATGCTCTTCGTACATTCATGGAAGAAGACAACATCACGGCCTATGACCCTAAGTGGGACAAAGGCCTGATTCGTCACTTGATCGTTAAGACTGCCTTCGCAACAGGCGAAGTCATGGTCATCTTAGTCATCAACGGTAAAGGCATCCCGAACGCCTCCAAGCTGGTTGAAATGCTCGACGATGCCATCTATGAAGTCGGCTACTCACTGGAAAGCGTAGTGCTCAACATCAAGAAAAGCAGCGGCGTGAAGAAAGCCCGCACAGAGCGCGAACAAGCACAGGCAATGAGCGGCGAGATCATGGGTGACGAAAACGTAGTGATTGCCGGTAAAAATGTGATCCGCGACGTATTCGGCGACCTGGAATTCGAGATATCACCAAATAGCTTCTACCAGGTAAACCCCGTACAGATGAAGAGACTGTACGATAAGGTGAAGGAGTATTGTGGCGGGGAAGGCGTACTTGGTGGCGAGAGACTTGAAGATGAGAGACTTGCCGGCGAGAAACCTGTGATCCTCGATCTTTACTGCGGTGTAGGAACCATCGGACTTTACTGCGCTGACATAGCCGAAGCAGTAGTCGGAATCGAAATCGTCAAAGAAGCCGTGATCGACGCCAACAGAAACGCAGTAGTAAACGGCATCGTCAACGCACGATACATATGCGGCAAAGCAGAAGAACTGCTCCCGAAATATGTGGCGTATGAACCGATGACCGATATGGGAACCAATGAATCTGCACACATAGAAATGGATAAAGCAAACCTTGATCCGCAGAACTCATCAAAACTTGACCCGCAGATCGCAAGCTGGATCAAGAATGCCGGCATCGCCATCCTCGATCCACCGAGAGCAGGATGCAGACCTGAACTGCTGGAAGCAGTGGCTGCCGTGGGAGTAAATAAAATCGTTTACGTTTCATGCGACCCTGCAACCCTGGCAAGAGACATCAAACTGCTGGGTGAGATGGGATATGAGTTCGTAGAAGCGACACCGGTAGACATGTTCCCGGGAAGTTCACACGTCGAATGCGTGTCATTGCTACAAAAAGTAAAATAAGAAAAACGTTGAATTTTCAATGGTTATAGGGCATATAACAAAGAGATAAAAAACCAAAAAAAGTCGTAAAAAACGGCATTTTGGCAAAAAAGTGTCGCAACCGATTTTATACCTCGACTTAGTGGGTGCGTTATGTGCGATTTACTAAAAGATAACGAAAACTTCTCAAGACCTGTATTTTCAGGGAATGGGAAGTTTTTTTATTTGAAAAAATTGAGTAATATAAAGGTGGGATGAGGGTATGAAAATATTAGAGGATGCAAAGAAAGCTGCAGAATGTGATTATATTTCAGATCTTAAGTACTTGGATAAATGGATTGTTCCAGTATTTAAGAAAATGAAGTGGAATGAGTATAGTGCAGATGATATTAAAAGATTTATCTGTTATTTATATGAAGCGTAAATCGAATGTATTTGGATTTAATATTAATGACTCTAGACAAAGGGATTCTTTCAAAAGGTAGATTCAATGAAACCAAGTTTGATCATACCAACTGGTATGCATTCACAGAGTATGGAAAGCACCTTATAGAAGTGGGGTGATTCTAAATGAAAACTAGATGCCCTGATGGCTGTAATTACAGACCAAAAGATGCACCAGTGTGTGGCTTTTGTCTGAAGAAAATATTAATAAGCATGCAGCAAAAACAGAAACAGGAGGTGAAGAAAGATGGACAGAAAAGCCAAGATGAAGGTTCTAGAGAAACTGATTGATGCAGGCTTTAATGATGAGAAGAAGGTTACTAATTTTGAACTTGCTGATATTGTTACAGCAAAGATTGATAACAAGGAAATTCCAATCGTCATTGAATTAAGAGAAGCAGCTAAGAACCACAAAGTTATATCTTTTCTTGCAGGAGAAACGGAAAAAAAGAAAACAAATGTATTAGGAGGTAAGGAGAATGGACAGAGAAATCAGATTTGAAATCAAAGCACAGCTAGGAGTAATTCAGGAATACCCAACAGGATGGCGTAAGGAACTGAATTTAGTTGCTTGGAATGGAAATCAAGCAAAATTCG
>JAUMXT010000224.1 GCA_030529015.1 Bacillota bacterium | reverse complement strand
TGTATGGGAGAAAGTAAACTCCTGATAACAGAGAGCACTTCAACAAATTCCAGATTATCTTTATGAATTCTTTTGCAGAATGCGCCCCATTGAACAGTTTTGTCCTTCATGAGCGCAAATGACGAATCAAGAACAATGGGATGTTCTTCCATGGGTGTTTCACGCCTTTCCGTAGTCTGTTTTACAGCCTCGAAGAGGGTTCTGCCATCGAAATCATAGGTGTTGGCAAGCATGTAAATATCGTAAAAGTCTTTCATGCGGCTATTTGCTTGTGCCAAATAGAGCATAGCCTGGAATTTCTCCGCTATGATGGATTCTTTTGAATATACCCACAGGGTAGTTTCATCCATGGAGAGCAAAGAAGGATAAGTCATGCGTTCGGGCTTTGGTACGATAATATCGCCAAATCCTATGTCAAATTGAAGCAGACTGCGTGATTTTTCAAGATATCCGATAAGTTTCACTCGAACACCCTGATAATCTGCATCTTCCGTGATGGTTTCCGTAGTAAGCGTTGCGGGATCATAAATAACGGCGTCATCTGCTTCGATGGAACAGACTTCGGTGAAGATGGATTTTATATTATCAGGAGCATTGGAAATAAACCGTGCCAAAAAATCGATGTCTCGTGTGGCGCGCGCCTTTTCTGCGAAAAGTGCATGAAGAAGCAGACCGCCCTTGAGAATGAAATCATTCGCATAACGAGATATAGACAATCGATACAGCAACCGCTCGATCATGTAATGGGTTTGAATGTAGTCATATGGCTTTTGTTCCTTTACGGCGAGATTGCGGAGCCTCGCCTTTATGCTGGCTGCATTATTCATACAAGCGCCTCCACATATGGTGAAAGTTTGTTTCTAATTTGTAGCTTATCGGCTGTTGCGTAGAGATTCTGGAGATTTTTGGGGCCGCGCATGTAGTTGCGGATGACTTCAATAAACACATCCATGCCAATCTCATTGCTTCGTTTCAGGCAGTCGCAAACAGTTCTCTCGCGGTCGTAGATGGGCAGTGTTCCGAACTCGGTTTCGAGGATGGTCCGTCCGTAATTGTAGAGTCCAGCTTTTTGCAGAACAATTTCGGTAGGCGGAGAAAGAGGAGCAACGGGACATTTCCCATTGTTTTGTACTGTAACATGAATCGCATCTGGGATTACAGTAGTAAATTCATAGATAGCTGCAGCAGATATAAAGCATATTACTGCACCGGGAATTGTTTGGGTGATAATCTGATAATCAGACAGATTTTCCATCTCGTCAGCAGTCACATAATATCCGTCTTTCAGCTTGATGAGCATTCCTGATCGAAGCAGTTCGAGAACTTCTCTGCTGTCAATGCCTGATTGACGAAACAGCGAAGATCGAATAATTCCTGATTGCTTTTGAATGAGTTCATGCAGATGCTGAGATCGCTGCTCAGTCATAACTCCACCACCTTTCAGCTTTCGATGAGGTCGATAGCTTACTTTTGACGTAATTCGTTTAGCAAACTCTTTGGAACATGTCAAGTTGAGAAT
>JAUMXT010000095.1 GCA_030529015.1 Bacillota bacterium | reverse complement strand
TAGCTGAGATTGCTACTGTAGGAATCAAGTCTTCGCAGCATATATCCTGTACATTGATAGAGTCTTCGCTGATTTCACCGTATCCGCTGTTAGCCCAAGTTACGATAGCAGCTGCACCCTGTTCATAAGCACATCTGATATATCCATCGATCCAAGCTTCGTTTGCCTGATCGACCTTCGCAAGAACGATCTTACCTTCTACGCTATCAAGCTCCAGATAATCGTATTCATATCCGCCGCCGACATCTACTATTTCAGCAGTGATACCGTCTGCATCTGTACCGGAGCACTGATATGCCGCAGGCATGAGGTCGATATCTGTTCCTTCAATAGTCAGGCTGGAATCATTGAATTGGAACTTGTCTACCGGTGTGCCGACTTTTTCAACGTCAACAAGTCCGATTGCTTCCATTTCTTTTGCCAGATAATCTGCTGTCTTATGCTCTGCATCCGATCCCGCAGTTCTCCATCCCAACTCATTATCGGCAAGATCCATATTATAACCCAGCTCATATGCCAGGTCATATGCATATTCCATATCGATAGCATCAGCATAAGCCTGAACTTCATCCGCCATCGACAAATCTGAATCTACGCCTTTCTGTCCGCATGCGCTGAACGTCATGATTACAAGTGCCAGCACAGCTATAATGCATAGTAACCGTTTCCTCATATGTCCCTCCTTTACTTCTGTTTATTAAAATCCTCTTGCACCTATTATAATAAATTTAGTAATTTTTTTCAATATTTCGACAACTTTTATTTCAATAAAAAACCGCCCCGGATTTCGAGGCGATTTTTGTACCCTATTTGTCTGTTAATACTGTGACCTAATTAGAGATTTATCTAATTATTTCAGCATGTCCAGCATCATCTTTTCGTTCAGAGCGTCAGCATATTCGGAATCCATTTCTCTGATACCAGCCGGGAATCCGTACTTAGCTAATCTTTCTACGAATGGATCTGGATCGAAGTGTTCAGGACCCCATGCACCGGCATCATTCCAGATACCCTTAGCGATGAGTTCCATCATGATTACAGGACCTACTGCAGTCTGAGCAACTACTGAGTTAGTAGTGTACTTAGCGATACATTCCTGGTTGTCAGCGATCTGATACAGGTAAACTGATCTGTACTTTCCATCTTTCCATCCAGTTACCCATGAACCTGCACAACCCTTACCAGTCATAGTTTCAGTTGAGCTTACTGGGTTAGGGATAACCTTACATACGAAGTCTCTTGGAGTGATTTCGCTGTCGCCAACCTTGATCTTAGTGTGCTTGTCATCAAGTCCCCATCCGTGCAGAACCATCAGCTTAGCTCTGAATTCTGCAGGAACGCCGTACTTGAATGTTACTCTGTTACAATCGATTTCTCTTGGAACGAGCAGTACTTCTTCGTGTTCTACGTTAACAACTTCTACGTCGCCGATTCCGCCAGGGAAGTTGAAGATTTCAGGTTCTGAGAACTGTTCTGTACAGAACCAGTGTCCTTCAGGATATTCTTCGTTCTTTTCCCAGATTACCGGTGGAGCCAGACATTCTTCGATAGTAGTCCATACGGAGAATCCGAAGTCTGAGTCTGTATTTCCATAGTTGTCGCCGTCTCTTACGTCAACTCTGTCGATCTTGTCGAACAGGTGCTTAGCAGCGTACTTAGCAAATACGTCAGCCATACCAGGTTCTACACCTGATCCGCAGATAGCGATTTTACCTGATTCAATCCATTCCTGCTGCTTAGCAAACTGGTAGTCACCTAACTTAACGTTAGCCAGTTCATAAGGCTTTTCAGGATGTGGCTGTCCCAGAGTCATAGCACAGTCAAGATATCCGATCTTTGCTTCGAGGCAAGTATCGAAAATAGTTTCGTTCATTCTAGGGTCACAGCAGTTCATAGCGAAGTCAATACCGTGTTCAGCAGCAACAGCTTTGATGCTTTCAGGATCCATAGCGTTTACGAATGCAGGAACGAACTTTCCGCCGCCGCAAATTTCGTTTGCAACAACTTTAGCTCTTTCTTCGTTAAAGTCAGCAACTACAACTTTTTCAGCCCAGTCGCCTTCTGCTCCTGCTAACTGGATAATCTTAGCAGCTGAAGTACCAACTCCGCCTGCTCCAATGATAAGTAATTTCATCTTGTTACCTCCATAAATTGTTTTCAACAATTGATTAAACTTTATTTACTTAATAAATATACTAGTCCATTTTTCTGTTAATTTCAACCATACCCTTGCTTTAAATGTGTACTAGTTTGCGAAAATACAATGGCGTTTTACACCTTGTCTATCAAGATCAACTCTGCACCGATACCTTTAAAAATGGTTCTAACGCTGAGGGCATCAGAGCTGACATAGCTGCCTGTAGTAACGTTGGCATTGGAAGTAATACTGTTTATGAACGCTTCCCTGGAATCCGCCGCAACAATGCCCTTTGCTTCATCCAGCTTAGCCATTATGTTTTCTCTTTCAAGACGATATCTTATCAATCTGAAATTGCCTGAAAATCCGGTACATCTAACGAGAAATTCCATCTCATTATCATAATTTCTAACAATCCTGCGGAGTTCTTCAGGTCCTGCGATTCTCTTAAGAGATCTGACAACATTAACATCAAAGTTATACACGAGGATACTTATGCTATCCAAAACGCCCGGATATTTACACTTTGTGGTTATCATGTAATTATCGCCTGAAGATATGATGCCTTCGTTCATTTCCAAAAGCTTCAAGTACGGCTCAGCCAGCGCTTTGTTGGCGCTTCGCTCCAGAATATCCCTAAGTTCAGGAGGTTCCTTCTGCAAAGCAGCATAATCGTCATATATATCGATATCTATGATCACAGGCTTGGTTTTTAGCTTGTCCGCATAGTCTGCGTAAACGCCTTTCACCTGTTTTCTGATAGCATCTTCTATTTGATTAGGCGGTACCTTTTTATATTTGGCTTCGATTTCTCTGCTGATAATCTTGCCTATGTATTTCTTTCTGTATTCCAGCGGATGCATTCCAAACCACTGTTCAAAATGCTTGATATAGTATCGAACTGCCGAGAATCCGGTTTCATCGGCAATTGCTCCGATTTTCTTGTTGGTACCCAAGAGCAGTTTTTCGGACTCTTCGACTCTTATATAGCTAAGCAGATCCTGGAAGCTCAGTCCTGTCGCTTCTTTTATTATGTGTGAAAGGTAGTAAATGCTGAGATGTTCTTTATCTGCGATCTCGCTCAATGTGAGCTTGCGGGAATAGTTTTCATACATGTAGTCTGTGATTCTGTTGAGTCTTCCTGCCAGTATCTTATTCCCCTTGTTCTTGGATTCGTTTTTGAACTTACCGTCTTCCATAACAAAATACTGAAAATCAGACATGAGACATGCGATCAAATTATGTGTACTCTCTATGACCTTGTGCTCGTATCCATATCCCTTCTGCAATACTTCCATCATTATTCTTGCGAGAATGGTTCTGAGGACTTCCAGGCTCTCGTCACTATCGTCTTCCATATCAGTTACGAAGAAGTTATTTCTCAGATTGTCGTAATATCTGGAGAAATATGCAAGATCCAGCTGGAGCATCATAACCATATTATCTTCACCGGTACTTTCGAAGCTATGCATTTCTCTGTCATTCAGTATAAAGATGTCGCCTTGCTTTAAAGTGTAAGTGTAATATCCGTTCCTTAATATCACATTACCTTCCAGCACGTATACCACTTCCATATCGTCATGGAAGTGTATAGGATATTCATCGATGTTAGCCGTTGTTACATTAATTGGAAGCTCATCCTTGTAAACAATTTTTTCTTTTAACATTTTTTTATCTCCCGTACTCTTTAGGTATTATGTCAACCTCTGTTCTTTTTTGAGTCGACATCTTTCAACAACCGAACAAGCTCGAAAACATCGGCTTTCCGGAAGTTATCCACATATTTTTTCAGATTGTATACAATCTTATCCAAAACACCCTGTGGATTAGTTGAAAATTTTTTTCGTTGAAATTTCAACGTTTATACGTGTCAAGTTCTTTTTTAAGAACTAACTTATCCACAGCCTGTTCGTCCCTTATTTCAACGTACAGATACTTACAATAATTTCCGTGTTTTTACTGGGTTTTGTTACCAATTCCGCTTAAATACTTGCAAATACTGGCTTTTAAGCTTTTGGAAATTTTTTCTTGAAAGTCGCTCCTCTTAAGTGCCTCAAGGTCATCTTCGTTGGATAAAAATCCACATTCAGCTATAACTATAGGGGACACCGGATTTTTAAAAACATAAATATCGCTCTTGGCAAGCGCCGTACGTTTTTTATCGGTATTGATATTCTTATTGAAATCTTTCTGTATAATTTCAGCTGCCTTCAAACTTCTTCCGCAGGCGTCAGCCTCCGGATAAAAAACTTGTGCACCCTTTACATCAGGGTCTTGGGTGAAGCTGTTAAGATGAATGCCAATAACCAGATCGGCTCCGGCATTATCTATGATTTTCTTTCGCTGATATATGTCTTCTGCCTTAAGCGAGCTTATGGTACCGGATGTGTTGTTGGTATTCTCTTCATACAATCCCACATCGTGCTCCCTTGTCATTATGACGTTTATTCCTTCTGCTTCGAGAAGCGTCTTCAGCTTTAGCGCGATGTTTAAGTTTATATCCTTCTCGCAAGTCCCGTCCGCCGCTACTGCTCCGCCGTCTATTCCTCCGTGACCCGGATCGAGGACCACTGTCATTTCTTCGAGCGGATTCGCTTTGTCACGACTGCTTTTAACAGCCTTGTTTACGATATCGGCTTGATCCGATATTCCTATAACCGCCGCCACAAGAACGAATATGACCGCCATGTCTATTATTTTGCTTTTCATTTCCCACCTCATATGCCTATTTGAAGGATTTTATGCATGAGATGGAAGTCCATATTACAGCAAATTGGTCTTTTTTGAGTTATATGTGTTAATTATACCACAATCTTTTTGCATTAAAAACAAATAAATACATATTTTACAGCAAAAATTCAAATATTTTTTCGGTTTCGTTTGACTTTTTTGTTCCTTGTATATAAACTTTTAATAGCAACAATATCTTTATTACAGGAGATAACGAAAAAATGATTACAACAAGATTATACAGACAAGACAGATACATCAAGGAATGGGATGCCAGTGTAACCTCTGTTACCGAAATCGAAAACGGCGACGGTTCTTATATAGTTACTTTAGACAATTCAGCTTTCTTCCCTGAAGGCGGCGGTCAGTCATGCGACCTGGGAACTATAGGCGACCACGAGGTCATAGATGTGCAGGAAAAAGATGAAGAAGTTTATCATACCGTAAAGGGCGCGCTTTGCGTAGGAGATACTGTTCACTGCAGTCTCGACTGGGACAGACGTTTTGACAATATGCAGCGCCACTGCGGAGAGCATATTCTCTCCGGAATCTTCTTCGCTATGTTCGGTGGCGTCAACAGAGGATTCCATATGGGAAATGACTACATGACTATAGATATCAGCTTGGAAGACGATGCAAAGGTCAGTGAAATCACTTACGAAGATGCCCTGGCTGCCGAGCTTGAGGCTAACAAGGTAATTTGGTCCAACGCTCCGGTTTTCGTAATGCACTTCGACTCCCGCGAGGAAGCCGAAAAAATGCCTCTCAGAAAAGCTCTGGCCTTTGATGAGGACATAACTATCGTTTCTGTTGGTTCCATTGAAAACGCGGCTGATTGCGTAGCTTGCTGCGGAACGCATCCCGACACTGCAGGACAGGTTGGGCTGATCAAAATATATAAGGTGGAAAATTACAAGGGAATGTTCAGAATCTACTTCGAAGCCGGAGAGCGCGCTTTGAACGACTACCGCGCCAAGCATAACGTGCTGACTGAGCTTTCCAATAAATATTCCTCTTCTATCGAGGATTTCCCTAAGAAGCTCAAGGCTCAGGAAGAAAAGCTGAGCGAAGCGAAAAGTGAGCTTTTTCATATCAAGAAGGCCTTTACAGATAACGAATGTGTGAAGCTTGATGCGTTGATCGCGCAGTCGGATAAAAAAGTAATAATCTATGAGGTGGCGCAGTTTTCCCTCGATGATGTGTTTAATATGGCGAAGCGTTATATGGGCAGCTGCGAAGGCCTGCTGATGCTTTATTCCATCAAGGACACTTCCTACATCCTCGTTTCTGATGGCTCTATAGACTGCGGCTCACTCGTTAAGGAATACGCTTCCTTCTATAAGGGCAAAGGAGGCGGCAACAAGGTTTCGGCCCGCGG
>JAUMXT010000016.1 GCA_030529015.1 Bacillota bacterium | reverse complement strand
ATATCATACTTGGGCTGTCCTCCGTTCCATGAGACAAGGTTCAGTTCCTTGTTCCAGCCTGTAGAGTGTGTTGAGAGGATCCCGATGTGCTCAACTATATCGAAGCGGACCTCCCTGTCGAATCCATTGTTCGTTGTCATAATTAATCTCCTTTCTCTCCAATGTAATATTTTTCAATTTCTACCACTTTATGTAACACATATTACTATAAATGTAAAATATTGTCAATACGTATTTTAGCTTGCCTAACAAAAAAGACGCTTTCTTTCGGAAACGTCTTTCACTATCTTTTATATATTGTTTATGCTTCGTCCATTGCAGCTTTGATCATGGCCGGCAGGATCTTACATCTTTCTTCTGATATGGATGCTACAGATACTCTTAAGCCCTTAGCCAGCGGAACGATGAACAGCCCCTGCTTTTCCAGCTTGGCACTGATGGCATCAGGATTGTCACAAGGGATCGAGATAAAGAACCCTGCATCGAACGGAACGGTTTCAAGCCCCGCTTCATGAGCCGCTTCTTCAAACGCTCTTCCTCTTGCTATGAGCATATCTCTGTAATGAGCTCTTTCTTCGTTTACTCTTTCGAGAAGTCCCGGATCTCCGTAAATCCTTGAGAGAATAACCTGTGCAACCTTTGCACTGTTTGACCATGAACCTCTTGAGGAGTATTCACATACTCTCTTGAACTCTTCTGCGATTTCCTTAGTTTTGGCAACGCAGATCATAGCGCCGCATCTTGTACCGTAAAGTGTATATGTCTTACTAAGGCTGTATGCAACGATCGAGATAACGTTTTCAGGCAGATTTTCCAGCTTAGGCAGGAATCTTCTGTATTCTTCTTCGTCACCTGCGAAATCGATGTATGCTGCGTCTACAACGAGGGCGATAGCCTTGCCGCAGTCTGAAGCCTCAGTCAGAACTTCAACTACGTTGTCCCAGTCTTCCAGTGTCAGTGAATAACCTGTAGGATTGTGGGCAGGCGTATTCATTATGATAACGAGACTTTCCTGTTCTGCCAGCAGTTCATTTACCTTGGCACGGAATGACTCTGTATTGAACTTTCTTTCTGCAGTGAAAAATTCAAATGTCGCGATGGATCTTCCGATTTCACCTGCGATCGTATTATATGGAGCCCAGTGCCAGTCACTTGTCAGCACCTTGTCTCCTCCGTCAGAATAGTTGGAGATAACATTTCTAAGTGAACCTGTTCCTCCCGGAGTTGCTACGGCTTCAGTGAAACCCTTTGGCTGATGCACTCCAAAGGCCGCCTTCTGTACCGCTTCCTTAAAAGGTGCGATTCCACCGATAGGCGCATAATCCGCATAATCTCTAGGACTGAGATGCTTAAAAACTTCATCTACAGATGAAAGCACCACCAGATCTCCGTTATCATCAAGAAGCGAACCGATTGTCGCATTGATAACTTTGTCTGCACCTTTTTCTGCAATCATAGCCTTAGCTCTGTTGCTTATTCCGAAAATCTTGTCTTCATGAGGAATGTTTCTTCCATTGCCTCTTGCTAAAATATACTCTGACATTTTGCCACCTCGTTAAAAAAAATCAAACCTCATCCATAATATCACGACGTTGTTGTTATTACAAGTAATTAGCATCATTAAAACCTCTGCTTCACAGTATTAAAACACCTTTCTCTGTCGATAATATGACTATGGGAGGTGAAATGTACATGAGAAGCGATAATAAAAAAAGCAGCAAGCCGGCTGCTGCACTTGTCCTCTGCTTCTGCCTTATGGCCTTGATTTCCATTCTGGCTGTTCAGGCAAGCATCGACAAGGTCAAGGATAGTATGAGAACTGCCGACGTAGTAAAAAAGAAAGCTGTCGATGATGATAAAACGAAAACTGCCCCCGATGTGGTGGACAGCGAAAACAATGCTCCGGAAAGCTCGGGTCCCGATGCCGAAGCGATCTCCGATTATATTTTCCCCGTTGAAGGTGAAATTATAATGGAGTATTCATCAGACATCCCGGTATATTGGAAAACTCTCGACCAGTATATGACTCATCCGGGAATCGATATTGCCGCCGATGCCGGCACTCCTGTTCAGGCAGCGGCAAACGGAACCGTAACTAAAATAGAAAAAGACTGCCCGATGGGAATCACCGTGGAAATCAATCACGGTGACGGCGTCATAACCATATACAGCAATCTGGCCGCCGACGGTCTCATCGAGCTTGGTGAAATCGTAACAAGCGGCACGGTAATCGGCAAAATCGGACAGACCTCAATGTTTGAATTCGATAGTCCCGACCATCTTCACTTCGAGATGATCAAGGACGACGAACACGTCGATCCTATGGAATATCTTACACCACTATCTTGACGTAATTGATGTTCTTTCCTCTTTCGCGAAATCTATCTTCGTATTCAGTAGTCGTAAGCCTCGATTCATAATCGCTGTTATGAAGGTCGCGAGTCTGCTCTGTTATCTCGTAGCCTGTAGCTTCGATTTCTTCCAGCGCAGAGTCATAAAGAGCATCGTTATCGGTTTTGAATTCCACAAATCCGCCTTTTTTGAGCGCCCAGGCATAATCCCTGAGGCGTTCTCTGTAAGTAAGGCGCCTTTTGGCATGTCTTGCCTTCGGCCAAGGGTCGCTGAAATTCAGATATATTCCCGATAGCTGCCCCTCTTCAAAAATATCGTCCATACTGTGGACAAAGTTCAGCATGAATTTAAGATTGCAAAGGTCTGCACCGCCTTCTTCCCCTGCGGCTTTCTTTTCTGCCAGCTCTCTCACCTTTTCCAAAGCTCTCAGTATAACTGTTTCCTGCCCTTCGATGGCAATGTAATTTTTGTCCGGGTTGGCCATGGCTTTCTTGATTATAAAATTGCCTTTGCCGCAACCTATCTCAAGGTATAATTCTTTATCGTCGTCGAAGTATTTCTTGTCCGAAAAAGAAGCACCTCTCACGTCTTCCCTGAAGGTGCTTATATTTGTATATTTAACTTCCGGCCTGATCATGAATCTGCTGCATGCTTCCAGCCTTTCTTCCATGTTTTTAGCTTTTCTCTGTCTCATCTTGTGTGTAGACTCCTTACATAAGTATTCTCTGCAGAACTATGGCTGCCAGGAACAGCAGGAATATTATGGATGCGACAAGGTCGCGTCCTGCCAGCTTCATACCATTCATTCTTGTTCGCTTGATATCTCCGCCGTAGCATCTTGCTTCCATGGCCATGGCAAGGTCCTGCGCTATTCTGAAAGCGCTTATGAACAGCGGTACAAGTATAGGGATCAATGCCTTGGCTCTGCTCATGAGATTTCCGCTTTCAAAGTCCGCACCTCTGGCCTGCTGAGCTTTCATTATCTTGTCCGTTTCTTCCATAAGTGTAGGAATGAATCTCAATGCTATGGTCATCATCATAGCAAGTTCATGTGCAGGCACTCCGATTTTTTTAAACGGATTGAGCAACGCTTCTATGCCGTCTGTAAGACTTATAGGTTTTGTCGTAAGCGTCAGCAGAGAAGAACCTATTATCAAAAGTATCAGTCTGATTGCCATGAACACAGCCGTTCTCAGACCTTCCTTAGTAATTTCAAGAACCCAGAAGGATACAAGAACCTCACCTTTTATCATGAACATATTTATGATAAAGGTGAATGAAATAATCAGGAACACAGGCTTAAGCCCTCTTAATATGAAGCTGAGTGGCACTTTTGATATTATTACAACCGCTGCAAGTCCCGCTGCCGCTATAGCAAACCCTATGAAATCCTGTACCACAAAAAGGGCTACGATATATAATATCGTTGCCATTATCTTGACTCTTGGGTCAAGCTTATGTATCCGGGAATTTCCGGGATAATATTGTCCGAGAGTAATGTCTCTTATCGCCATTTCTTCTAACCTTATTTCTACAGCTACGCAGCTGATTTATTTTAAAGCTTTCGCTATCTTATCTGCAGCCTCATCCATCGTAAGGCATGCACCGTCTATCTTAAGACCTGCTTCGTTTAATCTTGATACGATTTCCATGGAATCAGGTATATCAAGTCCCATCGCCTTCAGTTCTTCTCCTCTTGAGAAAACTTCTTCAGGCGTTCCGTCCATAACAACCTTACCATGATCCATAACCAGCACCTTGTCTGACATCCTGGCGATGTCGTTCATATTGTGTGATACGAGAAACACTATATTGTTTTCATTTTCGTGGATATGTCTCACCATGTTGAGAATATCTTCATGAGCCTTCGGATTGAGCCCTGCAGTCGGTTCATCTAATATGAGGACTTCCGGCTTCATGGCTATAACGCCTGCAATCGCAACACGTCTCTTTTGACCACCCGAAAGCTCGAATGGAGATACGTTTTTGATGGCATGATAATCCAGACCTACCATCTCAACCGCTTCCTCAACACGCTTATCTATCTCTTCGGGATCAAGGCCTAAATTGACAGGGCCGAAGGCAACATCCTTTGCCACGGTTTCTTCAAACAGCTGATACTCAGGATACTGGAATACGAGTCCGATCTTTCTTCTGATATCTCTCATGACAACTCCGCTTTCGGTGATGTCTGTCTCGCCTACAACTATAGTGCCGGACTTCGGTTTAAGCAGTCCGTTAAGATGCTGCATAAGCGTCGATTTGCCCGAACCTGTATGACCGATGATTCCTACCAGCTGTCCGTCTTCTGCCCTAAAGGAAACGTCCTCTATGGCTACAGACTCATGTGGCAGTCCTTCGCTATATATATGAGTTAATCCTCTTACTTCTATCGACATAAGTACTTCACCATTTCATCTACAGTTAAAATGCCTTCCGGCACCTCAATATTTCTTTCTCTTAATTTCATCGCCAGTTCTACTGCCGGCGGTACTCCCAGGCTGAGTGCTTTAAGTTCCTCTGCCCTTAAGAAAATTTCATCCGGTGTTCCGACCATTTTAAGAACGCCGTCATCCATAACGACGATTTTATCTGCCTGCGCCGCTTCTTCCATAAAGTGTGTTATGAGAAGAACAGTAATGCCTTTGGCGTTAAGCTTTCTTATTACGTCTAAAACTTCTTTTCTCCCTCTAGGGTCAAGCATTGCCGTCGGTTCGTCAAAAACGATACACTCCGGCTCCATTGCTACTGCACCTGCGATAGCGATACGCTGTTTCTGCCCTCCCGAGAGAAGATGCGGAGCCTTTTTTCTATGCTCATACATTTCCACTCCCATAAGAGCCTCATCTACACGAACTCTGATTTCTGCAGGGTCAATGCCAAGGTTCTCAGGTCCGAATGCAACGTCATCTTCTACTATCGAAGAAACGATCTGATTGTCAGGATTCTGAAACACCATAGCAACCTTCTGCCTGATAGGCCAAATATTATTGCTGTCGGAAGTGTCAAGTCCGTCAACATATACCTTCCCTGAAGTCGGCATAAGAAGACCGTTTATATTCTTAGCCAATGTGGATTTGCCGGAACCGTTCTGACCGATGACGGCCGTGAAGCTACCTTTTTCCACAGTAAAACTCACGTCATCGATTGCTCTTAATGTACGCCCTTCTTCCTGCTTTATATAATCAAATACCAGATTTTCTATCCTTATGAAATCTGTCATCTAACTTCCCCTTCGTAATATTTATCAAGCCACTTTTTCATCGTGAACACGTCTGCCTGTCCGGGCGCTGACGGTTCCTTAACTGAAGCGAATGTCATGCAGGAGCCGTATTTGCCTGCGGCCACTCTTGTAACCTTGCCCGCTTCTCCCATAGCCAGCATGACTATAGGACCTATTTTATTCTTTGTAAGATATGCTGTCGCCTTCAGAAGCCCTTCAGCATCTTCTTTAGTATACGCCATTGCAGCGACTTTACATATATCCGCGCTTAGCGTGTACATTTTTTTCACGACAGACACCAGTTCCGAAGGAGATGGCATCTTATCGTTATCATGGTGTGACAGGATCACCTTGACTCCGTGTCTATGCGCTTCGTCGATTTGCTCCCTGATCCATTCTTCGTGAACTTCACCATTACCGTCGTATAATTCTATATCAATGGCATCTACCAGCTTAGATTCTGCCGCAAGTCCGTGAATACTCTCCAGCTGCTCACGATTAACCTCGATCTTGCCGCCTTGCGCTTTTGAACGCAATGCAAAAATGAGCGGTTTCTCATCGGCAATGAAATTGATGTCGTCCAGAATCTTGATCATGTCAAGATATCCATTCTTATCAACTAAATGCCCGTCGAGATCTTCTATCGCTGAAAGATAGTAATCCGCCCTCCATTCAACCATATCACAAGGAAGCCCCTTTAGCTGCTCGCATTCAGCAATTATATCTGCAGGATTGGCAGATACAAGCGGCACAACCACCTTAGGTCTTCCTGTCTGCAATGTGATATTTCTGATCTTAGTTTCGTACATATATATCAACCTTCCTGTATTTGCGTAAAGTTTATTTTAACATCCTTTACGCCTTTTGGAAAGTATCTATAAAAGTTTATATGAAAAATACCTCTTAGCCTGAGTCTTTGAAAGAGCCTTGGCTAAAACAACCGCCAGAACCATACCTATTACGAACTGGCCTATGTTCCATGGTATGCCAATCGCTGCAACCGCCCAGTTACCGTACATTATTCCCTCGGCAACGTAATATCCGACAGTCATGAATATTCCCGATAAAATCATGCCGATAATGACTGCAGTCATTACCTTCGCGCGTGACGGATCTGCCTTTCTGAATGCCAGCTCGATTATCAATCCCAGCATGATAGCCATAATTCCTTTTATGCAAAATGTCCAAGGTGCCCAAGCGGCAAAGCCGCCCAAGATATCGCCGAGCATAGCTCCAAAGGCTGATGCTGCTGCACCGTATTTCCATCCCAGAATAAGCACAGACAGGAATATCATCGCATCTGCCGGATGTATATATCCTTGAGTAAACGGGATAGGTATTCTTATAAACATTATCGATACTATTATGATGCACATCATGAGTGCTGCCAGTACCAGTTTTGTCGTACGTTGATTTGTCTTCATAACATTTCCTCTTTTAAACTTAAACTGTTTGCTGTATACTATGATACAAGAGAATTGTATCTAATTAAATATACAATAATAATTATTTTTATAATGACAGTTAGGAGTTTTGCCATGAAAGCTATATTGCCTGTACTTGATGAAACAAGAAAAAGACCTTATTATCTGCAGCTTTACGACCATATCAGCGAAGCTATCCTTCGCGGCGATATAGCCGAAGGAGAGAAGCTCCCATCCCTTAGAAATCTAGCTAAATCAACGGGTCTGTCGGTCACTACCGTAGAGCAATGCTATAATCAGCTTTTAGTGGAAGGCTACGTATACAGCAAGGCCCAGTCGGGATATTACGTCAACAACGTTTTTATGCATTCCGAAAAAACTGTACCTATAGACAGCGCCGCTTCTTTTAAGCAAGTGAATTCCGGCGGATTTCTTAATGATATGCAGGGTGTTGAGATAAACCAGCTGCATGACCCTGATTGTTTCGACTTCAATAAATGGAAAAAGTGCATGAATAAGATCCTCACGGAATATTCTGCAACGCTCTTTTTTGAGGGCGATCCTCAAGGTGAACAAAATCTCAGATCGGAAATCGCCAGATACTTATATATGTCCAGAGGCGTTTCCTGCAGTCCCAATCAGATAATAATAGCTGCAGGTACTCAGCAAATCACCAACCACCTGGCTACCATCCTCAGAAAAATAGGCATCGAGCATGTAGCGTTGGAGGATCCCGGCTACGCACCTGTAAGAAGCATGTTCCGAGACAGAGGTTTTGCCATCACAGACGTTCCTGTCGCGGCGGACGGACTGGCTATAGAAAAGCTCCCTGCCAATATAAGAACAGCCGCCTATGTGAGCCCGTCCAACAATGTATTTACCGGCGCCGTAATGCCTGTTGGAAGGAGGTATCAGCTCCTCAGTTGGGCAGCAGAAAACAACAGCTACATAATAGAAGACGACTATGACAGCGAACTGAGATACTTCGGCAAGCCTGTCCCTGCTTTAAAAAGTCTTGAAAGCAGCGGACGTGTAATATATTTAGGCTCCTTTTCCAGCACTCTTTTTGCTGCCGTGAAAATAAGTTATATGGTTCTGCCACAGGAGATGGCTGAGCTTTTCTCATCCATGGCAGGGGACTATTCACAGACTTGCTCCAAGCTGGAACAGCTTACTCTGGCAATGTTTATGGAGACAGGCAATTACCAGACACATATCAAAAAACTGCGTAAGCTGTATTCACAGAAGCTGGCACTGGTAACAGAAGTTTTATCAAGCGAATCTGCCGACTCCATAAAGGTCAGAAACACATCGTCAGGCGTAAATATAATCTTGGAAGTAGATTCGCCAAAAGAAACAATTCAATTAAAAAAGGAAGCCGATTCCCTCGGCCTCCCTATATCAGTTCTTGATGATGGGTTGTTCGTATTTAATTACAATCAAATCCCTGTTTCGGACATACCTTCTTTGCTTCGCAAGTTGGCTCTTCTCTGGAGCAGATGACAAGCAACAAGTGCTACTATGCAAAGGGCAGTTACAGCCATTCCGGCAAATAGTCCCGGCGGCCTGAACGTCAGACTTATTTCATGCTGCCCTTCATCCAGCGGCACCGAAATAAATACGCCGCCTGTCAGCTCGCTGATTTCTCTACGTTCTCCGTCAACCTTCAAGTTCCATCCCTTGTCATAAGGAATTGATGTCACAAGCACGCCTCTCTCCTTGACATCTATTTCGCCTGTAATGCTGTTATCACTGAAGTCTGTAACTGTCAGCATATTTTGCGATATGATTTCATATGCCTTATCCCAAGTTCCGTAATCCAAACTCTTAACATAACATATAAAATCTCCGCCCTTATCTTCTTTATAGTCTATTGCTATCTCGAGGGTTTCTCCTTTTTTGATAGTACCTACATTCACTATGGAACCGCAGTCGTTTCTTATTTCCAGATCCTGCAGTGGATTTCCGTTGCTTGCCAATATACACTCAGCATTATCAGCGTACAAAAAAACGTATTATTTCTGAGTTTTTTATTATGTATATTTCATATTTAACTTTGACTTGGCATCAGCCTTCTTGACGGAATACCTATTCTCCGCTACCTTTTCGACCTTTGTATTCTTAGCTGTCACCTTAGGCTCCGGCGCCTCAACAAATACGGATGTATACTCGTTGCCTGTAGCCGCTCTGATATAGTCGTCAAGCACTGCGAACGGATTTACGCTGTTGACATCCCACGTCCTTATTTCGTCTCCTGTCATATATCCTATGGATAGAGGATATTTGCTTTCGTAAAGTTCAGAGTAGCCCGATTCTGCCTTTAGCGTAAAGTCGGTGTCTCTAAAATCTTCATTCTTGGCTATTATATATTTTATGTTCAGCATAGCATTTGTCACAGGGTTAGTCTGGTTGTAGTTAAACCTGTTTCTTCCCGGAGACCCGTCTAGGCCTATCTTTTCCATAAGGAACGTTGTATCTGCGTTTATGGATGATGAGAATTGTGACATGCCCTTATAATGGTACATCGCCGGATCGTTAAGAGTGTTGAGATAGTCCATTTCCACTCTGGCAAATTCTTCATTGGCAATATCCACAAGCTTTGATATATCTTTGCTGTTAGAGAAATATTCTTTTCTGTATGTGTCGCCTATTGTGTCTATTGACGTACATGTATTGACAGCCATCTCCGACATTATAAGCACTACTATAAGCAGTACAAACGACGCTTTTCTTATATAATCTTTTCTATATAAAATTACAACTGCACAATAAAGTATCAGCCAGGCCATTCCGCCATAGAAGAACAACTCTGTATCAAACTCCGCTTTTGCCATAAGCTTCTGAACAATCAGGTAGTATCCCGTTCCCACTGCCAGTATCGTCCACATATGCTTAATTTCAAATTCATCTCTTCTTCGGATCATCTTATAAGCGAGACCTATGAGAACAAAGCATATTACGAAGGTATATCTGAACGGAAGCTGATTCGGAAAATGCAGTCCGTGCCAAATGAAATCAAGCTTATTGGTATTTAAGCTGAAGAATAAAAACAGCAGATAAACTCCGTTGAGCGCCTTTTCCCTCATAGGGACTGTTTTACTTACAGCATAAAGCGCCAGCATTATCACTACTACCATTCCGCAATACAAGTTTGGCAATCCTTCTCTGAAAGTAAGTTCTGCATACGGCAGCAGCTGATTCAACACGTCGAGAGCGTCATTATATATCATCCATTTTTCAGGCATTGTGGATTTGATATAATACGTGCTCTGCATACTTATATATGTCGGCAGAAGCATGATTGCAGCCATTGCCACACCCATTAACGAATATCCTACTGCCTTGCCTGTAGTGATCGCGCATTTCTTGATGCCGCCTCCACGCACCTTGAGGAAGTATAATATAGGATAATATGTCATTATAAATATACATACCATTATCGCGACATAGTAATTGGAGAACACGAGCACCGCAAGCGTCACCACATACATTACAGGTCTGCCGTCATCTATTATTTTGTTAAGACCTAAAATGATAAGAGGAAGCAGTGTCACTGCGTCTATCCACATAATGCACCAGTAGTATGCCATCACATATGAACATAATGCGTACAGAGTTGCGAACGCCACTGTGATCATGTTGCATTCTTTTTCCTGATATCTGAGGAATATAGCCATAAAGCTTCCCGCGAGACCGATTTTAACAAGAAGCACGAAGGTTACTCCCTCCATCAGCAGCTTCTTAGGGAATAATATCAACAGCAAATTCAGCGGGCTGGCTCCGTAATAAGCGATCAAGTTCCAGAAGTTACTTCCGCCGGCTCCGTTCCATGTATAGAACAAGCTTCCGCCTTCCTGAAGCTTATACTGAAGCTCTCCTAAAAACGGAACATACTGATGATACATGTCTATTACCGCTATCTGATCTTCCCCGAAAGGATATATTCCGACAACAGCAAAAGCCAGTACTACAAGAAGTACCGGCAGCATGAAGGATACGAATATTAATTTGTTGGAGATTAGAAATCCTTTAATTCTGCTCATCCAGATTGCTTTCCTTTTCTATAAATATAGGACGTCCTTTAGTTTCCATATACATTCTTCCGATGTACTCGCCCATAACACTGAGTACTGCTGTTATGAGACCTCCGAAGAACAGTATCAAGCTTATGATAGATGCATATCCCGGAACGTCTTTACCGACTATCATCGTCTTCAGTATCTCTATCACAAGATAGATAAGTGCTCCAAGAGAAGTCAAACTTCCGAACACTCCTACCGCCTTAAGAGGTGAAGCCGCGAAATCAAGAAAACCGGCTATGGCATATTTGGTAAGTCCCCACATGGACCACTTGCTCTCACCTTCTATACGCTCCACATTTTCAAACTCGATCCACTCTGTATGAAAGCCCACCCAGGCAAATATTCCTTTGGAAAATCTCTGAGTTTCAGGCATATCTACTATGGCCTTTACCATCTTGCCGCTGAGCATCCTGAAATCCACAGCGCCATCTATTACCTCGATATCACTGAATCGATTCATTATCTTATAAAAAGCTCTCGCTAATATGCTTCGTATTCTAGGTTCGCCTTTTCGGGAAACGCGTCTTGCTGCGCAGCTGTCGCAGCCTGTCTCTTCGATTACCTTTATCATTTCATCGATGAGAGCAGGAGGGTGCTGAAGGTCTGCGTCCATTATTATGGCATAGTCGGATCTGGCATCCCTTGATGCCTTGAGACCTGCATACATCGCAGATTCCTTGCCGAAATTTCTGCTGAACGAAATATAGTTTACGGTTTTATC
Organism: Bacillota bacterium; assembly: GCA_030529015.1. Taxonomy (GTDB): domain Bacteria; phylum Bacillota; class Clostridia; order Peptostreptococcales; family Anaerovoracaceae; genus Lentihominibacter. Next base: position 11,145 of record JAUMXT010000016.1, on the reverse strand, counting down.
TTTCTCGGCAAGTTTCTTTATTTCATCAAGAGTATTATCAGTGCTTCCGTCGTCAACAAATATATAGCCAAAATCGTAGCCGCTTTGTGCTGATGTCACCTCACAAACAGCTTTGAAAAAAGCATCTATATTCCCGCCTTCATTGTAGCAGGGCACTATTATTTTTACTGTTTTGTTTTTGTTAAGTGACATTGGATTTCCTCACTACTCTGCGAAAGTTATTTTCATACCGTCAGTTTGCACTATATTGCCCTCGTTGTCAATAAATGCCGCTCTCAGTTCTTTTTCCGGATAGCTGTTTCTCAGCATTTCTATATAATCCACAGCCTGCTGCTTTCCCATGATGAGACACGCAGTGGAAACAGCATCACAAAATCCGGAGTTACCTTTAGCTGCAACTATAGTAACAGCTTCTAAATCTGTTTCGGCAGGATATCCTGTTTCCGGGTCAAGTATGTGATGATATATCTTGCCGTTCTTTTCAAAGTTACGCTCGTAAATTCCCGAAGTAACTACTGTGGCATCTGTCGTCTCTATCGTTCCGATTATTTCAGTTCTGTCTGCAAACGGTCTTTCTATTCCTATAGTCCACGGAGTGTCCTCCGCTTTCTCGCCTATTACCACTACATTTCCGCCCAGGTTTATCACAGCAGATGTGACGCCCTTTTCCTCGAGAAAAGCGCAAACCTTATCTGCTATATAGCCCTTTGCAACTCCTCCCAGGTCTATCTGCCCGTCTTTATCGTTTAAGAGCACCTTGCCGCCTCCTGTTGTAATAGCCTTGTAATCCACATGAGCAAGGGCATCCTTTATATTATTATCGTCAGGGATTTTAGGTTCTTCACTCTTAAAGTTCCACATGTCTGTGATTTTACCGATGGTGATATCAAAGGCGCCCTCCGATTCCCAAGACACCATATTGGCGATTCTTATGACCTCTATAGTCTCGTCTGTCACCTCGACCCATTCTCCCGGAGTATCGTTAATAGCGGATACGTCGCTTCCCGGTCTTGTTTTGCTGAGCAAGTTCTCATACTCGCGCATCAAGACAAACGACTCCTCAAGGATAGCTTCAGCTTCCTTTTTATCCATGCCATCATATATTGTCACTTCACAAGCTGTATCGAGGCAAAAGTCAGATTTAGAAACAGGTTCCTCGCCACCGCAGCCTGTATGTGTTATAATGATAAGTGCCATGACAGCTGTCATTAATATAGGTTTTATGGCTTTCATGGTATTCCCCTCCGGAGGTCAACATAAATGATCAAAAAAGCTGACATCATACTGGCTGTCGCCCTTATCATCGTAGGGCTTGCCATGTCATATATCCTGTCATTCGGACAGGCGACCGGCCAGCAGCTCATCGTAAGCTGTGACGGCGAAAAGTTCGGTTCCTACTCTCTTTTTGAAGATAAAGAGATAATCATCGATCGCGACGGTCATATAAATAAGGTTACCATAAAGAATGGTGTTGTTTCAATGAGTTTTTCTGATTGTCACGGACAGGACTGCGTCCATCAAGGCGAGATTTCTTTGTCCGGCGAAACCATCATATGCCTGCCTAATAAAGTAGTGCTTGAAATAAGCGGTGGAGACACTAAATACGATACACTATCGAAATAATACTGTTGGTTTAATCACGTTTTATGTATATTAACTGTATGTCACATCACATATACATAAAATGATTTTTTCAAATAACAGAAACTCCCTATATTTTTGAATTATAGGGAGTTTTTTGTGAATATTAGCAGTTTTTCATTGGTATTTATTTCTTCTCGCTTTCAAATTATGTATATTGCCCTTAATCATTGCTCAATATACATAATCCACCATTTTATTCCGGCTCGCGCTTACATTTTAACTACTCGATCGCTGATATGGTTCACCATTGGCAGGTCGTGGGCAATAAAAAGTATCGCCATGTCATTATCTTCCGATAATTTCTTAAAAAGATGGACTATCTGTGCTTGAGTAGATACATCAAGGCCTGTAAGAGGCTCGTCTGCTATTATCACGTCCGGCTCTGTTATGATAGCTCTTGCGATGGCAACTCTCTGTCGCTGCCCACCACTGAGCTCATATGGTTTCCTATCGATAATAGCCGGATCAAGTTCAACTGCCTGCAAAGCGTTCTCGACGGCATGTTTGAGTTCGGTCTTCCTAAAACTTTGCTTACGCTCCCTTCTTCCGCCGCCTATGCGCAGCGGTTCTTCAATTATCTCCCCAACCGTCATTCTGTCATTGAATGCCGCACCGGTATCCTGAAATATCATCCGAACGTTCGCCTTACGTAGCTTCCCGTCAGTTTCAATCGATTTGAATTCTATCTTGCCGCTATACTTTTCAAGGCCCATTATGCATCTTGCTAAAGTAGATTTACCGCATCCCGAGCTTCCTACAAGCCCTACGATTTCTCCTCTATGTATTTCCAGACTGAAGTCTTTCAGTACATGATTGACACTTTTCTTATCCACATGATAGCTGACATTCAATTTCCTTACCGAAATAAGCGGTTCCGCTTCTTTATGTCCGCGATGATTATGGCCGCGATCCTTCTTGTAATCAAGATATCCCAAAAGCTTTTTCGTATACTCATGACTTGGTGCGGCAAACACTTCTCCGACCGGGCCTTCTTCTACCAGCTGCCCGTCCTTCATTATTGCCACTCTGTCTGCTATATCTTCCACAACACTTAAATCATGAGTTATGAACAATACTGCAACACCCGTCTTGGCCTGTACATCCTTTATCAGCTTGATGATCTCATTTTGTGTTTCTTCATCCAGAGCAGTCGTAGGTTCATCAGCGAGAAGGATCTTCGGTTCTCCTGCGAGAGCCGCGGCAATCACTATCCTCTGTCTCATTCCGCCTGAAAACTGATACGGTCTTTGGTCGTATCTTTTACCGGCATCCGGTATTTTTACAAGCTCCATAAGTTCGATAGCCTGCGTTCTTGCTTCGTCTCTGCCTATGCCCTTATGGATACGCAAAACCTCTGCTATCTGTTCGCCTACGCTAAACGCAGGGTCGAGGCTGGTCATCGGATCCTGAAAAATCATGGCGATTTCGCTGCCGCGCCTTTTGAGCATATCTTCTTCTCCAAGCGGAACCAGATTCTCTTGGCCCAGCAGGATTTCTCCTCCCCTTATTCTTCCCTTGTCGCAAAGAATTTTAAGCATGCTCTTGCAAAGCACGGTCTTGCCGCATCCCGATTCTCCCACAAGGGCCAGAGTTTCTCCTTCGTCGAGGTTAAGACTGACTCCTTTAACGGCAGTAAGCTCTCCCGCAGGATTTTCAAACGAAACTATTAAGTTGTTGATTTTTAGTAGCTCTGCCATTTTAATTTATTCCGCGATCTCCCATTCGTGTATGTTGTTGAAAATGCCTACGCCGTGATGACCTAATACGGCATTTTCTGTTATTCCTGTTATGTTCGATGTTCCTGCATAAACAGCGTCTATATATGCAATGAATGTGTATGCCGGATCCTTTGCAAGTTCCTGCTGGAACTCGTCGTATATAGGTTTACGCTGCTCGTATGATTCAAGTGCTCTCGCTTCTGTCAGCAATCTGTCAACCGCTTCATTGGAATAGCCGCTGTAATTGGCTCCTTTGTCTGTACCAAACACCTTGTATGTGTGATCGTCAGGATCAAATGGGCTTCCCCAACCTATGAGGTACGCGTCCTGACCTGCCCAGTCTATTTCGGCCGGGATTTCTACAGTCACATCAACGCCGATATCATTAAGGTTCTGTGCACAGATGTTGGCCATATCTATTCTTACTTGATCTCCCTGACTGCAGTTGATGGTGAATGAAAGCGTCTGTCCGTTTTTCTCATACACTCCGTCTTCATTTTTACTCCAGCCCGACTCTTCCAGCAGCTGCTGTGCTTTGTCGGGATCATATGAGTATTTCTCTACAGACTCATCGTTATACGGGCCTGCCTGAAGCGGCGAATATGCCTGCTGTCCATGTCCTAAAAGCACACTGTCAATAATAGACTGTCTGTCTATGGCATAGCTGAGGATCGCCGGCAGCTCTCTGTTTTCTTGCCACAGCTTGTTGTTGAAATTATAAAGTATCCCTCTGTAGTCGGATGTGCTCATTTCATAAACCGTAAAGCCTTCTTTATCTGCAAACGATTCTGAGGCCTTAGGTGTGATCTGCGCGAAATTCAATTCTCCCGATTCCAGCTGCAACGCTCTGGCGTCTGTATCTTCAACTATCTTAAATACAACTGTATTTATTTTAGGAATTCCCTGATAGTAATTCTCGAATTTTTCCATTACTATGCTCTGTCCCACATCCCAGCTTACGAATTTATATGGTCCTGCTCCTACAGGCGCCTGGTTAAATTCGGATGTTGTAATATCTTCGCCTGCCAGTAAATGTTCAGGAAGTATCCCCATCGTAAGATAGTCAGGCATCGCATAATTCGGAGCTTCAAGTACAATGTCAACGTGTGTGTCGTCTATAACATTGACTTCAACAACATCTTCGAAATTCGATGCGTTTTCCGAGCCGTTATCAGGATCCATTATGGCTTCCAGGGTGAATTTCACGTCTTCGGCTGTTAACGCCTCGCCATCGTGAAAGGTAAGCCCATCTCTTAATGTGAAGCTGTATGTGTTTGTGGCTTCATCGAAATTCCAGCTTTCTGCCAGTCCCGGCACTACGTTGTTTTCTTCGTCATGTGCCGTCAGGCCTGCGAATAACAACAGGTTTATTTCTCCGTGTTCATACAGTGCCGGATTGATTGCCGTATAATCGCCGCTGCCATAGACCAGCGTATTCCCATCATATACTGTCTTAGCCTTGCCGCAGCTTGAAAGCGTGAATGCCAACACTATGATCAGTGCTACCGAAATCAATGTTTTTTTCATTTTCATATCAGTTTCCTCTTGTTTCTAATTCTCAAGTATTCGCCGATGTCTGTTATACATATGAGTGTTATAACAAGGAATACCCCCGGGATGATAAGTATCCACCAAGCTCCCGTGAGCATTGCCCTTTGGGAAAGAGACATCAAACTTCCCCAGGATATTATATCTGTAGGAAGGCCTAGCCCCATGAAGCTCAGTGTCGCTTCCATCGCTATGGCGCTTCCGATGTTTGTTACTATCATGAACATTATGGCGGACATGAAGTTGGGCATAAGGTGCTTTCTCAATATATAGAAGAAGCCTGCCCCCATGGTTCTGGCTGCCAGCACAAAGCCTGCGTTTCTCAGCTGTTTAACTTCACTTCTCACCATTTTCGCTACTGCCATCCATCCTGTGATCCCGATCACTACCGATATGGATATTACGCTCGCTTCTCCCCAAATGGCCTGTATGAAAATCACCATGAGGATATGTGGTATGCTCATCAGTATCTCGGTCGCTCTCATCATCAGATCGTCTAACCTGTCTGCGACAAGACCTGCTGCAGTCCCGTATATAACTGCTATGCTTGTCGAAATCAGTGTGGCCAGAAGTCCTACCGTAATGGATATCCTGCCTCCATACCAAATTACCGAGAAAAGGTCTCTTCCCAATGTATCGGTTCCGAAAATGTGCTCTGCGGATGGTGCCATGCTGATTTTATCGAGCATCATTCTCGTAGGGTCATATGGTATGAAAATTTCGCATAAGATACAGCCTAAAATTATGACTGCCAGCACGGATATTGCCGTATACGGACGTTTTTCTTGAGGCTGCAGAAATCTATTTCTCATAGCATGCGCCCCCTTTCTTCGCCGATTTCGGGAGCCAGCTTTTCGTTTATCACTTGTGCGATTATATTGGCTGCTATGACGATGGCGCCTGTTATGAGGCATATAAGCATGAGCATGTTATAGTCGTGAAGCTGTGCGCTTTGGACGCCGAGCCTGCCAAGACCCGGATATGAGAATACCATTTCGACTACGTATGCTCCGCCCAAGAGATGCGGCAGGAATATGGCCATTATGCTTACGCATGCAGGCATGATGTTTTTGAGACAATGTCTATATATGATTTGTCTTTCGCTAAGGCCCTTGACCTTTAACATCAAAATGTAATCCTTGGACATTTCGTCAGACAATTTATTTCGCATAAGGTACGTGCAGTACCATAGATGCGAAACGATTATGGCGCTGACAGGAAGTATCAGATGTACCAGCCTGTCCCCTAAACCTGCCATGCCTATGGTGTTTGCTCCGCTCTGCGGCAATATTCCCAAACCTACTGCAAATATCAAAATCAAGATCAATGCTACGAAAAACTCCGGTATGCTGTTGGTGGCAACTCCGATTCTGCAAATAATTTTATCTATCGGCCTGCCCTCGTGCCTAACGCAAAATACCGCCAGCAGAAGCCCTAATATGAATATCAGTGCGAAGGATATTAGGGCGAGGGCAACAGTATTGCTAAACACCTGTCCTATCACATCGGCAACCGGCTGCTTATACTGATATGATATGCCAAAATCGCCTTTAAGAGCATTAGTGAACCAGTCCGCGTACTGTACGATCAATGGCTCGTTAAGACCGAGTCGTTCTTCTGCTGCCGCCAGCTGTTCGGCAGACATTCTCTCAACAGCTTCGCCATAGTAAGCCCTCAATGGATCTCCCGGCGCAAGTCTTGAAACGAAGAATACTATGATTGACAGCACTAAAAGAGACAGCACCAGCTGCACTGCTTTTTTTCCTATGTATTTTGCTGTCGATGTGGTCCGCATAATTTCCTCCGCATACTGCCACAGCCATGCTTTGCGAAGCTGTGCCCTTTACATAAAAAAACACGAAAAATAATGTTCCTCAGGAACATTAACCTTCGTGGTCATTCAATTGGCGCTTCCTGCGCCTATTCTTGTTTCATATTAACAAAATATGTAGTACCGGTCAAGAGAGCAATAAACTTTGAAACTATTGATCTTCAGCAGGAACCACTCTTAATTCCATAGTTTCTCCCACTACATAATATGGATATACGCTCACCGGTCCCAACGTATACTTTTGTTCCGCATCATGAGATGTCTTGTCCGTAGTGAAACTTTCATCGAGAGCTTCTAGCATCTTATAAGTATATTCTTTTACTTCGTCATCTGATAGCTCTGTTATCATCGTTCGCAAAACATAATAGCACATTTCTTCATACTGTTCATATGTCTCCGGAGAAAAACTGTGGATATCATAACACACACTAATCTGTTTAATGTCGCTTTTTGTATTGTCTGAACACACTTTCAGCTGTGGTAACGCTCTTATATCTACATCTTCCGAAAAAGAATAGCATGTAGTTACATTGCCGTTATCTTTATCTAAAACCACATCATAAAGTTGCCATTCTTCCAGGCCTTTTAATAGGATTTCATCATTATCTTTCTTGTAACAACTATTGAAACTTTCTATAAAATCTATCAAAGATATGTTGAATGCGTTTTCTCCGTTGTCAGCATCGATCACTTCGACATCAAGTTTTATGGTTCTATCATTGTTGTCGAAAGCATCTTTATCCTGCTTGAAATCCGTACACCCGGTCATAACAAACATAATCATGACGCAAAAGGAAATAAACATGATTTGTCTACACCCATAATTTAATTTGATTTTAAGTCCGGTCACTCTCATTCCTACTGACTCCTTATTTACCATCACTATATCAAGTACACACTGCCCGGTCAAGAGAACATCTCATTCAGTTTTTCGTCTATTGCTTTTATACTTAACGGCCTATTGTCAGACTCATAGGTAATAAACAGATTCTCTCCGAGAACTATACCGTGTTCCGCATATTCCTCAAGCTTTTTTAGGTTACGAATCATGTACTTCTCGTCGCCTACTTTCCCCAAATGCTCCAGAAATATCAACCTTCGTCGTTTCTTGTCAAGAATTGTGAAGTCGGGATAAACGCTTTTATTTGTAAGCAGAACTTCCGCATCATATCTAAACGGCACATTTCTTTCTTCAAGTCTTGTTGCTATCATTGCCTCCGACTTTGATCTGGTGCACAAGCCTTGCGGTGTGTAGTGTGGCTTCTTAATAGGAAACGGATTTGTTTTATATGGTACACTGATCCATTCTTCTTCATTTATATCGCCATGTAGAAATATATCGATACCCTTTAGGCCGTTATATTGTTTAGGCAATTGCTTTTCTATAGCTTTAGGGTCGTATAAAATATCTTTTTTCAAGAACGCTTCAAGCACATTTATTCTCAGTTTTAATACCTTCAAGCACTTTGATATATACCGCCGTTTCTTTAGCTGTTGCAGCAATTTGCGGTCATTTTTCCTAAGCATTATCTTGTATTGTTTGTTGTTTTCTTTAATATATCTATAAATATTTTCATTAGAATCGGTTACAAGTGTCCCCGTCGGTAAAAATTTGTATTCGATGCTTAATTTTCTGTAAAGATGTTGGCATCGTTCCAGCTCTTCCTGTATTTTTCCATGTAAATATCGCTGTCTATCCATAAATACCCCATTTCATGATAACTTCAACGCCCTTTTGCTTCCATTTTATTCCATTTGTTCGATTTATACAAGAGCCTTGTTGTAAATAGCCTTTCAATTATGCGACTATGAATTCGACTTGGTATAAGTCCGTTGATTTTTTATGTTTTTAACTCTTTTTTCAACATTTGTAGCTCTTCCATTTAAAACGCCTCTTGATATTTGTGCTAACCTCCCTCTTAATCACCCATAACCGTTGAAAACAAAGTTAAAAATAAGAAAAAAACACTACTTTCTACTCTGCCAACCGCAGCCCAATTAAACACTACAGTCTAATTACCAAATATGTTACAATATTCCCATGAACAACTACACTAACACTAAAAAAATGACCATCGCTGCTTTGATGGCGGCGCTGGCTCTCATATTCTCGTATGTGGAAGTGCTGATACCGTTTACCGTAGGTGTTCCCGGCATCAAACTGGGAGTGGCCAATATCGTTGTGATAATTGTGCTATATTACCTGGGCCCAAAATACGCTATAACAGTAAATGTAGTCAGAGTGCTTATAGCAGGTCTTCTGTTTAACGGGTTGTTTGGCGCGCTGTACTCACTGTCTGGAGCTGTAATAAGCTTTATCGTCATGGTGATGCTGAAAAAGACCGACATATTCTCGATCGTCGGCATATCCATGGCAGGTGGCGTCGCTCATAACCTAGGTCAAATACTTGTGGCGGCATTCTTAATATCAAACATCAAAATCTTCGTCTACTTCCCGGTGCTTATAATATCAGGCGTTGTCACCGGAGCCATCATCGGCATATTGGCAGGTCTGATACTTAAAAGGCTGCCTAAATAAATCGCATCAAAAAACCGTCGGCGTATGTTAAGTCACATATTCACCGACGGTATTTTTTTATTCGCATCTTCTTTCTTTTGCTCTGTTTATATGGATTTCCATAGCCAGTGCTCCGGCTTTCACGTCTCTGTCTTTAAACGCTTTGAAGATAGCTCTGTGTTCTTCAAGGACTGTCTGCAGGTAGTTGTCATCGTATACAGATTCCATCCCTTTATACTTAAGGAAGTTTTGGTATGACGAAAGCTGCTTAACCAGCATTCTGTTATGCGATGCCTCATATATTACCTGATGGAATCCTGCATTTATAGTAAGCATTTTCTCGATATCATTTCTTAATGTATAGAATTCCATGAACTCGAATGTTTCTTCAAGCTTGTCCATCTCTTCTTCGGTAATTCGTTCTACAGCCCATTTGACAGCCTGGATCTCATAGACCTTTCTCAGTTCAAACATATCTTCATAATCCTGCTCCGTCATACCAACGACAAAAGCCCCTCGGTTTAGAATGTTTTCTACCAGTCCATCTGTTTCCAGTTGTCTCAACGCTTCTCTTACAGGTGTTCGGCTCACGCCATAAAGCTTGCACAAGTTCTGTTCCGTAAGTTTTTCGCCCGGTTTGAGTTTGCCTGTCAAAATATCCTTCTGAAGTTTGCCCAGCAAGCTGTTATAGAGAGGCGCGTTATTGATTTCCATATCATCGGAGAATTTATAAAGAACCATTTTTCACCGTATCCTTTCTTCTGTAGCTCCTTAAAGCTTTTTCAGTACGAATCGTGTAAAGTCTGCAGCTGTGTTTCCTGTCCCGTCTCCCGGCATGTAAAGCGCACTCTGTGCTTCGTCTAAGGCTTTCTCCAAAGCCTCGGCTTTTTCTGTAAATCCGATATGTCTCAGCATCATTACTGCTGCTCTGTTAATGCTTGCCGGATTGGCATACTCAGCGATACCATCGAGGACCATTCTCGGAGCAGAACCGTGTATAGCCTCAAACATAGCATATCTGCCGCCTATATTAGCACTTCCTGCAGTGCCGACGCCACCTTGTAGCTGCGCCGCTTCATCGGTAATAATATCTCCGTAAAGATTAGGCAAGATCACCACATTGAAATTACTGTTGATTTGGTCGTTAACAAGGTTTGCCGCCATGATATCCACATACCAGTCGTCAACCTTGATTCCCGGATAGCCTTTCGCAACCTCCTGACAAAGACTTAAGAATTTACCGTCAGTCTTCTTCATAATGTTAGCCTTGGTCACGATTGAAACATTTTTGTTCCCATTGTTTTTCGCATATTCGAACGCTGCCTTCGCAAGGCGCTTAGTGCCGACAGTAGTAGTCACCTTAAAATCGATGGAAATATCGTCATTAATATCTACACCTCTGCTTCCCAACGCGTATTCACCTTCTGTATTTTCTCTATAGAAAATCCAGTCTATGTTTTTCTCAGGTATAACTACAGGTCTTACGTTAGCGAACAGGTCTAGTTCACGTCTTAATGTAACATTGGCGCTTTCGATATTAGGCAGATTATCTCCCTTACCCGGCGTAGTCGTAGGCCCTTTAAGCAAAAGGTCGCACTCCTTTATGGCCTCAAGTACATCTGAAGGTACGGTTTCCATCTTCGCTATACGATTTTCGAGAGTTAACCCTTCTATTTTTCTAAGCTCTATCTTTCCTGCCGCAATTTCATCTTCAAGTAGTTTCTCAAGGATTTCTCTGCATGAATCCATAATAATAGGTCCTATGCCGTCGCCGTCTACAGTTCCTATTATGATTTTTTCCTTTGCAGCAAAATCAGTGATCTCACATGAAGCCTTAAGCTTCTCAACTCTTGCCAGCTGCTCCATTACTATTTCTGCAAAGTGCT
>JAUMXT010000223.1 GCA_030529015.1 Bacillota bacterium | reverse complement strand
CTTATGCCTTCGGAATCGTTAAAATTCTTAGGGCATCCGAGAGTTTCTATAAATAGTTTCATATAGTTAATTCCTTTTATTAATCTTCCATGTCTTCTGTGCTTGTAGTCATGAATTCAAATTCTTCTTCAGAAATCAGAACGTTTCTCGGTCTGCTGCCGTCAGAAGGTCCTATTATCTGTCTGTCTTCCATCATATCAATGATGCGGGCAGCTCTGTTATATCCGATACGGAATCTTCTCTGAAGCATGGATACCGATGCCTGCTGAGCGTGAACTACCAGCTCGATAGCTTCAGGCAACAGTTCATCCTCAAGATCTCTGTTTCCCTTTTCTGCATCGGGAACATTAGCTCTTTCAATAGTGTCCATAACATTGTCCGCATACTCAACTTCTTCAACCTGAGATTTAACGAAGCTTATTACGTCATGAACCTCCTGATCAGAAATGAACGTACCCTGAACTCTTGTAGGCTTGCCGCCACCCATAGGATTAAAGAGCATGTCGCCCTTTCCGACAAGCTTTTCTGCTCCTGCCATATCGAGAATTGTTCTTGAGTCGAACTGGGATGATACAGCGAAAGCGATTCTCGAAGGTATGTTAGCTTTAATAACACCTGTAATAACATCGACTGAAGGTCTCTGCGTAGCCACGATCAGATGCATTCCTGCAGCTCTGGCCTTCTGAGCTAATCTGCAGATGGACTCTTCTACCTGAGAAGGTGCTGCCATCATCAAGTCGGCAAGCTCGTCTATGATTATCACTACCTGTGGCATAACTGCTTCGTCATCACCTTCAGCTCTTACGAAATCGTTGTAGCTGGACAGTTCTCTAACGCCTTTTTCTGCAAATTTTCTATATCTGTCGTCCATTTCCGCTACAGCCCAGTTAAGTGCGGCAGCTGCCTTAACAGGCTCTGTCACAACAGGGATCAGCAGATGTGGTATGCCGCTGTAATTAGCAAGTTCAACCACCTTAGGATCGATGAGAACAAGCTTCACTTCATCAGGTCTCGCCTTATAAAGAATACTTGTTATTATACTGTTGATGCATACCGATTTACCTGAGCCTGTAGATCCTGCGATAAGCAGATGCGGCATTGTTTTAAGGTCGGCAACTATTGATTTGCCGGCAATATCCTTACCTACAGCAAAGGTTATCTTTGATTCTGATTTTTTGAATTCGGCGGAATCGATGATTTCTCTTACTGTAACCATATTGATTCTGTCGTTTTCGATTTCTATACCTACTGCCGGTTTGCCCGGTATAGGAGCTTCTATTCTGATGCTTCTGGCTTCCATGTTAAGCGCTATATCGTCAGCCAAGTTCTTGATGCTCTTTACTTTGACACCTACATCAGGGTGCACTTCATATCTTGTAACTGCAGGTCCCTGTGTAACATTGGTTACTGTTGCTGATATATTGAAGCTTCTTAATGTATCTTCAAGCTTCATAGCCTTAGCTCTTAAAGTGTTTTCGTCTTCAAGTCTTGCTGATGCACCTCTCGAAGCTTTCTTAAGAAGATCTATAGCCGGGAACTGATAATCATCAGCTGATGTTA
>JAUMXT010000094.1 GCA_030529015.1 Bacillota bacterium | reverse complement strand
GGAAATGGGAGAAAAACCTATCCTACTTCTTGATGATGTATTATCTGAATTAGATAATGACAGACAAAATTTCCTAATACATTCATTGGGAGGAAATCAGTTATTTATTACTACAACAGATATATCAGGAAAAGTTGCCAGACAGCTTCCTGAAAGCAAAGTATTTAAAATAAATTCAGGTCAAGTAGAAATAGAAATTTAAATTTAGTTTATTAATTTGGAGAAAAGGTATTGAAAGATTTTATACTTAAAGGAAATATTTGCTACAGTAAGAATAAGAAAGAAATAAATACTCTGGAAAATTCTTATGTGATTTGTGTCGATGGTAAATCAAAAGGTGTTTTTTCTGAAATTCCTGATGAATATAAGAAGTTGACATTAATAGATTATGAAGATAAATTAATAATTCCCGGAATGGTAGATATGCATATACATGCTCCGCAGTTCGCATTCAGAGGTATGTGTATGGATCTTGAACTTATGGATTGGCTCAATCAATATACATTTCCGGAAGAAGAAAAATATGAAGACCTGGTATATGCTGAAAAAGCTTATTCTATTTTCGCCGAAGCTTTAAAAAACGGTGCGACAACCAGAGCTGTGATTTTTGCAACAAGACATAGATATGCCACAGAAGTATTGATGGATCTAATGGAGAAAAGTGGTTTGATAACCTATGTCGGCAAAGTAAATATGGATAGAGAAGCTACTGAAGCATTGGAAGAAGACAGTGCCCTGATGTCAGCATATAATACATTTGGCTGGATAAATGATATAAACGGTAAATATAAAAATACCAAACCTATATTGACGCCTAGATTCATCCCTTGCTGTACCGATCAGCTCATGGAAGAATTAAGGCAGATACAGATGACATATGGTATACCTGTACAGTCACATTTATCTGAAAGCCCGGGTGAAATAGATTTTGTGCAATTTTTGCGTCCGGACAATCTTTTTTATGGAGATGTTTATGATGAATACGATATGTTCGGCAAAAATGATGAAGAAAACACCGAAGTGAAAACAGTGATGGCTCACTGCGTATGGTCTACTGAGGAAGAAGTAGAGCTTATGAGAGAAAATGGTGTGTTCATAGCTCATTGTCCTGCATCAAATATGAATTTAAGTTCGGGAATAGCACCTATAAGAAAATATATTGAAAAAAATATGAAAATCGGATTAGGTAGTGACGTAGCCGGTGGACATAGTGATTCGATTTTCCGTGCTATAACAGATGCAATACAGGTATCAAAAATGTATTGGCGATATGTAGATATGGAATCAAAACCTATAACCTTCGCTGAGGCATTTTATATGGCTACTATCGGAGGCGGAGAATTCTTCGGTAAAGTCGGAAGCTTTGATGAGGGATTTGAATTCGATGCTATTGTATTAGATGATGAAAATCTGGTGCATCCGCAGGAACTTAATTTAGAAGAACGTCTGGAAAGAGCCGTTTATCTCGGATTAGATTTAAACGGAATTAAAGCAAAGTATGCAGGCGGGCAAAAAATGTGGTAAAATATTTAATTAAATATATATAAGGAGAAAAACATAATGAATATCGAAAAATTAATTGACAAAAGTGTTGCAACATTAAAAATTACAGGAAGAGTAGACACAACTACAGCTCCTGAATTTGAAGCTGCTATTGATGGATGCACAGAAGGTCTGAAGGAACTGGTTTTAGACTGCAAAGCGCTGGAATACATTTCATCAGCAGGTCTGCGTGTTATTCTTAAGGCACAGAAGCTTATGAACACTCAGGGTAGCATGAAACTTGTAAACGTAAACGATACTATAATGGAAGTTTTCGATATTACAGGATTTGCAGATATCCTTACTATCGAATAAATAATAAAGGAGATCCTTTATGTTGTTTGAAGGAATAACAATATTTAGACTTGTAACGGCTGCTTTACTTCCCGTTGTTGTAACAGTCGGGTTTTATTATGCCCATAGATATACAAAATTTAATGATGCCCCATATATGTGGAAGCAAACAATAATAGGGGTTATTTTTGGTATTGTTGCTATTTTGGCAACAGAATTTGGAATACCTGTAGATGGGGCTGTTCTTAATGTTAGAAATGCTGCGCCACTTACGGCAGGCCTCGTATTTGGGTGGCCTGCAGGTATAATTTCCGGGGTTATAGGCGGTGTAGAACGATGGGTTTCAAATGCCGGAGATTACACTCGATTAGCATGCTCGATCAGTACGGTACTGGCAGGTTTAGTAGGTGCTGCTGTTCGTAAATTCATGAATGACAATAAGAAGGCGACATGGTTTTACGGGTTGGCAGTAGGAATAACTGTGGAAGTATTCCATATGCTTATGGTATTTCTGACAAATTCCGACGATATACAGAGAGCATTTGAAGTTGTTCAAACTTGTGCTATACCAATGATTCTGGCAAACAGTATCTCTGTTATGCTTTCGATCATGGTTATAACTTTCCTGGTAAAACATAGTAAAAGTTATGTCAAAACCGTAAAGGAACAAGAAAACATCGCCCAGACTTTCAGGCGGTGGTTATTGATATGTGTAATATTAGCTTTTGGGGCAACTACATTGTTTTCACATTCGTTCCAGACGAATATAGCATATCACAATGCAGAATCTACACTTAAGACAACTCTTGATGATATATGCAACGACGTCAACGACTTGTCAGACAGAAATCTTCTAAGAGCAACGGAAGGTATAGTTGAAGGATTGCCTGACGACAGAGAGGCAACAAGGGAGGACCTTCTCGAACTTGCCAAGCAATATGAAGTAACAGAAATAAGTATAGTAAATGATGAAGGCTATATTACTGTAAGTACAGATCCTGTTCTATATGGCTTTGATATGGCATTAGGGAAACAATCTGCAGAGTTTCTTGCATTGCTTAGAGGACAGGAAAGCCTAGTTCAAGAATATCAGCCGGTATCACGTGTTTCCAGTATATATCGTAAATATGCCGGAGTAGCTATTGATGGCGGTTTTGTTCAGGCGGGATACGATACAGATGACTTCAAGAATCACATACACGAGCAAGTAAAATACATCACGCATAACAGAAGAATAGGGCATTACGGTAACGTTATTGTTTGTGATGAGAACGGGACTATAGTAAGTGACAGAGAAGGACATGAAGGCGAAAACATTTCTATTTACGGAGATTCAGATGCACTTAAGACAGAACCTGAGAAATGTTTCGCTGCTGAAATGAACGGTAAGCCTTCACTTCTGATGTATACTCAAACAGAAGGGTATTACATAATCGGAATAATGAATGAAAACGAGGCTCTTTTATCAAAGAGAGCATCTATATATATGCTGGCATTTATGGAGCTTCTCGTATTCGCGCTTCTTTTCGCAATGATTTTCATGTTGATAAAGAAGCTTGTTGTAAGAAACATTCAAAAGATCAACGAATCTCTTACACAGATAACAAACGGAGACCTTGAAGTTACCGTAGACGTTAGAGATAATGAAGAATTCGCTTCACTTTCAGACGATATTAACACGACCGTTGCTACACTAAAGCAATATATTGAAGAAGCGGCGGCGCGTTTTGATAAGGATCTGGAAATTGCCAAGACAATTCAGCATTCTGCATTGCCGACAGTATTCCCACCTTATCCTAACAGAAAAGATTTCAGCATATTCGCCAGCATGGATGCGGCTAAAGAAGTAGGTGGAGATTTCTACGACTTCTATATGCTGGATGAAGATCATATAGCATTTGTAATCGCCGATGTTTCCGGCAAGGGAATTCCGGGCGCGATGTTTATGATGACATCCAAGACTCTCATTAAGAGTCACGCAGAAAGCGGTATTCCTGTTGACGAAGTATTCAACCAGGTAAATACACAGCTTTGTGAAAACAACGATGCAGAAATGTTCGTAACCGCATGGCTCGGAGTTCTTGACCTTGAAACAGGTCTTGTAAAATATGTTAATGCCGGCCACAATCCACCTGCTATCAAACGCAAAGACGGAACTTATGAATTTGCAAAGGGCAGAGCGAACTTCGTTCTGGCAGGTATGGATGGCATCAAGTATAAAGAGCAGCAGATTCAGCTTCGTCCGGGGGATGAGATTTATCTTTATACCGATGGTATAACCGAAGCTCATGACCAAGATAATATGCTGTTTGGTGATGATCGTTTGCTGGCAAGCTTAAATTCTACAGACGGTATGGATGTAGATGAAATTTGCAAAAAAGTTAAGAGTGATGTAGACGCCTTTGTAGGAATTACAGAGCAGTTCGATGACATTACTATGCTTTGCATTAGATTAAATGAGGTGGAAGAAATGATGTTAACTTTAAAGCCTACATTAGAATCAATGCCTGAAGCAGCAGCGTTCGTTGAAGAAAATCTTGAAAAACTTGAAGTTCCGGTAAAATACATCATGAAACTTATGGTTGCAGTAGATGAAATATACTCAAATATCATAAGATACAGCGGAGCTACAGAAGCGGAAATACGAATCAGAAAAGAGGGAGATGACCTTCGAATAACGTTTGTAGATAACGGAAAACCTTATAATCCACTGGAAGCAGAAGAACCTGATGTGACAGCATCTGCAGAAGACCGTGCTATTGGCGGATTAGGAATTTACATGGTTCGTAACATGATGGATAAAACGGAATATATGTACAAGGATAACAAAAATATTTTAATTTTAACGCTGGAGGTTTAAAGCTATAGCGGAGTGTACCTATGAACTATACTGCTGAATACCCACTACAACATAATGGAATAAGTAAAAGCCTTGCCTTTATAGAGGAAACTTTAAGCAAGTACCGTTTAAAGCCAAGGGATCTTATGGAAGCCGTTCTGATTTCGGAAGAGGCTATATTGATGTTGGAAGAAAAAGCTCCGGAAGATGCTCACATAAAGATTACTATAACCAAACGTATGGGCGTCCCTCGCGTTAAAATCATGATGCCGGGTGATGCCTTGCTGATGGACGAGCATATAGGAACCGTTTCGCTGGATCAGTTGGGAGAAAAAACAGAAAACGCGATTCGAAGCATAATGTTGCGAAGCTATTCTGACTCCATCAAATATCGAAACAGCCATAGCGGTAACAGCATGACCATTACTACCGGAATTCCTGAAAGAATTCTGGCAACCTATACAATACTGGCAATCGTATTAGCAGCGATAACAGGATACATGATGATAAGCTGCTTGCCAAACAGTTCAACGGAGTGGTTGCTTCTCAACGTATTTGAACCGATAGAAACACTTTTCGTGTCAGCACTTATGTGTATTGCCGCGCCTGCGGTATTCGTATCCATAACGTGTTCTATGTTTAGATTCGAAGGGTTTTCGGAGCTGGGGAGAAACAGCAAGCTGGTAATTTTTAATTATTTACTCACCTCTGTCATGGCTACGCTGATAGGATACTGTTGTTTCCGGTTACTTATACCGGGCGAAGCGGGAATATTCGCATCGGAAGTAATTAGCGGCACTTCAGATAAATTCTCTATAGCATCAGTGTTAACAACAATGGTTCCAAGCAATATAATCGAACCATTCATAAATGTAAACTCGCTGCAGCTGATGTTTACGGCAATAGTTATTGGTACTGCGATGACAGCAAGCGGCAAACGTGTCGGAAATGTCAAAACACTGTTTGAGGAACTAGATGTGCTTTGCGGAAAAATCTCGTCTTTCATAATGAAAGTTGTTCCGCTCGCAGTATATTGTTCGATAGTAAACTTTATTTTAAGCGCTAAGACAGACGCGTTATTATCTGCGGTAGAGCTGGTTTTAACTATCTTCATAGGATTTGTTGTAATCCTTGTAGTACACTGCTTGATCCTTGTTGGCGTTGCGAGACTTAATCCAATTACTTTTATCAAAAAGTATGCGCCTTTTATGAAAAGCACATTCCTCAAGGGTTCAGGCGTTGCGGCTATTCCAATAAATATTCGAGCATGCCGTAGAAAGTTCGGTGTACCGCAAAGTATATGTTCTTTCTCGATTCCTCTGGGGGCAACCATCAACATGGATGGTAACTGCATATGTCTCACAGTATCAACACTGTTTTTCGCACACATATGCGGTGTTCCGCTAGATATGAATGCACTGTTAATAATGTTTTTCCTGGTTATCGTACTTTCATTAGGGGCGCCAATTGCACCGGGAACACTGATATTATGTCTAGTAACACTGCTGTCCCAAATCGGAATTGACACGAATGTTATATCTCTGATCATAGGTATAAACTTCATCCTGGAAATGATCATAGGAGTTGTTAATTCAATGGGTGATGTCATAGTCGCATTGATTGTAGCACGGCGAGAAGGAAGCCTTGATATGGATATATACAATAAAGAATAAAAAAAGCCG
>JAUMXT010000222.1 GCA_030529015.1 Bacillota bacterium | reverse complement strand
CTTGGTGAGGCAGAAGTGACGGAGCAGGGTAAGCCGTCAAGACTGGATGTGCGAATGAAGTTCCTTGAAGAGAACTCTCCGATGGGAGCAAATCATCCGGCGGTAAAGCAGTACAACAAGTGTATGCGTGGTGCCGGGGATACGGTTCGTTCCATTATTATCAGTGCCAATTCAAGACTTGCATTTTTGGAAAATAAGCAGGTATTAAGGCTGCTTTCCAAGGATGAACTGAATCTTGCAGACATTGGCATCGGTGTAAATGGGGATGGTGAGACAAAAACAGCGTTGTTCTGTGTTATTCCTGATAGTGACAAGTCCTATAACTTTATTATCGGTATGCTATATACGCAGATATTTCAGGAACTTTACTATCAGGCAGACTTTAACTGTGGTGGAAGACTTCCGATTCATGTCACATTTATGCTGGACGAATTTGCAAATGTTGCTTTGCCGGATGACTACTGTTCCTTACTTTCTACCATGCGAAGCAGGGAAATCAGTTCCATTATCATCATTCAGAACTTTGCACAGTTAAAAGCACTGTTTAAGGATACCTGGGAGACTATTCCGGGTAACTGTGACACGTTCATATACCTTGGAGGTAATGAACAAAGCACCCATAAGTATGTGTCTGAACTTTTGGGGAAAGGTACGATTGATAAGAAATCAAGCGGAGAAACCAAAGGCAGACAGGGAAGCTCTTCAAGAAACTATGATGTACTGGGGCGTGAGATATTCACACCGGATGAAGTCAGAAAACTGGACAATAAGAAATGTATTATTTTTATCCGTGGTTTCGACCCAATTCTGGATAATAAGTATATTCCGTTTGGACATCCAATGTTTGACCAGACTGCTGATGGAAAAGGGGAGCCTTATGTGCATCAGATAGATGCAGACAGTCACCTGATTGGTCCACCATTTGAGATACTGTCACAGAAGGCAGTGGAGCATTATATGAAGCTTCAGAAAAAGGGAGAGAACATCTATATAGATACTCTTACCTATGATGAGTTTATGCTGCTTGGAGATTTGGAGCTGAGCCGTAGATTTACTGAACTGGAAGAGGAAAGTGAGAAGGCGAAGCTTAACCGGATGCAGGATAACGAGCTTGAATATGTGCAGGAGCAGACAGAGGCGGAAGCTAATGAGAAAAAGGACAAAAAGGATGATGCTGACTGGGAAGACAGCATTACGAACCGAATGATGCACTGGTCGTATACCGAGGAGCAGAAAGCAGTTTTAAAAAATGCTTTAGAAGCAAGAGTTCCAAAGGCAGTTATACTGTCTTTCTTTTATCCGGAAACTTCTTCAGAAGAGATGGAGAAGATATGCAGACAATATCTTGAAGAGCATTAGCTAATGTAAAAAAGCGTGTCGGTGAAAGCCCGACTTAAACTTTCTTTCCGGGTTTATCCCGTTTGAATAGAGTAACTTAGAATGCAGAAGTAAGCCGTGTATCAGCGATATGCGGCTATTTTTCTGCCCAATTTCAAGAAAAGGAGATTTCGATTATGAAGAGAGAAAATGTAGCAACAGTAACAGACAACACAACTAACGGAGGTAGTAACATGAAGGGA
>JAUMXT010000221.1 GCA_030529015.1 Bacillota bacterium | reverse complement strand
GGCATACGGAGGCATAGGCTCAGGTGGCGGCGTCCGTAACTTGCGAGACAAGATTGTTGATTTTGCAGGTAGTGATGCATTCCTTTCAGACAAGGAGATGGCAGAAATGAATCCTGTAATCCATGTCCCTACTTGTATGGGCGCAGTTGTCTTGGCTTATAATCTTGATGGTGTAAATGAACTAAAACTCTCGGGTGAAATCATTGCAAACATTTTTTCCGGAGAAATCAAGATGTGGAACGACGAACGTTTGAAAGCGCTTAATCCCGATGTGACTCTTCCAGCCGAAGCAATCATCCCTGTATTCCGTTCTGACGGTTCTGGTACAACATTCGTTTTCACCGACTACCTCACAAAAGTAAGCCCTATATGGAAGGAGAATTTCGGTGCCGGAAAGTCTGTAAATTTCCCATGCGGACAGGCCGCAAAAGGTAATCCAGGTGTAGCAGGCGTCATTAAGCAGACAAAGAACTCTATCGGCTATGTAGGTTCTGAATATGCCTTTGCACAAAAGATTCCATACGCAAGCCTCCAAAACCAGAAAGGCGAGTTTGTTATGCCGTCATCAGAAACAATCTCAGCCGCTGCATCTGGCTCTATTCCAGCCGACACCCGCTGTTCAATCACCAATGCCGATGCATCAGGAGCATATCCGATTTCTACATTCACTTGGATGATTATCTACAAGGAGCAGAACTATTCTGACCGCAGCAAAGAACAGGCTGCAGCAACACTTGACCTCCTGAAGTTCGTTCTTTCTGAGGAAGCTCAAAGTATTACTTCCGAGGTTCACTATGCTCCACTCCCAGCAAAGGCCAAGGATTTGAGCATGCAAAATTTGAAGACTGTCACCTATGACGGTGTGGCTATACTGCAATAACAAGATGCTATGAACGATAGAATATTTAAAGTTATACTGTTTGTAGCTGCATTGATAATGCCAATTGTGTGCGGGGGCGTAGTTTACGCCCTCGTCACTGACGCATACGAAGCGTTTGAGCATTTTGGCTTTTTCAAGTTCCTTACCTCTTCAGAGTGGAGTTATACAGAAGGTGCAGAACAGTATGGTGCATTGCCATTCATCTCGGGCACACTGATGACAACTTTGCTGGCGCTTATCTTCTGCATCCCTTTCTCACTCCCCGTTGCACTGTTTGTGGGAGAATACTTCAAGGGGTCAAAAGTTGCAGCTGTGCTGAGTACTGTTACCGATTTGTTGGCAGGTATTCCTTCCATCATCTACGGCCTATGGGGCTTCTATACGCTTCGGCCGCTGATAATGGCCCTTAACATATCACCACAAGGCTCGGGAATCCTTACAGCATCGCTGGTGCTGGCAATTATGATTGTACCATACGCGGCATCTCTGAGTGCCGAATTTATCAAGATGGTGCCAAACGACCTCAAAGAGGGAGCGTACAGTTTGGGGGCCACTCGTGCTGAGATGATTCGCAAAGTGGTATTTCCTGTTGCTGGTTCGGGAATCTTTTCATCCTATGTTTTAGCTATTGGCCGTGCACTGGGCGAAACAATGACAGTAACGATGTTGATTGGAAACACCAATAACATCCCCGATTCAATTACCTC
>JAUMXT010000093.1:4097-6485 GCA_030529015.1 Bacillota bacterium | reverse complement strand
AAAAAAGTAGACAATGGGTTTTTACCATTGTCTACTTTGATTTTACACCTTCAATTGATTTGCGGGGCTTTTGTCGTTATGTGAGAGTTTTGCATGGCGCTTAGTGCGCTTTGCTTACTGACCGAAGGCATCTGCCGCATCCTTCATCGCCTGTGCGATAGGAATTGACTGCGGACATTTTTCTTCGCAAAGCTTGCATCCGATACAATCCGAAGCATGTCTTCCCGGCGGGATCCATGTGTCGTATTCGGCCTTAGTTGACGGGTTCTGTTCGTAAACGTTCCAGTCGTTGTAGTAGCCGATGATTTTAGGAATATCCAGCTTCTTCGCGCATGGCAGGCAGTATTGACAGCCTGTGCATGAATATTTGATGAGTCTGTTATATTCGTCGGAAACTTTATCTATGAGTTCGGCTTCATCTGCCGTAAGCACGTCTACGTCTTCCTTTGAGAGAGTAGCGATGTTTTCCATCAGCTGCGCTTTGGAGCTCATGCCGGAGAGCATGAGAGTAACTTCAGGCTTATTAGCCAGCCACTTGAAAGCCCACTCTGCAGGCTTTTTATCAGATTCGGCGCTATCCCAGAGGGCCTGAACGGTAGGAGGAACGAAGTCGGTCAATCTGCCGCCCTTAAGAGGTTCCATGATGATAACATCGAGGCCCTTTTCGGCTGCATATTTGAGACCTTCAACTCCTGCCTGGTGGTTTTTATCCATGAAGTTGAGCTGGATCTGGCAGAATTCCCAAGGGTACTCGTCGATCATTTCCTTGAAGAATTCGAGCTTATCGTGGAATGAGAAGCCGATATGCTTGATCTTACCTTGAGCTTTCATTTCTTCCAGGAAAGGCATCAGGTTAAGCTTCTTGCAGCGTTTCCAAATAGGAACGCCGACATTGTGAACCAGATACATGTCGATGCAGTCAACGTCGAGTCTTTCCAGCTGCTTGTTGAAGATCTGCTTCATGTGTTCTTCGTCTTTAGCGATCCAAATCGGCATCTTGTCAGCCAGCAGAACTTTTTCTCTGTAGCCGTCTTTGAGAGCCTTACCGAGAATTTTTTCTGACATGCCGCTGTGATATGTGTAGGCAGTGTCTACATAGTTTATGCCGGCATCGATGGCAGATCTAATGATGTCGATCGCTTCAGCTTCGTCTACCTTACCGTCTTCCAGCTGAGGAAGTCTCATACAACCCATTCCCAGAAGGGAAACGTCCTTGTCTATACTCTTAAATTTCCTGTATTGCATGTGGTCACTCCTTGTTTTATTATGTAAATAGCTTATATTGCTTTAATTGATTATAACATGAGGAAAGATTCGGTACAATGATAAAAGACAAGGCGGCTCTTAGCCGTGTATGCGAAAACTTCATAAGTACAACGATGGATTTTTATGATATTCCGGGATTGGCAGTCGGGGTGTATTGCGGCGAGGAATTTATCTTTACCGGTGCCGGCGGATTCAGAAACTACGAAACGAAGGATGCTTTGGCGGCGGAAACCGTATTTCACTGCACTTCCGTGTCGAAATTATTCACGGCAGCAGGAGTAATTAAGCTTGCCACAGATGGGAAGCTGTCTCTTGGTGACAAGCTGTGCGAGCTTGTTCCGTGGCTGTCCATCGCAGATAAACGATGGACGGAAATAACAGTAGAATCAATGCTTTCGCACACATCAGGGTTTACAGATGTTAACGACTACAACTGGAAAGAACATAAAATCGGTGCGGATGCTCTTAAGGAGTATGCGCTGTCAGGAGAAGTCTCAGGAAGAAACTTGTTGTGGGAACCTGCATGTGCAGGGAATGCCGGTAAATTCAGATACAGCAGTCTGGCATATAACTTACTTGGACTTGTAATTGCTGAAGTTTCCGGAATGGAATACGAAGAATTCATGCGTCGAGAAATTTTCGAGCCTCTCGGTATGACAGATTCAACTTTCTTGACGTCCGATAGAGTGGAGGGCGATCTTTCTCTCGATGCTATTAATCGGTGCGGTATGGCTATGCCTCACAGCAAAGGTCGAGACAGGACGATAAGCCTTGTAGATGTATATCCGTATTCAAGGCAACATGCGCCTAGCTCGACATTGACATCGACAGCAGGGGATTTATTGAAGTGGGCGCAGGCGTGTATGGATGGGGCCGTGGATACGGTCATGGACGAAATGTGGCGACCGCGGGTCGAAGTCCCCGATACAGGTGAGAAAATGGGACTTGGCTGGTTCATTCGCGAACAGAACGGATATAAATTGATGGGTCATGAAGGCAGCGATGACGGATTCAGGACAAGCTTTTGGCTATGTCCTGAAATCAAGGTGGCTGTAGTCCTGCTCAGCAATATCACAGACGCCCCTCTGAAGAAACTGAGCAAGAAATTGTTCGAAATGCTGG
>JAUMXT010000093.1:0-3997 GCA_030529015.1 Bacillota bacterium | reverse complement strand
GCCTAAACCGCAGCCAGACCATAAATCGAGAGCTTACTCCCTAATATATTCCAAAAAATCGTCGAAATCCTCGAAGTCGCTCTGTATAAACTCAAATAATACAGGCTCCTTGAATTCATATTTCGCCGTAGTCATCAAAAACGGTGCGAGCATGCTCATCTTCAGCTTGTTTTCCATATATCGAATATCTTGAAGAGTGTACGCGGAAACGAGCAGCTGGCCAAAGTCGGTCAGATAATAAACACCCTTGACATCGTTGCTGAGTCGGAAGATACGGCTGTTGACATGATCGTTTGTAGGCTTGAATGCCATGAACATTCTGCCGTTTTCATGCGTCGACATTACTGAGTTGAGGTCGACAGTAAGCTCTCCGATATTGGCATCCATATCCTCATCACTCAAGAGAACTTCATACACAGTTACAAACTCAGCCTTGGCCAGCATCATTGCGGCTTCGGCAGAGCTTATCGCAAAACCTGAACAGTGACGACAGCCAACTATTTTGAGATCCTTAACAATCACTTCAGTAATAACGGTTTCATAATTACCGCCCATCTCGATAAGTGACTCACATAAATAAGCTATGGCGCCATCGTCATATTCATGGGATTTATCAATAACATTCTTGCAAAACGTCGCCTGGTGATACTCATTATATATGTCCAAAGGGCAGCCTTTTTCCGAAAGATAGGCAGCTCCGCTGTAGTCACGGCCGAAAAGACGCATAAGGAAATAGTTCACAGCTTGGTAGTCGGAAGTGATGTTTCCGCAAATAAGCTGCATTACTACGTTATGTTCGACTTCGGAGAAAACAACTTCATCCTCAAGGACAAAACCATATTCGTCATAATTTTGAGGCAAAGGAAGTCCGTTATGCTTATTGAAGTTTTTATAATAGGTTAAAAGTCCTTTGAGCTGATATTCTGTCAAAGGAATCTTCTTGGCACCAAGGCCGCCTACAAGAGCTTGCTCTACAATGTCTATTTCTTCCCTGTCACTGCCTACGATGCTTTTGTATGTTTCAAGCCCCATTTCTTCACAGTCTATATAGAAAAACTGGTGCAGGTCATGATCTTCCGCATCGTCATATAGCGAAGCCGCGGAAAGCTCAGGGCGCCAGTGTGCATACACAGCTAAAACACCCATGAGACGGGTGTCTGTCACATATGCGGATATTAAGTGCTTCTTAGCGTTTTTTTGTGCGGTCAGAAGGCCACCTTCTATTACCGTAAATACAGGTTTGCTCAAAATAATTACCTCTTTTCATTCATATGAAGAGTATACCCTATTTCAGAAAAAATACAAGAGTACATATACCCGCAATCTATTGACACGGATTTTAAATATTAATATAATAATATATTGAGAAAATTAGAAGATCCTTATTAAGAGCGGTGGAGGGAATAGGCCCTGAGAAACCCGGCAACCTAGTGTAATTTCAACAAGAGACAATCACGGAAGGTGCTAAATCCTACAGAATACTCTATTCTGAAAGATGAGGAAAGATAACCGTAAAAAGTGCCTCTTTCCCGAAATATTGTTTTATTACCGGAGAAAGAGTTTTTTTCATAAAGGATCGGAATAGTTTAAGCCAAAACAACGGAGGTAAAAATGAGAAAATTATTCACATCAGAATCAGTAACAGAAGGGCATCCGGATAAAATCTGCGACCAGATTTCAGATGCTATCGTAGATGCTATCCTGGAGCAGGATCCGACAGGCAGAGTTGCAGCGGAAACTACAGCCAACACAGGATACGCTATGGTAATGGGCGAAATCAGTACGGAATGCTATGTTGACATACAGAAAATCGCAAGAGATGTTATTTGTGACATAGGATATAACAAGGGTGAATATGGTTATGACGGTAACGTATGCGCTATCCTGACAGCTATAGACGAACAGTCACCTGACATCGCTATGGGTGTTGACAAGGCGCTCGAATACAAGGACGGCAGCACAGCTGACGAGGTTGAGCTGGAAGAAACAGGTGCAGGAGACCAGGGAATGATGTTCGGATTTGCCTGCAACGAAACTCCTGAACTTATGCCTATGCCTATCGCACTGGCTCACAAGCTGTCAAGAAGACTTACCGAAGTAAGAAAGAACGGTACTCTTCCGTATCTGAGACCTGACGGCAAGACTCAGGTAACAGTAGAATATGACGGAGATAAGGTTAAGAGAATAGATACTATCGTTATTTCAACACAGCACGATCCTGAAGCTACTCTGGAACAGATCAGAACCGATTTGATCGAACACGTTGTGAAACCTGTAGTAGATGCGCAGCTTCTCGACGATGAAACTAAGTACTTCATCAACCCTACAGGAAGATTCGTTATCGGAGGACCTAACGGAGACTCCGGTCTTACTGGAAGAAAAATCATCGTAGATACATACGGCGGCTATGCCCGTCACGGCGGCGGTGCGTTCAGCGGTAAAGACCCTACAAAGGTAGACCGTTCAGCAGCATATGCAGCAAGATACGTTGCTAAGAACATCGTTGCTGCGGGACTTGCAGACAAGTGTGAAATTCAGCTGGCATACGCTATCGGTGTTGCTAAACCTGTATCTATCCTGGTAGATTCTTTCGGAACAGGTAAAGTATCAGACGAGAAGCTTTCCGAAATCGTAGCTAAGCATTTCGATTTAAGACCTGCAGCTATCATCAAGACACTTGATTTGAGAAGACCTATCTACAGACAGGTTGCTGCATACGGACATTTTGGAAGAACAGACATCGATCTGCCATGGGAAAAGACAGACAAGGCAGAAGACCTGAGAAAGGAAATATAGACAAATGGGAATCAAGGTAGCTAAATTTGGCGGTTCATCAGTAGCTGATGCGCTGCAGATAGAGAAAATAAAGAACATCATAGAAAATGATGCGGATATCAAATACGTGGTAGTTTCAGCTCCCGGCAAGAGATACGCAGACGACAGCAAGATCACAGACCTTCTGTACCTTTGCAAGACTCATATCGAGCATAAGATCCCTTATGAACAGATTTTCCAGGTAATCTGCGACAGATTCATGGCAGTAGATGTGAACCTCAATGCGGACATTAACCTGAAGAAGGAATTTGATGAAATCAAGGCCAATCTCGAAAAGGGCGCTACTGCCGATTACATAGCAAGCCGTGGTGAATACCTCAACGCTAAGCTGATTGCTTCGTATCTGGGATATGATTTCGTAGATGCAGCATCAATGATCAGATTTGATGAAAAGGGCAGATTCATGGAGGAGCTTACTAATACTGCTATCAAGATGGAACTTGCAAAGCACGATAAGGCGGTTGTTCCGGGCTTTTACGGGGCTAAGATAGATGGTACCGTAAAGACATTCTCAAGAGGCGGTTCAGATATTACAGGTGCTCTTATCGCCAGAGCGATGGAAGCAGACGTTTATGAAAACTGGACTGACGTTTCAGGCTTCCTTATGGCAGATCCTAGAATCATTAAGAACCCTAAGCCTATCAGCACTATTTCATATAAGGAACTTAGAGAATTATCATACATGGGAGCATCAGTACTTCACGAAGATGCTATATATCCTGCGAGAGTAGCTGACATCCCTATCAACATCAGAAACACTAACAAGCCTGAAGATCCCGGTACAATGATCACATCTGAGCCTGATAAGAGCGACGATAGAATCATATCAGGTATTGCAGGCAGCAAGGACTTCACAGTTGTGGCTATCAGCAAGAACGGGCTCAGCACAGAGAGAGGCTTTATAAGAAAGCTGGCGGGAATTTTGGAAGACAACGACATTGCTATCGAACATCTGCCTAGCGGTATCGATACTGTATCTATCGTTATAGATAACAAAGCATTAGACGGCAAGCTGGAAGAAATTTTAGACGAAATCCATAGACAGCTTAAGCCTGACCACATCGAAACATTTGATAACATGGCCCTTATCGCAACTGTAGGTGCCGGAATGTCATCAAGAACAGGTGTATCTGCGAAACTGTTCACAGCGTTAGCAGAAGCA
>JAUMXT010000015.1:14335-23496 GCA_030529015.1 Bacillota bacterium | reverse complement strand
CTTGGAACACTTGCGGAGCTACAATGTCAAGCTTCCTGCAGACTCCACAGTGGGGCGCCGGCGGATACGCACCATATGCTATCCTTAACTGGTTGAACCCAATCGTTTCAATCTTCTATGGATTCACCGGAATCACAATGACTGAAATGACTGACGAAGAATATGCTGCTATCCTGGAACAGAGAGAAGCTGACAAGGCTGCTGCTGAAAAGGCTATGGAAGCATAAACTACATACTTTTTAGACATAATAAATTTAAATGAGACGTGTAAATAAGCACGCTCAGATATATATGGAAGCTTACAATCTTCCAAGCTAAATAAGTAAGCTCAGAAACCCGGTCACCACCCGGGTTTTTGAGTTTTTGTATTTCTTTTTAGAGCTCTATGAGGTATACTAATATATTATGGGTTTAGTATGTCTTAAGGAGGCTATTATTAATGAATGGAGACATTATAGGCGATATTATCGTCATAGTGGTATTAATACTTTTTTCAGCATATTTCTCAGCGACTGAGACGGCGTTTACGTCTGTCAATAAAATAAGACTGAAGAATATGGCTAGCGATGGGGACAGAAAAGCAGAAACTGTTCTTAAGCTGTCGGAAAAATACGACAAGCTGTTAACTACGATACTGGTAGGAAATAATATAGTGAATATAACCATGACATCTGTAGCCACAGTATTGTTCATTGGTCTTTTCGGGCCATACGGAGCAACTATAGCAACAGTAGTTATAACAGTAGTCGTATTGATATTCGGAGAAATAACACCTAAGAATATTGCCAAGGAAAAGCCTGAAGGCTTCTCTAAATTCGCGGCACCGCTTCTCAAGGTGTTCATGATGATACTCACACCTATCAACTTTATATTTACATTGTGGAAATGCTTTATCGCTAAGATCTTCAAGCTTGATGATCACGAGAAGATTACCGGAGATGAAATATTGACAATGGTTGAAGAAGCCGAAGAAGGCGGCGGTATTGAGAAGATGCATAGCGAACTCATCCAGAACGCTATTGAATTCTATGAACTTACGGCAGAAGATGTAATGACACCGAGACCTGAAATGGTAGCAATCGATACAGACTGTCCTAAGGAAGAACTGGGAGAGATATTCAAGAGTACAGGATTTTCAAGATTGCCTGTATATGAAGAAGATATCGATAAAATCATAGGTGTTATTAATCAGAAGGACTATCATAATCATATTGTCGGAACAAACAGAAATATAGTAGATTACGTTACACCGGTAGTATTCGTAAGTACTGTGATAAAAATATCAGATCTTCTCAAGAAGATGCAGCAGGTAAAGACTCATATAGCTATCGTCATTGATGAATACGGCGGTACAGAAGGGCTTGTTACCATGGAAGATATTATCGAAGAGCTGGTAGGCGAAATCTATGATGAGCACGATATGGTCATATCTAAGGATATAATGCCGCTCCAGAACGGAAGCTACAGAGTGAAGTGCAGTGCCAACCTTGCTAAGGTATTTGACTATTTTGATATCGATGAGGAAGTCGATGTGGTAACTGTTAACGGATGGGTGGTTCTGGAACTGGACAACCTGCCAAAGAAAAACGACACATTCGAAACAGTTATCGATGGTAAAACTCTCAGGGCGAGAGTTACCAAGGCGGATGACAGGAAGGCAATAGAAATAAATCTTACGGTCAAGGACAAGAAAGATAAGGAATAAGAAAGGGGAAAAAACATGGGTCTGATGGAAAAATTATTCGGAGATCTTAATGAGAAGGAAGTCAAAAAGATCTCTAAAATAGCTGACATGGTCATGGCATATGATGAAGAAATGACAGCAATGACCGATGAACAGCTTAGGGACAAAACAACAGAATTCAAGGAGCGTATTAAGAACGGGGAAACGCTGGATGATATATTACCTGAGGCCTTTGCGGTATGCCGTGAGGCTGCATGGAGAAGTCTCGGTATGAAACACTTCTACGTGCAGATAATCGGTGGTATAGCACTTCATCAGGGAAGAATATCCGAAATGAAGACAGGTGAAGGTAAGACTTTAGTGGCGACACTTCCGGCATATTTGAATGCGTTGGAAGGAAAAGGCGTGCACGTAGTAACAGTCAATGATTACCTGGCCAAGCGAGATATGGAATGGATGGGCAAGCTCTATACATTCCTTGGTCTTAAGGTGGGCTGTGTTATCCACGGTATCCCTGAAGAAGAAAGACGTGCAGCATATCAGGCTGACATTACTTACGGAACCAACAATGAATACGGTTTCGACTATCTGAGAGACAATATGGTCGTATATAAGGATGACATGATGCAGAGAGAACTTAACTATGCCATCATAGACGAAGTTGACTCCATTCTCATAGACGAAGCCAGAACTCCGCTTATCATTTCGGGAAGAGGTGATAAGTCTACAGATATGTATAAAAGGGCAGATGGCTTCGTAAGAACATTAAGGGAAGGCGAAGATAACGATTTTACGATCGAAGAAAAAGATAAGCAGATAGCACTGACCGACATCGGTGTGGAAAAATGTGAAAAATATTTCGGCGTAGAAAACTTCTCCGATCCTGAAAACATGGAAATCAACCATCACGTACTTCAGGCACTGAAGGCCAGAAATATGATGAAACGTGATGTTGACTATATCGTAAGAGACGGTGAAGTAGTGATCGTTGACGAATTCACAGGACGTCTCATGTTCGGAAGACGTTACAGTGACGGACTTCACCAGGCCATCGAAGCTAAAGAAAACGTACTGGTTCGTTCAGAATCAAAAACGCTTGCAACCATCACACTCCAGAACTACTTCAGAATGTATCAGAAACTGGCAGGTATGACAGGTACAGCGAAAACAGAAGAAGGCGAATTCAGAGACATATACAACATGGACGTTGTCGTTATACCTACCAATAAACCTGTAACAAGAAACGACCTGCAGGATGCCGTATATGCGACAGAACGCGGTAAATACAAGTCCATTGTTGATATGGTAGAGGCGGCACACAAGACAGGACAGCCTGTACTTGTAGGTACTACATCTATTGAAAAGTCAGAGCTTATTGCCAATGCTCTCAGAAAGAGAGGCATTAAGAATTACAATGTACTCAATGCGAAGCAGCATGAAAAGGAAGCGCAGATAATCGCAGAAGCCGGCCGTTACGGAGCCATCACTATCGCTACCAATATGGCAGGTAGAGGTACCGACATTATCTTAGGAGGAAATCCTGAGTTTGAAGCGAAGCGAGAAATGACTAAGCTGGGATATGACGATGAAGCGATAGCATTTGCGACAAGCTTCGTTCAGAGCGATGATCCTGAGCTTTTGAAGGCTCGTGAAGAATTCCAAAAGCTCCACGCCAAATATAAGGAAGAAAGGCGCGAAGAACAGGAAAAGGTAAGAGAATTAGGCGGACTTTGCATCGTAGGTACAGAAAGACATGAATCAAGACGTATCGATAATCAGCTGAGAGGTCGTTCCGGAAGACAGGGAGACCCGGGCCAGACACAGTTCTGCCTTAGCATGCAGGATGAGCTTATGAGACTCTTTGGCGGAGAAAGAATGCAGTCTATGGTTCAGAGACTGGGCGTTGAAGAGGATGAGGCTATCGAAGCCGGCATGATCACCAAGCAGATTGAAAATGCTCAGAAGAAGGTTGAAGGTAAGAACTTCGGAATCAGAAAATACGTACTGCAGTATGACAATGTCATGAATAAGCAGCGTGAAATCATATACGGAGAACGTAAGAGAGTTCTTTTCGGCGAAGACTTGAGAGAAGACGTGACTTCAATGACTAAGCAGCTCATCGACGAAGTTGTGGATCCTGTAGTTGTGGCATCAAAATTCCCTGAAGACTGGGATTTTGATACTATCAACAAGGGCCTCAAGAAGATAACTCCTGCGTTTAAAACTTTAACAATCACAGAAAAAGACTTTAACGATATGGACGAAGAAAGTCTCAAGGCACAGCTTTATGATACTTTCGAAGAACTGTACAGGCAGAAGGAAGAAGAAATCGGAGAAGACAAACTGCGTGAAGTTGAGCGTATGATCCTCATCAGAATCGTTGATAACAAGTGGATGGATCATATCGATGCGATGGATCAGCTTAAGAGCGGTATCGGTCTTAGAGGTCTCGGCGGACAGGACCCTGCCGGTGCTTATGCACAGGAAGGTTTCGACATGTTCGAGCTGATGGTAAATTCCATCAAGGAAGACTTCGTTAAGGCGTGTTATAACGTTACTGTTCAGACATCTTCCGAAAGAAAGAACGTTATGGGAAGCGGCGAAGGCCATAAGGAAGAATTTGCCGACGAACCTGTAATGTCAGGAGGCGGAGATGTTCCTGCTCAGCAGCAGATTCCTGAAAGAGGACGTAAAAAACCTGAAACAGTGAGACGTGAAGCGCCGAAGGTGGGAAGAAACGACCCTTGTCCATGCGGTTCCGGTAAAAAATATAAGCATTGTTGCGGCCGCGCTGAATAAATTTGACCGCAATAGTGACAGAGAGGAAGTGATTAGATGATCCTTTTAGACCAAATAAAAGGACAGCTCCCGGCTCTGCAGCTGATGCTCAAGGAAGCCGGCGAATCTCTTGACCCGGCAGGGCTTCAGGCAGAGCTGTCAAAAATAGAAGAACAGATAACAGTGCCTAATTTCTGGGACGATCAGGAAAAGGCACAGAAGATAATGAAAGAAAAGAAGTCTCTTGAGAATTCACTTGATGAATTTAACGGACTTAAATCAAGACTGGAAGATCTGGAAGTTATGATCGAGATGGCTGAAGAGGCTGAGACAAGCGGTGCTTCTGTCGAAGCCGAGATGCTTGCCGAAGAGGCACAGCCTGCAGCGGAAGCGCTTGAAAAAGACCTGGAAGCTCTGAAGCTGAAGACTTTGCTTGACGGAAAATACGATAAAAACAATGCCATCATTTCAGTACATGCAGGTTCCGGTGGAACTGAAGCCATGGACTGGGCAGAGATGATTTTCAGAATGTATACGAGATGGTGTGAGAAGCGTGGCTTTAAGGCGAAGCTCATGGACATGAACGATGACGTTGAAGCCGGCATCAAGAGCGCCACTTTGCTGGTGGAAGGCGACTATGCTTACGGATATCTCAAGAACGAAAAAGGCGTTCACAGACTCGTGAGAATTTCGCCGTTCGACTCATCCGGCAGAAGACATACATCATTCGCATCGCTCGATGTAACACCTGAAATCGAGTTTGACACTACTGTTGAAATAAACCCCGAAGATCTGCGAATCGACACATACAGAGCATCGGGTGCAGGCGGACAGCACGTTAATATGACTGATTCGGCAGTAAGAATTACACATCTGCCTACACATATCGTGGTTACGTGTCAGAATGAAAGATCTCAGATGCAGAACAGAGAATATGCCATGAAGATGCTGGTATCTAAGCTGATAGAGCTTAAAGAACAGGAAGAAAAGGAGTCCATCAAAGAACTTAAGGGCGACTATAACCAGATCACATGGGGCAGCCAGATCAGATCTTATGTGTTCCATCCATATACCATGGTCAAGGACCACAGAACTAATGCCGAAGTAGGTAATGTACAGGCAGTTATGGACGGAGATCTTGATTATTTTATCAACGAGAAATTGAAGCAGAAGGAGTAACGACTTAATGAATATAATTGAAATACTTGCGGCGGAATTTAAGCTGAAGGTGACTCAGGTAGAGCAGACCGTTGCACTTATCGACGAGGGAAATACCATCCCGTTCATCGCCAGATATCGTAAGGAAGTGACAGGCGGACTTTCCGACGTAGTACTTCGTGATTTAGACGAAAGACTGACATACCTTAGAAACTTACAGGAACGTAAGGAAGAAGTAATAAGACTTATAGATGAGCAGGGCAAACTTACAGAAGAACTCAAGGCTCAGATCGAGGAAGCCCAGGTGCTTCAGCGAGTAGAAGACCTTTATAAACCATACAAGAAGAAAAAGGCGACAAGAGCTTCTAAGGCAAGAGAAAAGGGCCTTGCGCCGCTGGCGGAACTTTTCATGGCGCAGGATATCGAAAGCGGAGACCCGGCAGATCATGCAAAGGGCTATATCTCCGAAGAGCTTGGTGTTGCTGATGAAGCAGAGGCTATAGCGGGAGCATGTGATATCATCGCTGAAATGATTTCCGATGATCCTGAAATCACAGCAGCAGTAAGAGAAAAGACTGCAGAAGCAGGTGTGATCAACACAGAAGCTGTCGATGCAGAAGAAAAGACCGTGTACGAAATGTACTATGACCACAGCGAAGGCATCGCTAAGATCCCTAATCACAGAGTCCTCGCCATCAACAGAGGTGAGAAAGAGAAAAAGCTCAAGGTCAAAGTTCTTACAGATGTAGAAAAGATGGAATCGCTCATAGGCGATGCGGTTCTCACCAATGAAAAATCAATATTTACAGGGCTTATCAAAGACACTGTAGCCGATGCATATAAGAGACTGATGGCACCTTCCATAGAGCGTGAAATGAGAAATATGCTTACTGAAAGAGCCGAAGCTGAGGCAGTAAAGGTGTTTGCCAAGAATACAGAAAAACTTCTGATGGTGCCTCCTGTGAAGGGCGCACGTATCATCAGTATCGACCCGGGATACAGAACGGGTTGTAAAGTTGCTGTTCTCAATGAAACAGGAAAACTTCTGGCATATACTACAGTGTATCCGACAGAGCCGAAGAAGGATATCAAGGGCACAGAAGCCGTTCTTAAGAAGCTTGTGGATAAATTCAAGATAAACACGATCGTTATCGGTAACGGTACTGCTTCAAGAGAGACAGAAGAAGTCGTTGCATCCTTCATCAAGAAGGGCGGATATGATATCAGCTATACTATCGTAAACGAAGCCGGCGCATCTGTTTATTCGGCATCTAAGCTGGCAACAGAAGAATATCCGGATCTGGACGTTACGGTAAGAGGCGCAATGTCGCTGGGAAGAAGACTTCAGGACCCTCTGGCAGAGCTGGTTAAGATTCCTACCAAGAGCATAGGCGTAGGTCAGTATCAGCACGATATCAATCAGACACTTCTCGAGGGAGCACTTGACAATGTCGTAGAAGACTGTGTAAACAGAGTAGGCGTTGAGCTTAATACTGCGTCACCGTCACTTCTGGCACACGTTGCGGGCATCAACATGGGTATTGCCAAGAATATCGTCGCTTACAGAGAAGAAAACGGCGTTTTCAAAGAGAGAAAAGAACTGAAGAAGGTAAGCAAGCTGGGAGAAAAAACTTACAACCAGTGTGCAGGCTTCATTCGTATAGCCGACGGTAAAAATCCTCTCGACAATACATCGGTGCACCCTGAATCATACAAAGCGGCAGAAGCCATGCTGAAGAAGCTCGGCATCGAGAAGGGCGCTTTGCAGAAGGGCGGCGCTGCCGATATAGATGAGAAGATATGGGAAGTTTACGGACAGACTGAAAAGCCTGCGGCACCTAAGACAAGAGCAAAGGGCCTTGCCGCGCTGGCTGAGCTTTCCAAATCAGAAGAAAAGCCTAAGAGAAATATGAAGAAGGCTATCGAAAAGATGGCGGAAGAACTGGAGGTAGGCGTACCTACACTGACAGACATCATTGCCGAAATGAAAAAGCCGGGCAGAGACCCGCGTGAAGATGCACCTCCTGTAGTGTTCAGAAATGACGTCAAGTCGTTCGAAGATCTGAAGATTGACATGGAGCTTGAAGGAACAGTAAGAAATGTTGTAGACTTCGGTGCCTTCGTTGATATCGGAGTTAAGAATGACGGTCTTGTGCACATTTCAGAGATGAGCAGAAAATACATCAACCATCCTATGGACGTAGTGTCAGTAGGCGATACGGTTAAGGTCAAAATCATAAAAATAGACTATGATAAGCAGAAAATAGGTCTGACCATGAAACTGTAAGCTGTGTATTTTCTTGTATACTGTATTAATATCGATACATACTTGTAATAAAAATTCATGTATGTTAATATTTTAAAGTGATTTTAACAATCGCAAATGTCATTTTAAGAGAAGGAGAGACAAGCAAATGGGAGCTATCGTAGACGCTTTTGTTAATCTGTGGGGAGACACAGGTATAGCAAACTTCACTTACCAAAACGGAATAATGATTTTAGTATCATTTGTTTTCTTGTATCTTGCAATAAAGAAAGGTTTCGAACCTTTGCTGCTGGTGCCTATCGCATTCGGTATGCTGCTTTCGAACCTGCCGATGTCAGGAATGTTTATAGAGCATTTCTCCATCACTAATTCAGATCAGCTGACCGACGCAGGTCTTCTGACTATATTCTATCTGTTGAAGCCGATACTGCCTTCACTGATCTTCTTGGGAGTAGGTGCTATGACTGACTTCGGTCCGCTCATCGCCAACCCTAAATCACTTCTGATGGGAGCTGCAGCACAGTTGGGAATATTCTTCGCGTTCTTCGCTGCTATCATTCTCGGATTTGATGCTCAGGAAGCTGCATCAATCGGTATCATCGGAGGAGCTGACGGCCCTACTGCTATTTATCTGACAGGTAAGCTGGCAGACCACCTGCTGGGACCTATCGCAGTAGCTGCATATTCATATATGGCTCTGGTACCTGTAATCCAGCCGCCTATCATGAAGGCTCTGACTACAGAAAAAGAAAGACTGATCAAGATGGAACAGCTGAGAGTAGTTTCTCAGAGAGAAAAGATCCTGTTCCCTATCGCAGTAACAGTAGTAGTTTGTCTGCTTCTGCCTTCAGCTGCACCACTGGTTGGTATGCTGATGCTGGGTAACCTGTTTAAGGAATGCGGAAGAACTGCAAGACTGTCAGACGTTGCTTCAAACGCTCTGATGAACATCCTGGTTATCCTGCTGGGAACTTGCGTAGGCGCATCTGCTACAGGTTCAACATTTATCACTTGGTCAACAATCAAGATCGTTATCTTAGGTATCTGCGCATTCGCAGTAGGTACTGCAGGCGGAGTTCTTATCGCTAAGCTGATGAACGTGATCACAGGAGGAAAAATCAATCCTCTCATCGGTTCAGCCGGAGTATCTGCTGTACCTATGGCAGCTCGTGTATCTCAGATTGAAGGACAGAAAGCTAACCCTGCAAACTTCCTGCTGATGCATGCTATGGGACCTAACGTAGCAGGTGTTATCGGTTCAGGGGTTGCTGCAGC
>JAUMXT010000015.1:0-14235 GCA_030529015.1 Bacillota bacterium | reverse complement strand
TATGAGAAACATAGATACGATCCTGTTCGATTTTGACGGGACTATAATGGATACAAATAATGTGATATTGATGTCATGGCAGCATACGTTCAAGACTCTTGAAAACAGAGAAGAGGATGAGAGTAAGCTGACGGCGACATTTGGAGAGCCGCTTGAGAGAACGCTTGAAAGATTCTTTCCGAATGTTCCGGTGGAGGAGTCGATCAAAATCTACAGAAACTACCAGCGTTCGAACTTCAGCGAGCTTATAACTCTTTTTCCGGGAATGAAAGAACTGGTTATGAAATGCAAGGCGAGAGGATATAAGACAGGCCTTGTTACATCAAGACTCAAGATCACAGCTATGGAAGGTCTTGATAAGTTCGACCTTGAAAAATACTTCGATGTAATAATAACGCCTGAGGATACGGATAAGCATAAGCCGGATCCGGCACCTGTAAATATAGCCCTTGAAAGACTTGGCTCAAAGCCTGAAAATGCAGTGATGCTGGGGGATACGCTGTTCGATATACAGTGTTCTCATAATGCAGGAATCGGAGCGGTTCTGGTGTCATGGACGATGGCGCTGGCAGGTAAGACAAAGGAAGATTTAGGCGAGGATGCGCCTGACTATATAATAAACAGCCCTGACGAATTGTTCGACATAATATAAGTGTGTAACAGAAGAAGATGGAAAATCCATCTTCTTTTTTTATTGACATTACGAAAGAGAAGGAGTATTATACAATAAATACTTTGATAATCAAACAATTTGACGAACAAACAAAACAAGGAGGCGGAAGAATTGGGAATCAAAATGATAGGCATCGGCAAATGCCTTCCTGAAAGAATAATAACTAATGATGAGCTTGCTGAATATATCGATACGACTGACGAGTGGATAGTGGAGAGGACAGGGATACACCAGCGCCATGTGGCTACTACAGAAAGCTCGCTGGATCTTGCGGCGGCTGCTGCAGAGGAGGCTCTGGAGGGTATAGATAAGGAAACTATAGACCTTGTAATAGTAGCAACGATAACTCCGGACCATGTGACACCAAGCATGGCGGCAGAGGTGAAGATGAAGGTGGGACTGCCTAATGCAGTGGCCTTTGATATCAATGCAGCATGCAGCGGCTTCGTATACGGACTGTGGATCGCAGAGTCACTGATGAAGGGCAGCGCAGCAGAAGGGTCGGCAACTAACGGAATGAAGAGAGCCTTGGTAATAGGCACCGAGAGACTCAGTCGAGTCACTAACTGGATCGACAGGGGCACATGCATATTGTTCGGAGACGGTGCGGGTGTGGCAGTGCTCGAAAACGATCCGGGTGCTAAGGGCATCCTCAGCACGTATATCAAAAACTACGATGATGTTAAAGATGTCATACACTGTAGGGCGAATTACGTATCGCCGCCATTTCATGAGGACGACGAGACGCCTGTGCCACTTTACCTTAACGGCAGAGCGGTCTTCAAATTCGCCGTCAACGCCATGGAGGAGGTCACAGTAGGAGCCCTCGAGAAAATAGGAAAGACCCTTGATGATGTGGACTGGTTCGTACCGCATCAAGCTAACGGCAGGATAATACACGCAGCTGCCCACAAGATGGGACAGCCTCTCGATAAATTCCAGATAAGCATCGCTAAAAGCGCCAACGTGTCTTCGGCAACAGTGCCTATGGCACTTTACGATCTGCAAAGGTCAGGTAAGCTCAAGAAGGGCGATATAGTTGCTTGCATGGGATTCGGAGGCGGCCTGTGCGCCGCCGGAGCCATCATAGAGTGGTAGATTTAAAAAGGGAGGAAACATGATAAATATTTGTGAAATAACAGGAACCGAATATCCGATAATTCAGGGTGCCATGGCCAGAATCGCCGATTGTCATCTGGCAGCGGCAGTCAGTAACGGAGGCGGCCTTGGGATAATCGCTGCAGGAGGCAGGAGTGCTGACTGGCTTAGAGAGGAAATAGTGAAAACAAGAGAAATGACAGAAAAACCTTTCGGGGTCAACATTATGCTGCTGGCAGATAATGTTGATGAACTGATAGACGTAGTATGCGAGGAGAAAGTAAGCGTAGTTACTACAGGAGCAGGAAATCCAGGCAAATATATCCCTAGACTTAAGGAAAACGGCATCAAGGTGATTCCCGTGGTCGCTTCCGTAGCTCTGGCTAAACGTGTGGCCAGAGCAGGAGCGGATGCAGTTATAGCAGAGGGGACTGAAGCAGGCGGACATATCGGTGAAACGGCTACGATGGCTATGATACCGCAGATGGCAGACGCAGTAGATATCCCTGTAATTGCGGCAGGCGGGATAGCTGACGGCAGAGGTGTGGCGGCATCATATATGCTGGGAGCCAAAGGAGTGCAGATAGGAACGAGATTCCTTGTTGCCGAAGAATGCACTGTAGCGCAGAGTTACAAAGATTTAGTAATCAAGGCTAAAGATACAGATACTGTAGCTACGGGAAGATCTACAGGGCACCCTGTAAGAGTCATAAAAAATAAGCTTACAAGACAAGTTCTCGCTTTGGAAAAGCAGAACGCCGACGAAGAGGAAATAAATGCGCTTTGCATAGGAAAACTGGCGGCAGCCGTAGAAGATGGGGACATGGAGTACGGCTCGGTGATGTCGGGACAGGTGGCAGGCCTCGTTAAGAAACAGCAGCCTGCAGCTGAAATCATAAGGGAAATGTTCGCAGAGATGGAGGAAATATATGAAGATAGGAATAGTATTTGCAGGTCAGGGCGCACAGTATAGCGGAATGGGAAAAGACTTATACGATGCATATCCGCAGGCCAGAAGAGTTTTTGACATGGCAGGTGAACAAGTTAAGGCATGGTGCTTTGAGGGAGATGAAGAGACTTTGAAGCAGACCCATGTGACACAGCCGACAATATATACGACAACAATGGCGGCATACAGCACGTTTATGAGCGGTCTTGAAAATAGCGGCCTTGACGGAAGGCTTGAAGTGGCGGCGCTGGCAGGCTTCAGCTTAGGGGAATATTCAGCGCTGACAGCAGCAGGAACTATAGACGATATATCAAAGGGCATAGACATCGTTTCAAAGCGCGGCGTGCTCATGCAGCAGGCAGGCCTTGACGAAGAAGGTAATCCAAAGGGCGGCATGGCGGCCGGAATGGGCGATAGACGCTCCGTGCTTGAGGCTGTTGAGGAAGCAAGGCAGGACGGTATTCTGGAGGGCGTGAATTTTAACTCGCCGGTACAGACGGTAGTTGCGGGAGATAAAGATGCATTGAAGCGTTTCAGAAGAGCAGCGAAGGAGAGAAAGGTGAAGGCGATACCATTAGGTGTGAGCACTGCTTTTCACAGCTCAATGATGATACCGGCAGCAGAAAAACTGAGAGATATACTTGCAGAATCCGGCCTGAAAACTCCCGGAAAAACAGTATATGCCAATGTTACGGGAGATGACATGATGAAGGGCTTCGGAGGCGCCGATCACGAAGCGTATCTTGCCGACATGATGGCAAAACAGGCTATGAGCCCTGTTTACTGGGAAGAGATAATAAGAAGATTTGAGGCGGACGGTGTCAGAGCTATCGTTGAAGTGGGCCCGGGAAAAACGCTGACAGGACTTACTCGAAAAACGTGTCCGACTATTACGGCATTGAACGTGGAGAACGTAGAGTCGCTCAGCAGCACATTGGAACAGTTAAAGGAAATGGTGAGCTAGATGTTAAAGGATAAAGTAGCAGTTATAACAGGAGGCGTGAGAGGGATCGGCAAGGCAATAGCACATAAATTTTGCGAAAGCGGAGCTGATGTGATCCTCATATACAGAAGTAACGATGAAGAAGCAGCTAAGACCTCGGAGGAATTGAAACAGTACGGCACGGAAGTTCATCTTATCAAGGGGGATGTGGCAGAGCCGAAAACAGCAGCTGAAACAGTAGCGTATATAAAGGAGCATTTCGGCAAAGTAGATATACTGGTAAACAATGCAGGGATAACTAACGACAAGCTGATGATGAGGATGAGCCCTGAGGATTTTGACAAGGTGATAAACGCCAATCTCAGCGGAGCGTTTTACATGATGAAGGAAATATCGACGCTTATGATCAAAAAAAGAAGCGGAAGCATCATAAATATGGCGTCTGTTTCAGGGCTTAAAGGCAATCCTGCCCAAGTCAATTACAGCGCTTCTAAGGCAGGCATCGTAGGGATGACTATGTCAGCAGCCAAAGAGCTTGGCAGACGCGGGATCAGAGTTAATGCGATAGCACCGGGATTTATAGAAACAGACATGACTGCAGTGCTTACAGATGAACAGAAAGAAGCGGCTGCAGGGAATATAACACTGGGCAGGCTCGGTAAGCCTGAGGATATCGCTAATGCAGCGCTTTTTTTGGCATCTGATATGGGGTCATATATCACGGGACAGACCATAAGTGTTGATGGCGGGATAATAATGTAAAGGAGATATTATGGAAAAGAGAGTAGTAATAACAGGCATGGGCGTAGTTTCTCCTGTTGGAAACAATGTCCATGACATGTGGGATTCAATAAAAAACGGAAGACATGGTATCGCGGAAATCACCTTGTTCGACCTTGAAAACCATAAAGTGACTATGGGCGCGGAGGTGAAAGGTTACGATTACGGCGATAAGAGAGCGGCAAAACGCCTGGACAGAGTGGCGCAGTTTGCCCTCACAGCAGCAAGAGAAGCCGTGGCCGACAGCGGTATCGTCAGCGGAGAAAACACCGATCCCGATAGATTCGGAGTTTACTGCGGGACAGGCATCGGCGGAGTTACCACCCTTGAAAGCGACGTAGTAAAGTGTGTTAAAAGAGATAATATGGCAAGGGCTTCTGCCATGATGATCCCGATGGTAATGCCTAACGGTCTTTCCGGGAATCTGTCCATGGAATTTAATGCAAAGGGCGCCAGCATGGGTATAGTTTCGGCATGTGCCGCAGGCACACACAGCGTCGGAGAAGCGTACAGAAATATAAAGCACGGATATAATGACGTGATTTTGGCAGGGGCTGCCGAATCGGTATTCTGTCCCGTGTGTTTTTCGGGCTTTTCCAATATGACGGCAATGTCCACAAGGGTGGATCCAGACAGATGTTCAACACCGTTTGATAAGGAAAGAGACGGTTTTATCTTAGGTGAAGGTGCAGCAATACTGGTACTGGAAGAACTGGAACATGCACTGGCCAGAGGAGCGAAAATATACGGTGAAATCGCAGGGTACGGGGCTACTTCAGACGCATACCACATCACGTCACCTGCACCTGACGGTGAAGGCGCGGCAAAAGCCATGAAACTTGCC
Organism: Bacillota bacterium; assembly: GCA_030529015.1. Taxonomy (GTDB): domain Bacteria; phylum Bacillota; class Clostridia; order Peptostreptococcales; family Anaerovoracaceae; genus Lentihominibacter. Next base: position 8,948 of record JAUMXT010000015.1, on the reverse strand, counting down.
ATGGGTGAAGCGGGGATCGCCGCAGATGATGTGGATTACATCAATGCTCACGGAACAGGGACTCCATATAATGATGCCTTCGAGACAATCGCCATCAAAAAAGTGTTCGGAGATGATACAAAGGTGCCTGTGAGTTCAACCAAGAGTATGACAGGACATCTGTTGGGTGCAGCGGGAAGCTTGGAAACAGTTATTTGTACCAAGGCGATAAATGAAGGCTTCATACCGCCGACAGCAGGTCTTAAAGTGCCGGATCCGGAACTTGGTCTTGATTATGTGCCCAACGAAGGCAGACAGTCGGATTTAAATTATGTGATTTCAAATTCCCTCGGTTTCGGAGGCCATAACGGAACTCTCGTCGTTAAGAAATACAGCGGTAAATAAGGAGGAAGAGGCGCAAATATGTTGTTGAATAAGGAAGAAATAAAGGATATAATTCCACATAGAGAACCTTTCCTTTTAGTAGACCAAGTGGAGGAGATGGAAGTCGGAAAAACCATCGTAGCCACTAAGTTTGTCACAGAGGATGAGTATTATTTCAAGGGCCATTTCCCGGGAAATCCTATTATGCCCGGCGTACTTCAGGTGGAGGCGCTGGCACAGGCAGGAGCTATAGCGCTCTTGTCCATGGAGGAGCACAAAGGGAAACTGGCAGTATTCGGAGCCATTAAAAATGCCCGCTTCAAGAGGCAGGTAGTTCCGGGAGATACTTTGACGCTGATGGTTACTTTAGACAGACTCAGAACAAGCACCGGAACAGGTGTGGCTGAGGCTTATGTAGGAGAGGAGCTCGCATGTAAATGTGAAATAATGTTCGCATTCAGTTAGGAGCCGAGCTGTGGATAAAAACGTCAAGAAAGTAAACGAAATACTGGTAAATCTTTTTAATATGGTGCTGGAGCTTGAAGAGAAGGCGGTTAATGAATCTTCATTCAAAGACCTCAGCATAACCGAGGTGCATACTCTTGTTGCTATCGGCAAGGGTAGACCGAGGACAATGACCCATGTTGCCAATTTGTTAGGAATAAATGTAAGTACATTGACTACTGCGATCAACAAGCTGGTAAAGAAGGGATATGTTGAAAGACTGCGCGATGAGGAAGACAGGCGAATAGTAAGGATACATCTTACGAAAGAAGGTGTGGAAGCTGTTGAAGCCCATGAAGATTTTCATGAGCTGATGATCACGGAAGCACTGTCTCATATACCTGCAGAGCAGCTCCCTAAGTTCATATCGTCTATGGACAATATAAATAATTTCTTCCTTATGAGGAAGGCGGGAGCGGCTGAAAGAACCGGCGGCTTTGACCCTAAACCATTGAAATTGGGAACGCATGAATTACCTGTGCCTATTGTGCAGGCAGGAATGAGTATCGGCGTGGCAGGAAGTTCACTGGCAGCAGCTGTAGCCATAGAAGGTGGTCTTGGACTCATCGGCACATCTGAAATAGGATACAGAGCCGAGAATTTCCATGAAAATAAAACTAAGGCAAACATGCAGACTTTGGAAAAAGAAATAAAGACTGCGCTCAAGGCCGTGCAAAAGGCTAAAGGCAAGGGCCTTATAGGTGTCAGCATCATGTGGAACGATCCTGATGCGCATCTCTATGTGGAAACTGCAGTGAAGGCAGGCGCGCAGGTGATCGTTACAAGCGCCGCACTTCCGACAGATTTGCCAAAGTATTGCAGCAGTAAAAAGGTCGCATTAATACCTACTGTTTCATCAAGACGTGCAGCATCTGCAATAATAAGAAATTGGAACAATAAATACAACACTACACCTGACGGCTTTATTTTCCAAGGGCCTCAGGCATCAGGCCTTCTCGGATTCAAGGAGGCGCAGCTTGAAAAAGCAGAGCTTGAACGATATAAGATGATATCGGAAATCAAGTCTGAACTGATGAAGCTGGAAAACTGCCCGCTTATAGTCGGAGGAGGTATTTACGGCCGCGAAGAAGCGGAGAATGTTTATCGCTACGGTGCCGACGGGTTCCTGATGGGAACAAGATTTATTGCTACGGAAGAATGCGATGCAGATGATGAATATAAAAAGCTGTATTTGAACTGTACAGCTAATGATGTTACAATAATCACAAGCCCGATGAAGACGACTGTAAGAGCTATGAAGAATGCTTTCACAGACAAAATCTCTAAGGCGGGCGGAGAAGATTATGACATCACCGAGGCTGTGAGAAGAGGTGTAGAGGGTGATTTCGACAATGGTCTCATCTTCTGCAGTGTCAATGCCGATAAGATAGACACCATCAGCAGCGTAAAGGATGTTTTCAAGGAATTTACCGAAGAGAGAGGGTAAGACGCTTTATGCTGAACATCTATTACGGAGCAGAAACTTTAGATAAAGAAAAATTCATATTTGATAATATAAAAGGCAGGACTCTGTTGCTTGTACCGGATCAATTTTCGTTGCAAGCAGAAAGGGATGCCTTTTTTTATCTTGAAAAAAACAGCCTTATGGATCTCAGAATAGTGGATTTCAGCACTTTGGGACATAAGGTTGTGCGTGAAGTAGGCGGTAAAAAACCTGAACTGATTGATAAATACGGGAGCCAAATGCTGCTTACAAAGGTACTGGACAAGGTGGATGACAGGCTTAAGATATTTGCCGGATCCGGATGGAAAAGTTCATTTATTGACAGCATATATGATGTGATTTCCGACATGAAAAGATACGGTGTGGAGCCTGAAGAGCTCAGAGCCGCACTTGATAAGATGGATGATAACGGATACCTCAAATATAAGCTTGAGGATATAGCCGTAATATATGATGAATATCAAGAACGAATAAAAGATAAATATCTTGATGCCGAAGACTATATTCTCTTTTACGGAGATAAGATCATGAAGGCACCAATGGTTAAGAAATCCGAGGTGTGGATTTACGGATTCGATACTTTTACTCCTAAGAATTATCTGGTAATAGAAAGACTCATCAAAACGGCACGAAACGTCAATATCGTTATGACGTATGAGGAAGGAAACGAAATATTCAACCTTACTAAATACGTTATGGACAAGCTTTGCAGTATAGCGGAAGACCTCAACGAAGAAGTCGAAATTTCAACGATAGATGGTGAAGCCAGAACGACAGTGTGGTCAAAGGTTGACTGTGATGCTCCGATTACGCTTGTAGGTGCGTCAGACGTATATGCAGAGGCTGAAAGAGCTGCTTCTTACGTGCTCAGCCTAGTCAGAGATCAAGGATACAGATTCGGAGATATCGTAGTAGTATGTAACGATATGCAGACAAGAGGAAGCATATTGGCAAGGACATTCGCAGGCTGGGGAATACCGCTGTTTGTCGACAAGAAGCGACCTGTGATGCATCATCCGGCAGTAGGCTGTTTGCTGGCTATTATGGAAAACGTTGCTAAAGGATATAAGACAGCGTCTGTAATGAGAATAGCCAAGTCGGGGCTCTTAGGTTTCACGGCAGAAGAATGCGAGATACTGGAAAACTATGTGGAGGCCTTTAAAATAAGAGGCGCTGCATGGAAATCGGATTTCAAGAAGACCGGAAACAGATATAGCGAAGAAGAACTCTTGATTTTAAACGAGCTTCGTCGTACCGTTACCGATACCATAGAAAAAGCGGCAGATGCCGTGGGCAGATATAACACTGCCGCTGAAAAAGCAAAGGGGCTCTACAGCTTTTTAGATAGAGATTTTGATATGCGCGGAAGGCTTGAAAGCCTTATGGCACGCCAGGACGAGGGCGGCTTTGCGGAGGCTGCCGCAGAGACTGCTCAGAGCTGGAATGTGATATGCGGAATTTTGGATCAGATAGTTGAGATCCTCGGAGAGGAACGAATCTCCAACGAAGAGCTACTAAAGCTTCTGATCATAGGCATGCAAAAGGTTCAGATCGGCCTTGTGCCGACAAGCTCGGACAGAGTGATAATGGGCACTTTGCAAAGGACGCGTCTTAGCCGCGTCAAGGTCCTTCTGATTGTTGGGGCCAATATCGGAGTGTTGCCGTTGGAGAGCGGAGACGAAGGGCTCATAAGCGACAGAGAAAAGGCTGCCCTTGAGGGGATGGATATCGAGCTCAGCAAGAGAGACGATGTCGTGAGAAAAGAGGAAGCTTTGGCGATTCACAGAACGCTTCATCTGCCTGAAGAACGACTTTATATCAGTTATGCGGGCGGAGGAGAAGAAGGCGAAATCGGAAGGCCGTCTGAAGTATTTGAAAAGGTGAGAGAATATCTTGAGGAGAAGGGTAAACCCGAAGTGCTTGGCAATATAGACGCAGAGGATGATGTCTTCGATATGCTGACCTCAAGAGAAGGAACTTTATCGTATATGACAGAAGCTCTTCGCAAGTATTTAAGCGGTGGAGAGCTTGATGAGAAATGGCTTCAGATAATGAATTGGTTTGAAGAGAATCATCCGGAAATGCTTGAGAAGGTAAGCGCAGGGATGACCTTTGATAACGATGAAGAGATGCTGGGCAAAAACTTTGCAGATGCACTTTACATGAAAGACTATGATAAGCTGACTGTCAGCGCGTCAAGGCTTGAAAAATACAGCAGCTGTCCATTCGCTCATTTTATGCGATACGGTCTTAGATTACAGGAGCCTATGGTGTACGAAATGGGTCACAGAGAAATCGGGGACATATATCATTATTGCCTGATGAAGCTCTCCGAAAAGCTCACCCCGACACCGGAAACAGGTATGTCGGTAAACGATCCGCAGTCGCCTTGGATGACTGTAACAGAACAGCAGTGCAGAGATGAAATACGCAATATTATTGCCGGTGATATGGAAGGCTTTAAAGAAGGGCTCATGGATTCCGGGAAGGCTGAAAGCTACAGAACCGAAAGAATTGCCGACATATGCGCAGACGCAGCGTGGTCAATGGTGAAGCAGGTGAGAAAAGGCCATATCAAGGCTATGCATTTCGAAGAGCCGTTTGGCAGAGGCAAAGTGCTGCCTCCTGTTACAGTAGATGCAGGCGGTAAGGAAGTGCTTATTCAGGGCAAGATAGACAGGGTTGATGTTCTTGATGGAGATGCTGTCAGAGTTATCGACTACAAGACGGGCTCAGACACGGTAGATGTGGAACATATTCGAAACGGATATAAGCTTCAGCTGATGGTTTATCTTAAGGCAGCCATGGGAAGTAATGTTGAGCCTGCGGGAGTTTTTTACTTTAAGATAGATGACCTCGAAACAGATGCAGACCAAAAGGATGTTTCAGGCGGACAGGCAAACGTTTCAAAACGAGTGGAAGAAGCCTATAAGCTTGTAGGTATAGTTCTTGATGATGAAAAGCTGATCGAAGCTATGGACGAGGAGATAGCCGGCGGTGCCATCACAAGCTCTACCGTTCTTCCTATCAAAATGTCAAGCAAAGACAAGACATTATCTGCATATTCGGGAAGTCACCTTCTGCCTAAGGAAGTCTTTGACGAACTAATGGAACAAGTCGATGTGCAGGTAAAACGTATATGCGAGGAAATCTGCGACGGAAACATAGCAATAAAACCGAAAAAAGAAAGAAAGCCGAAAATGGGCGAACAGTTTAGCGCGTGCAAGTACTGCGACTACAAGGGCATATGCATGTTCGACACAACATTGCCGGGCTGCCGCTTCGAAATGGTGTAAGCGCTATTCTTTCTTGACGTGAGATTTAGTACATAGTAAAATGTGGAGTAAGGAAAAGGCCGATTAATATCCGGCATCCGATCCACATTTCGGGGCATTGGCGCAGCTGGGAGCGCGTTTGACTGGCAGTCAAAAGGTCAGGGGTTCGAGCCCCCTATGCTCCACCAACATTAAAGCAGACGGGTAATACCCGTCTGTTTTAATGTTTATGAATACTTAGCAATGGGGCTCGAACCCGAAAGGGACCAACAGTCCTGTGAACTGTTGGTGTCCGAGCACGCTGAAGCGAGCGCAGGACGGCAGACTTGCCGTAGGCGAGGATGCAAAGCCCCCTATGCTCCACCAAAAGAGAAACCCTTGGTGATTGCGACTGAAAGGAAGCAAGAACTTAGGGTTTTCTTTCGTCGACGGCAGACTTGCTATTTTTTGTTTGGATTAGCAGGGAACCATCCTTTTTTTACTCTTTTTTCTTGATTTTTCAACTCACCTATGCTCCACAGGCTACAAAAGCCTGCAATGGCAATAATGCATGAAAAAATGATATTTGAAATAAAAAAGGAGATGAAAATAAGAAGGAGTCCTGCTATAAGAAAAATCGGCCATACTCTGGCACCCAAATAATATTCTGTTTTTATAACGATTGGATGAAAAATGCCGATCAAAAGAAATGATGCAAGCCCAATTATAATTCCGTGTATGTTCATAGCGAATCTCCTTTTACCATATTATACAGCAGTGAAAAAGAAATATAAAGGTAGTGGTATAACTCTTATATAATGGTTGACTAAAAGTGCACCAACATGTTTAGGGGATTTTTGATCGCGATTAGCATTTTTAGCCACTACATTGCCGGACAGAGCATTGTTATAGCAATGAATCGTCATGTAACTACAGCTTGGCATTGCGAAATGAAGTGTTGGAAGGCATCAGAGTGGCTTTTTGAAACAAAAGGCGGAAAAGTACAATAAAATAGCAGATTTTATTGTACTTTTTTTCTGATTTATAAATTTAGCCACTTCAACCTCCGAGCTAAAACTTTTCGGGCAAAATGGTGCGCCATTTTGTCAGAAAACATAGCACTTTGCATGAAAATAGCTCGCAGTGCTCGAAAAACTGCCCTTCGCATTATGGGAAAGTGGCTTTTTTCGTAGAATTTAGAAAAAAGCCCCGCTCCGGCTCGCAAGCATCCCGAAAAGCAACCTACAAAGCCGAATCAAAGTGTGGTATAATTTTGGCAGTAAACACGAGGTGAGCAGAATGGAAAACGGAGAAAATAAATTAGCATATGATAAACATATAGTTCATATCACGGCATGGAATTTACTGGGCGATCGTACAGAGGTGCATTTGCCGGTAAAGGCTGTGCGCAAGCTGATCAAATCAGTGGGCAAACTTCCTGTTCCGATCGAAGGAATCAACAATAAAGATTTGGCGGATTTGCTCGATGCGCTTGCGGATTGTTTTGATGAGGAGATGACCGGGGACATTATCGGAACGACGACTGCCGAGGGCATGAATGTTCGCGTTTTCATAAAATAGAGGTGCCGCATAATGAAAATAGTAATAAAAACAGAGAATACGAATTTCAGCATGCCGGTACCGATGAACATGGCGGCTTTTGCCATAAAAAAGATTCCGGAATCGACGTTGGAACGATTTAGAGAAAAGCTTCCGAAACCGTATGATAAGGTTATATGCAAGGAAAATCTTATATTTGTATTTGAAGAATGCAGGCAGGAACTGGAGGCATTTAGGGGACTGGAAATAGTAAAATCAGAAAGAGAGGACGGCACGTATGTATCAGTGGTTATTTAAACCGCTTTCGAAAGTTATAGCAGTAATAATTGTAATTATCATTGGAACCATGGGGCTTGCCGCTTGCTCTTCCGGAGGTGGAGAAGTTCTTCCTGCCGAAGATGATATGGTCACTCACTTCATAGATGTTGGGCAGGCAGATTGCACGCTGGTAATATCGCAAGGCGAGGCTATGCTGATAGATGCGGGAAACAGGCCGGATGAGGATTTGATATTGTCGTATTTGGATAGTGTCGGTGTGGATAGTTTGAAATACATCGTGTTCACTCATCCACATGAAGACCATATCGGTTCGGGCGAAGCTATCGTAAGCGCTATCGATGTTGAGAAGGTGTTTATGCTTGACGAATACGATGAAGGTATTGAAGGATATTTGAAGGAAGAAATCGAATACAGAGATATCGAAACAGTAGAGCCGTTTCCGGGTGATACGGCCAAGCTGGGTGAATGCAAGATAGAATTTGTAGGGCCGTTTTATGAATACAGTGATACTAACGATGATTCGATTTGCCTTAAGATAACTCATGGTGAAAACAGCATGCTGTTCACAGGAGATGCCGGAAGCGAGCCGGAAAAAGACATGCTGGAAGCAGGAATGGATTTGGAAGTGGACGTTTTACAGGCGGGGCATCACGGAAGCAGCACTTCGAATACCTATCAATTCCTCAGAGAAGTCAATCCGAGATATGTCGTGATTTCTTGTGAGAAGGGGAACATGTACGGACATCCGCATAGAGAATCTTTAGGTAGATTCAATGATGTGGGTGCCGAGATTTTCAGAACAGATACACAAGGTACGATAGTGGCGGTCAGCGATGGGATGAATTTTGAATTTACACCTAAGGGTAAGGATGCCACAAGGCCGCACATAGAAGAATTTGAAGACGCCAACTATATAGGAAATGTCAACTCGAGAAAGTACCATTTGCCTACTTGCAGCGGACTTCCTGCGGAAGATAATCGTTCGTATTTCATGACGAAAGAAGCAGCGGAAGATGCAGGGTATGAACCGTGTGGAAACTGCAGGCCTTAGCCATGCAAAGCGCACTGTTGCGAAAGAAATAAAAAGCTCAGATTCATAAAGAATCTGAGCTTGATTTTTTGTTAAGCAGGGCTACTGAAGATCTTCTATGAGGTCGTCAATATCGTCGTACTGCTGGTTTTCTGTTTTAACAGGTGCATTGTCTGTAGGAGCATTGCTTGTCCCAAATATGAAGAAATATATAAGGGATGCTGCTAAAACGATAGCTACGATGATGGCGAAGATCTTTAATGATTTTTTGAGCTTGGCCTGTTTTTCAGGATCCACAGACGGTGCGTCACCGGAACCATCTTCATTGCCGTCTTCCTTTTTTTCTTCTTCCGGAAGAGGAGTGCCGTTTTTCTTTGCCTGCTTGATGGCTTTTTTTCTAGCCTTTTTCTTGGCTTTTTCTTCTTCTTTTTTTTCTCTTTCTTCGTTTATGGCGATCGTTGCTTTGATCATATCGTCCATCTCATCATATGTA
>JAUMXT010000220.1 GCA_030529015.1 Bacillota bacterium | reverse complement strand
ATGTACTACAAAATAATTGATAAATTGCCTGATGAAATGCAAGTGTATAAGGAAACTCCGTTAGATATGGAACATCCTGCTTACGGTGTTGACAGACGAAAGCTCCGAACTCCTTGGGAAAGAGATTATTTCACAATCGAAAACGGAAATATCAAGTTAATTTCCGGCAGACCGGATAAAACAGAATTTGATGGTGTGAAAGTCGAATATCCTAAAGGTACTAAAGAGATTTGCTTGTTTGTTGAGAAAAACAGAGATTCCCTTCTTCCTATGAACGAAGAATTGTTTTTGAAAGATTATAAGTTATGCCAACACAGAAACAATCTTATGGGTGAACTAATGGGTATGGATATGACTATTGAAGATTTCAGAGAAAGAATGGACAATCCACCCTCACCGCAAGATAAAAAAACAATGAATCGCTTATGGAATGAACGGCAGAAAATCGTAAAACAGATATGCAAGCTTGACAAAAAAGAAAATATGCTTTTATCAGACAAAGTTAAAAAGAAAAATGAAAGAGAACGATAATATGGAGGTGAGATAAAAATGGCAACCAAATTGCAGCTCATAACAGAGCTTGCGAATACAACTTCAAAGGAGCTATCCAATGTTGAAAATTGGATGGCTTTTCTTAATTCTGCATCGTGGCAGTACAAATATTCCTTTGAAGATCAGGTTTTAATCTATGCACAACGGCCCGATGCACGAGCGTGTGCAGATTTTGATACTTGGAATGAAAAGTTAAAACGCAGAATCAACAGAGGTGCTAAAGGTATTGCCCTTCTCCGTGAACGAGGTGCTGACTTTTATCTTGACCATGTGTTTGATGTTTCAGACACTTACAAAGGTATTCGTGGTGTTGATATAAAACTTTGGGAATATGACGATAAGTATGACGATGCCATTATCGAAACACTTGAAAATACTTTCGGTGAACTCAAAGTAAATACCACTCTTATTGATTCAATTATCTGTGCTGCTCATAATGCAGTTGAAGATAACAAAGCAGATTATTTGTCTGAACTTAAATATGCTAAAGAGAATAGCTTTTTGGCAGACATTGATGACCTTAACATTGATGTTGAATTTCAGCAAACGGCAGAAGTTTCAGTTGCATATATGGTTATGCAAAGAATGGGATTGCACCCGGAGGAAGTTTTTGATAGTACAGATTTTCGTCATATCATTGATTTCAGTTCCGTTGAAGCAATATCAGTTTTGGGTAATGCAGTAAGCGAAATATCCGAACAAGCACTCAGAGAAATATCCTCTACCATTACGGCTGAAAGAAAAAAAGAAATTATTCAGGCAAAAAATTTTGCAGAAAATGAAAATCAGCAGTACAATGTTATCAAAGACGAAAATGCAAACGAAAACCAAATCCAAAATGAAAGGACGGATAATGATGGCAGAGATAACATACAGAAACGAGAACGGGATACTGATACCGAACTTGGAAGCACCGAAGAACGAACTCCCGATAGGCAAATACGGGATGATGAGAAAGAAATTCCTCAAGCAGAACAGACGCAGCCTTTACTCGGCGATGATGCTGAAAGGAACATTGATGGAACACCTGCACGAGATAGACAAGACAG
>JAUMXT010000092.1 GCA_030529015.1 Bacillota bacterium | reverse complement strand
GAAGCTATGGCCGACCTTATCGAAAGTGAAGAGTATATTGAGCAGGAAGCTATGTATCAGCTTTTTGACGGGGCTGACAAAACTATGATAGAAGAACTACTTCAAGATTATTTTGAAGACATTCTGGAGGGACTTCCTGACAATTCCGGAGAAATTTTCTCACTGCTACATCAAATCAAGCTTAGCCTGATTGGTATGATTTCTCACATTGAAGAAGAATCCGACCTCAGAAGATTTACAGACGAGTTTTACAAATTCAGCAGCTGGTATTCCCATGAATCGGAAGTTGAGCTTCAGCCGGAGGCAGGCGGTGCGCCTTTGTACAATAATTTAAGAGATGCGATTACTTGTGCAAGACTTGAGAAACTGGGCGGGGATAAATACAAATATGATTTTGAAGCTGCACTTGATTATCAGCTGGACAGCTATACAATGTCATTTGCTGATCTCATGGAAGCAGAAAATGATAACGACGGAACAATAGTTTTTTCACCTGAGGATGGCTTTAACGGTTTAGAAGAAGATGGATATCAATTATAAAAAAGGAATATTTTATGCATTGGCATGCTCCATTTTATGGGGCATTTTGCCTATATACTGGCAGGCATTAAGACCAATCGAATCATCTGTAATAATATTTTACAGAATCTTTTTAGTTGGACTTGTATGTCTTATCGGATCTTTGATTTTATACGGCAGGGATGAGATAACAAAGCATCTTAAGGTTAAAGGTGCGAGACTCAAGTATTTCATGGCCGGTCTTCTTATCACTGCCAACTGGAGCATATACATATGGGCTGTAAATGCCGATCACGTTATTCAGACATGTGTCGGCTACTATATAGAGCCTCTCATGGTAAGTGTGTTTGGAATCATATTTTTCAAAGAAAAACTTACTAAGTATAAACTCACAGCACTTGTTTTAGCTATGGCAGGTGTGGTTGTTATGCTGGTCCATTTCATGGAAGTACCGCTCATAGCATTGACACTGGCGATAACATTCGCAACTTATGCGGCAGTTAAAAAGAGCTTTAATCTGCCATCTGTTTTATCGCTCTTTTACGAAACTATGTATCTTATGATACCGGCTCTTATTGTAATCATATACCTCGAAGTTACGGGACAGGGCGCCCTCGGTGTAGGAGAGCCTTATCAATATGGACTGCTGATGTTATGCGGCCCTATAACAGCACTTACGCTGGCATTCTTCGCTGAAGCTGCCAACAAAGTACCGCTTGTAACATTAGGTATTATCGAATATGTATCACCATCACTGGCGCTGATTTTAGGAATATTTGTATTCAAGGAGCCTTTTGATCTGGTACAGTTTATTGCATTTGTAATCGTATGGATAGGTTTGGTATTCTTCACAATGGGAGAAGCCAAGGAGAGTAAAAATGACAAACTACAACAAAACTAAGCCTGTAATAAATGACGTCGCACTGTTCGATGTGTTCGGTGACGATTTCGATAGATTTGACTTCCCAATAGATGCCCATAGAGTTACTTCAGGTAGCGGTGGGGAAACGATACTTGTTTTCGGCAGTGAGAAAACATTGCTTTATGACTGTGGTATGGCTTATTGCGGTAATCATACTGTTGAAAACATTAAGAAGAAGCTTGAAGAGAAGGGCAGAGACACGCTTGACTATGTGATACTAAGTCACTCCCATTACGACCATATGGGAGCATTGCCGTATATAAGAAGAGCTTTTCCTGATGCAAAGGTGCACGCCAGCGAAAAAGCTGCACGTATTTTTGAAAAACCAAGTGCAAAGGAATTGATGAAGGAACTCGGCACTTCCGCAAGGGATCTTTTCATGCCGGGCAGTACTGAAGAAATCTTAGTTGACGGAATAGCTGTAGACGTTGTATTAAAAGACGGAGACATTATAGATCTTGGAGACATCAAGGTGAAGGCAATGGAAACAAAAGGCCATACAGATTGCTCTATGAGTTATGCTTTTGAGCCTGCCAAGCTTTTATTTGCCAGTGAAAGTACAGGACTTCTTGAAGGTAAGGACTATGTCCACACACCATTTCTTAAGGACTGTAACGACGCTATCGCATCCAGGGTCAAATGTATGGAATATGAGCCTGAATACATAAGCCTGCCGCACTTCGGAATGCTTCCAAAAGGCTTCAACAACAAGTATTGGGAAATGTTAGCAAGAGAAATAGAAGTCAAGAAAGCGTTTATCAAAAAGATGAAAAACGAGGGGCTTGACGATGAAGCGATGCTGGACAGATATTGTGATAAATATTGGGATCCCGATATGGAAGAGGTTCAGCCAAAGGATGCATTCATAATCAATTCCAAAGCGATAATAAAAGCATTTTTAAAAGCTTTATAATAAAAAATGACCCTATTTAGGGTCATACAGAAGATATGTGTTGGTAAAACCGAATTCTTCCGACGATGTTACACCAATTATCCTGAAACCTAAGCTGTTATAAAACTTAATATCTTCTTCAGTATTGGTAAATAGCATGATCGGAAGCTTCACTTTATCTGCATAGTCGCAAACGGCATTCATAAGCTTGCGGCCACGGCCTTGATGCTGATGAGCCTCATCAACTCCGAGAAAATCAAGATAGATATGAGGTCTCGGTATATCAACTGTTGCCTCAAGTCTATCGAGCTCATCAAACAGACGAAGACGTTTTACTTGATTTGGCCTTGAAAGCTTTCTCATAGCGGCGCGATACTTACGGCTGTAGCTTCCGGATAACAGGTGTCTCATAAAAGTATATTTCATATCGTCTGAGTGGACGATTATACATGCTTCATTCACCTTATTATCAAGACTGAATCCGGAACCGTATCTCAAATCGTAAGCACCGTAATATCTGATCGTAGCCTCGATAGCAGGAATACGGTCGTCATCGTCAGGAAAAGCATAGAGCATTTTCGGATATTTCCTGAACGCACTGATAAGAGTAATATACAGTTTTTCATAATCAGATCTTTTGATTTTATACAGATCTTTAATTTCGCAATTCTTAATATTAATCATGAAAACATATTATCATAAAGAGATTATCAAAACAACGGCGAAACGAGCCTTTATAAACAGTCTTCCCGTAATGGCAGGGTATATATGCCTGGGGATAGGTTTTGGGGTACTTCTGCAAAGTGCAGGCTACAGCTTTCTCTGGGCTATCCTCATGAGCCTTACCATTTATGCCGGATCTATGCAGTATGTGGCAGTAGACCTTTTAAGCGGTGGCGCTACGTTGATAGCAACTGCTCTAATGACGCTCATGGTGAATGCCAGACATCTATTTTACGGCATTTCAATGCTGGAGAATTACAAGGATGTAGGTAAACTGAAGCCTCTTTTAGCATTTACGCTAACTGACGAAACATATTCACTGGTATGCTCACGAGATCTTTTGCCGGAAGGTATCGACGAGAAAAAGTACTATCTGTTTTTATCATTGATGAATCAGAGCTATTGGGTAATAGGCAGTGCTATTGGCGGAATACTTGGCGCAGCGATAACATTTAACAGTACAGGTATCGAATTTGCTATGACGTCTCTGTTTGTACTGATTTTCGTTGAACAGTGGGAGAGTGCCAAAAGTCATATCCCGGCATGTATAGGTATTATATGTACCTTAGGATGTCTTATAATTTTTGGATCGGGAAGCTTTCTCATTCCATCGATGGTATGTATAACTATCGGCCTTCTTATTTTCAGAAAGGGGGCTGAGAAGAATGACTGATATGTATGCGTTATTGATGGTTGCCATTATGGCACTTATAACATTTCTTTTGAGATTTATACCGTTTCTCGCTTTTCCTGCAGATAAGAAGACTCCTGCAGTAATCACTTATCTCAGCAATGCATTACCGTGTGCGATTATGGGCATGCTCGTTATATATTGTCTAAAGGATGTGTCATTATTCACGGGAAATCATGGTATACCTGAGGCTATATGTGTTATACTTGTTGTGTTGATACACAAATGGAAGCACAATTCACTTCTCAGTATATTTGTTGGGACAGTAGTATATATGTTGTTAATACAGATGGTATTTTAAGGAGGGATATTAGATGAAAGCATTAATAGTAGTCGATATGCAAAATGACTTCATCGATGGTGCCCTTGGCACGCCGGAGGCGGAAGCTATCGTAAGTAATGTTAAAGCTAAGATAGAGGAATACCGTAAAGACAGCAACGCTGTGATTTTTACGAGAGATACTCATTCAGATAATTATATGGAAACTCAAGAAGGCAGGAAGCTTCCGGTGCCTCATTGCATCGAAGGAAGCGATGGATGGCAGATAAGAGCAGAGCTTCAGCAGGAAGAGAGCTTAATAATCGATAAGCCTACATTCGGATCATATGAGCTGGTAGACAGCCTTAGAGAACTTGACGAAGAGACACCGCTGGAAGCGATAGTACTCGTTGGGCTTTGCACTGATATCTGCGTTATATCAAACGCTATAATGGTCAAGGCTGCTTTTCTTGAAATACCTGTTATGGTGGATGCTTCGTGCTGCGCCGGGGTAACTCCGGCAAGTCACGATAATGCGCTGGATGCTATGGCAATGTGTCAGATAGAAATTATCGGGAGGTAAGAATGTATATATTTGATGCTGTAAAAGTTAAAAACGATGTGGTTGAATGGATCCGCGACTGGTTTGAGAACAACGGTAAGGGCTGCAAAGCTGTTATCGGCATTTCCGGAGGTAAGGACAGTTCCGTGGTAGCTGCGCTTTGCACAGAAGCTCTCGGTAAGGAAAACGTGTTTGGTGTACTCATGCCTAACGGAGAACAGTTCGATATAGATGTTTCCCTAAAGTTGGTGGAGCATCTGGGTATAGAGCATGTTGTTGTTAATATTAAAGATGCTTATGAAGGTATGGTCGGTGAGCTGATGAAGAGTTTCGATGCATTCGAAGGACAGGCTAAGGTTAATCTGCCGCCAAGACTTCGTATGGCTGCGTTATATGCTGTTTCACAGACTGTTAACGGCAGAGTTGCCAATACATGTAATCTTTCTGAAGACTGGGTAGGATATTCGACAAGATACGGCGATATGGCAGGGGATTTTAGTCCGTTATCTAATCTTACAGTTCAGGAAGTAAAGGCAGTCGGTCGTGAATGCGGACTCCCTTCGATGTTCGTTGACAAGGTTCCTATCGACGGACTTTGCGGTTACACAGATGAAGACAACTTGGGATTTACTTACGCCGTACTCGATAAATATATAAGAGAAGGTATATGTGAGGATGAAGAGATAAAGGCTAAGATCGACAGAAAGCATGAAATGAACTTGTTTAAGCTGCAGCCTATGCCTGCGTTTGTTTATAACCCGGAGGTATAATTATGAAGAAGAAGAATACAATAATCTCTTTACTGTTGGCATTAGTTATGCTCGTTACCGTTTTTTCGGTTAACGTTTCAGAAGCAGATGCGGCGGTAAATAAAAACACATACTGGATAAAAGTCAATACCCAGTGTAACGTTGTTACCGTTTACAAAAAGTCAGGCTCCACCTATAAGCCAATTAGAGCCATGGTTTGCTCCTGTGGTAAAAAGGGTCATTCGACTCCTCAAGGAACTTTTAGAATGGGAACAAAAATTGGCTGGTGTAAGCTGGTAGGTAATGTTTGGGGACAATACAGTATGGTAATCAAAGGTAATTATTTATTCCATAGTGTTCCGCTCAAAAAGAAAAGCAAAAGTACCATGAAGTATAAGGAGTATAATAAATTGGGAACAAATTGTTCTCATGGATGTGTGCGACTTTCTACGATGGATGCTAAGTGGATATGGGATCATTGTCCTAAAAAAACTAAAATCACAGTATACAGAAGCAGCGATCCGGGACCTTTGGGTAAACCAACTCCAATTAAAATGAAAAAGAGCTGGAAATATGACCCGACAGACCCTACTAAAAAGAACAAGAACTTCAAAATGAAGAAACCTGCCATTTACATTTCAAGCAGCAAAGCTAAAACAGTGGAACAGGGAAGTTCATATAGCTTGAAGTCAGGAGTAACGGCCAAGAATTTAAATGCTTATCAAAGTCTTACTTCAAAAGTAAAGGTTTATAAGGTCTATAAATACAGTTCGTCGAAGAAAAAATATGTAAAGGTCAAGAGTTTTTCAACTAAGAAAACCGGTAAATATAAGATCAGATATAAGGTTTATGACTATTATTGTGGAGGCAGCAGCTACAAGAATTTTTATGTAACCGTAAAAAAACCTGAAAAGATTACGATAACTGCTGCAAACCGCGAACTTGAAATTGGTTCTGAAAATGCCATAAATGCTGTTGAAGGTGTTGTGGCTAAACAGGCTACTACTAACAGAACAAAATACTTAACTGTAAGCATACTTGAACCGGGAGAAACTGTACCTGTTAACCTTTCATATGCAGATGCACAGAATTTCATATTTGACAAAGCAGGTGAATATAAGATAACCTATACGCTGAAAAATACTATTTCACCATTTAAAACGGTATCTAAAACAATTACAGTAGTTTGTAATGAGCCTGAAATCATAGAACCTATTGAACCAATCGATCCTACAGAACC
>JAUMXT010000091.1 GCA_030529015.1 Bacillota bacterium | reverse complement strand
GCCTCTCCGAACACTGAACAGAACAGATTATAATACTCTCCATTATCCTTGTAAAAATCCAGCAAATAGTCAGCGTCTACGTTAGCATAAAACTCATTATCTCCGATGAGCTTGCTTCTATCTCTAAACATTGTCGGAATCAATGGTCTGTTAAGGCTGTTGATTCTCTCCCCTCTGTAAAAAAGCTGTTTTTCAGGATCAAGGAAAGGATTCAATAATGTCATGCTGAATTCATCAAAAGTATTTACTACCACTTCATTAATACTAAAGTCATAATCCAGTTCGTCTGCCAGGTCATCGTATGCTTCCAGCTGTTCCAGTATGTCCTTATCGTATGCCATATGTCATGTTCC
Source organism: Bacillota bacterium (assembly GCA_030529015.1). Taxonomy (GTDB): domain Bacteria; phylum Bacillota; class Clostridia; order Peptostreptococcales; family Anaerovoracaceae; genus Lentihominibacter. The sequence continues at coordinate 6,256 of JAUMXT010000091.1, read as the reverse complement.
TTTCGTGTCAGCCAAGTATAATAATTCTATTTGATTATATCATACATAGAGCTGATTACACACGGCTTTTTGTTCTGCAATTATCATATTGGTTCCATAAGCTTTTCGGCAAGCTTTCCTATCTCTGCTCCAAACGCATCTTCCAGCACGATTTTAGTTATCCCATCCTCATATGCAAAGCTCCCGCTTCTGGCTATTTTAACGTATTCATCCCATTCTTCCCTATCATTTTTATCTGTTCTGTTGTTTGCGATCTTTACTATTTTATCCATTATTTCAATGCCGCAATGACTTACGATATGATTGACAAAGAACTCTTCTCTTAAATTATTTCTACTCATATCTGACACAAGGCATATCTTCTCTGCCATTTCCAGACAGTTGATCCCTGTCTTTGACAGCCACTGACCCATGTCCATGATTATCACATCATATCTGCCGCTATCGATTATGGAAGCCATAAATCTATCAAGCTCATCAGGATTTAACTCTCTCAAAGGATTTCTGCCTCCCGACGGCGCAAAGGCTTCGGTACCATAATCGTCCCGTACTACTCGCCCTTCAAGAAACGGCCTGTATCCACGATCTTCTCCGAGGGCATATGCTCCCGTATATATATTATTAAACAGTTCATACAAATAAACAGCCGCGCCCTTAATATTCTTCGAGCTTCTGAAGTATCTGCAAGTCGACTCCAGCTCCTCAAAAGATAAATACAGAGGTTTCTTACCTTGAAATCTGCATAGCTCCTGTGCTATCGCCATAGATAATGCTGTACATCCAACGCCGCCGTCACAAGATGCGAAAGCAAATAATCTGACCTCCTGCCTTCTCAAATTTACTGCCTTTCTTCCGGTAAGAGCCTCATAAATCTCAAAAACTGCGGCTACCATAGAAGCAGCGTAATTATATTTATATACACAAAATCGCTTATGCGATATATCGTTGATCACCTCTGACGGTTTCTCCGCAAGATATACTATCCTTCCGCCATATGCTTCCTTAGCTTCTTCTCCATCCCACAAAACAATATCGAAATCCTTATTTTCATCTAAAAATTCTTCTGCATTGAATATCCTTATAATAAAGCCCCTGCAGACATTCAACATTGCCAGACTTAAAGATCTGGCATAGTCCTTATCGTCTGTTACGATTGCTAAAAACAAACTTTCCATACATAGCCCCTCCTTTTTTACCTTAAGATACCATGTATGGAAAATACTGTCAATATATAATTGTTAAATTATTCCAGTTCCTTGTCTGCTATCCTTATCTTAAGTTCCATCAATGCCTCTGATACCCCTCCCACTTCGTCGATAATTCCGGCCTCTACCGCTTCCTTTCCAAACAATACTGTTCCTACATCATTTGACATATTATCATTGGCGTTCATCAATTTTATTACATTTTCTCTATCTGCCGATGAATGATCATCTATAAAATCTATTACTCTCTCCTGTGTCTTTCTCATATAATCAAAAGTTGTTTCAGACGTTATTACGATCCCGCTGGTTCTTATTGGATGCAATGTCATCGTTGCAGTTTTTGATATAAACGATCTGTCGGCTGCAACAGCAAGCGGAATACCTATGCTATGGCCGCCGCCTAAAACAAGCGAAACTGTGGGCTTTGAAAGAGAAGCTATCATTTCTGCCAAAGCAAGGCCTGCCTCAACATCCCCGCCTACAGTATTAAGCACAACAAAGAGCCCTTTAAGTTTAGGATTTTCCTCTACTGCTATAAGCTGGGGAATCAAATGCTCATATTTAGTGGCCTTGTTGTCTGCAGGCAATATACTGTGCCCTTCTATGCTACCGATTATATTGATGTACTGTATCTCACTTTCGAAATCAGATCCTGTCGAAAGAAGTCCCAGTTCTCTTATCAGGCTCTTCGTAACAGCCTCATCTTCTATAGTCTTTTTCTCTTCTTTTTCCTTCACCTTCATATTCTCCTCTTCATCATAATAAATATTAATAATATTATTCACAATTAAGGAGTGTGTTATGCGATTAAGTGATATAGGAATTAAAGAGATAATTGACCTTTCAACCGGAATAAATCACGGCAGGTTATGGGATGCTGAAATGATGTTTGAGAAAAGTACAGGCAAAATAAAAGCGGTGCTTGTACCATCGTTACAAAGCACCGGTTTGTTTAAAAAAGGTATTAATAATATGTATGAGCTCCCTTGGGGAAGCATCGTCATCGTCGGGGATGATGTAATTATTTTTCGGTCACAGCCCTCAGACTCTCTGTAAACGGAGGTCTGCACACGCCTTTTTCTGTTACTATTGCCGTTATCAATTCATTATCGGTAACATCGAAGGCAGGATTATAGCACTTCACATCATCAAGAGACATCGGCATTTCATAAAACTTCTGCTTTATTTCAGCAGGGTCTCTCAGTTCAATTGGGATATCTTTGCCTGTCGGACAATCCATATCAATGGTAGATGTAGGTCCCAAAACATAAAACGGGATCCCGTAATGCTTAGCAAGTATTGCCACACCTGATGTCCCTATTTTATTGGCTGTATCACCGTTGGCGGCAACTCTGTCACATCCTACAAAGCATGCTTGTACCCAGCCGTTTCTCATTACCATCGAAGCCATGTTGTCGCATATCAAGGTAACATCAACACCTGCCATTTGAAGTTCATATGCTGTAAGTCGCGCCCCCTGTAAAAGCGGTCTTGTTTCATCTGCAAACACTTTAAACTCCATGCCCCTCTCCTTGCCGAGCAGGATAGGCCCAAGCGCTGTTCCGTATCTTGATGTAGCAAGCGGGCCGGCATTGCAATGCGTCAGGATGCCGTCTCCGTCCTTCACAAGTGATAAGCCAAATTCGGAAATCGCCTTACACATTTCTATGTCTTCATTATGTATGGCTACAGCTTCCATGCGCACGACTTCTGCCAATCTGTCATAGCCGACATTAGCCATGATACCGCTATCAAGTTTAGCTTTTTTGATTTCTACTCTTACAGCCGTTAATATTCTGCCTACAGCCCAGGCCAGGTTTACTGCCGTAGGCCTGGATGACTTGAGATACTCACCGTGCTTTTTCATGTTTTCAAGAAACACTTCATCGGCTGAACCACTGCTGCAGCAACCTCTTATAGGCTTAGGTTCAGCTTCCTTTTTGGCCAGTACAGCCATGCAGTAGCCTGCACAGATACCTATAGCAGGGGCCCCTCTCACGCGAAGATGTAATATAGCCTCGTACATCTTTTCCGGCGTATCAAGTTCTATAAATTCCGTCTTATTAGGAAGAAGGCTCTGGTCAATAATGACCACAGCCTTCCCATCTTCCCTCAGACTCACATTATTAACATGTGTGATTCTGTTTATATCATTCATTTTTTATTATTTTGCTTCTTTCCTAGTGTTATCAAACTTAATAGCGATAAGCATTACTACTGCAAATACGATCAGGTAGAATACAACAGCCATTCTGTGTGCAAAGAATGCAGCTATTACGATGAAGATACATGCGATGATTGATAATCCCGGCATGATGTAACGCTTGAATGTACCCCAATCTTTTTCTTTCTTCATAACCATGAAGAAGATAGGGATATACATAGCGTAGATAGTGATGATAGGCAGTTCTGAACTGTCGAAGCAGAAAGGTCCGAACCAGCCTGTGCTTAAGTTAGCACCGTAGAAGTACAGCAGCCATGCAGCTACCAGCAGAGCACCAATTACTGCTGAGTTGATAGGCATGTTTACAACCGGGTCAACCTGCTTCATGATGTCAGGTCTTGGACCGTTTCCTCTGGCAGCCAGTGAGTACAAACCTCTTACTGTACCAACCATCAGACCATTGAGAGTTCCCAGACATGAGATAACGATGAATACGAACAGCAGAGTTCCGCCGATATTTGAGAATACGTTGGCGAAAGCGATCTTAGCTCCTGTTTCTCCGCCTGCCATCATAATGCTGTTTTCAACAGCTCCTGCCAGACCTACATAGTATAAAATATAAGTAGCCATAACGATCAGAGTACCGATTACCAGTGCTCTTGGCAGATTTTTCTTAGCGTCCTTAAGTTCTGAGTTGATTGATGTCGCGATGATCCATCCTTCATATGCGAATGAAGTAGCGCAAACTGCTGTAAACAGCATGTATCCCTTACCGCCCAGTTCTGATGCAGGAATTGCAACTTCTGAGAAGTTTTCGATAAGCAATCCGTTTGACAGTCCCTTGATAGTTCCTACAACTGCCATAAGTGCCAGAGGAATCATCTTGATAACTGTAGTTGATACCTGGAACTTACCTGCCAGAACAGGTGCCAACGCATTCATTGCGAAGCTTGCTACCAGGAAGAATCCTGCGATAACCATACATGAACCGCCTGTAATATCCCATCCGAGCAGTACGCAGAAGTATCTTGCTGATACCCATGCCAGTACTGAAGTCATTGCAGGGAAGTACATAGTTGTCATAAACCATCCGAGATAGTAACCATATCTCTTGCCCAGCATAGCTTCTGCGTAGTCAACTACGCCGTTTACTTTTTCATATTTTGTCGCCATTATGGAGAATGTGTAAGCACAAATTACCATAATGAGACCACCGATGATCCATGCGAGGATACCGATCTGAAGGTCACCGCCTGTACAGTTGAGTATCTTCTCAGCCTTGAAGAAGACACCTGATCCGATTACGATACCGACTACCATCGTGATGGCTGTGATAAGTCCGTATCTCTTATTCAATGCATTTTCCATTTTACTAATTACTCTTACTTTCTAAATTTGTTTTTTATCTTGGCAGTACGATCTGAGGATCTTCCTTAGCTCTTCTGTAAAGAGTGAACTTTCTACCTATGGCCTGAACATACTCTGCACCGAGAACTCCTGCCATCTCATTGGCAGTCTCCTTGGGATCAAGGAGACTGCTTTCTTGGATTTTCACTTTTACTAATTCTCTTGATTCCAGCAATCTGTCCATCTCAGCAAAGATGTTTTCTGTCAAATCGCTTTTACCGATGTAAACCAGGGGATCAAGATCATGTGCCAGTTTTCTTAAATAACTTCTCTGTTTACTTGTGATCATTTATTGTTTCTACTCTCTTATTTCTGCTTTATTGTAGCCTGAGCTGCAGCAAGTCTTGCGATAGGCACTCTGAATGGTGAGCATGATACATACTGGAGACCTACTGCGTTGCAGAATTCGATGGACTTAGGTTCGCCACCGTGTTCTCCGCAGATACCAAGCTTGATGTTAGGTCTTGTCTGCTTACCGAGTTCTACTGCCATCTTAACCAGCTTGCCAACGCCTGTCTGGTCGATGCTCTGGAACGGATCGTCTTCGAATATGCCCTTATCGCCATATTCCTTGATAATCTTACCTGTGTCATCTCTTGAGAATCCGAATGTCATCTGAGTCAGGTCGTTAGTACCGAATGAGAAGAATTCAGCTTCCTGTGCGATTTCATCGGCAGTCAGAGCAGCTCTAGGAATTTCGATCATAGTTCCTACCATGTAATCGAACTTAACGCCTTCTCTTTCCATAACTCTTTCAACAGTTTTAACGACTGTAGCCTTAACGTCAGCCAGTTCCTTAACGAGACCAACCAGTGGAATCATGATTTCAGGAACGATATCCAGGCCCTTTTCCTTTCTCACTTCGATAGCAGCCATGATGATTGCTTCAGCCTGCATTTCAGCGATTTCAGGATATGTTACAGCCAGACGGCAACCTCTGTGTCCCAGCATAGGGTTGAACTCATGAAGTTCTTCTGCCTTCTTAGCCAGTTTTTCATATGGAACATTGATCTGTTCACCCAGTTCCTTAAGTTCTTCGTCTGTGTGAGGAATGAACTCGTGGAGAGGTGGGTCAAGCAGTCTGATTGTTACAGGTCTGTCACCCATAACTTCATAGATACCCTTGAAATCTCCCTGCTGATAAGGAAGGAGGAACTTGAGAGCTTCTCTTCTTTCTTCTTCTGTATCAGCCATGATCATTCTTCTGATAGCAGGGATTCTTTCTTCTTCGAAGAACATGTGCTCAGTTCTGCAAAGTCCGATACCTTCTGCTCCGAAATCTACAGCCTGCTGTGCATCTCTAGGATTGTCGGCATTAGTTCTTACCTTCATAGTTCTGATTTCGTCAGCCCATTCCATGAATCTGCCAAAGTCACCAGCAAGCTGAGCTTCAACAGTCTTTATAGCTTCACCGTATACGTTACCGGTAGAACCGTCGATTGAGATGAAGTCGCCTTCTTTTATTGTGATACCGTTTGCA
>JAUMXT010000219.1 GCA_030529015.1 Bacillota bacterium | reverse complement strand
AAAACTGTTGGCGAAAATATGGAAGGCGCTTTCGTTAAGGATTACAACACTATCAGACCTATCGATCAGCCGTACAGCGAAACGGGCGGCATCGCAGTTATGTGGGGTAACATTGCTCAGGAAGGCTGCGTAGTTAAGAGAAGTGCAGTTGCTCCTGAAATGCTGGCTCACAGCGGTCCTGCGAGAGTATTTGACTGTGAAGAAGATGCTATTGAAGCTATCTATGCAGGCAAGATCGTAGACGGAGATGTAGTAGTTATCAGATATGAAGGACCTAAGGGCGGTCCGGGAATGAGAGAAATGCTCAATCCTACAAGCGCTCTTGCCGGAATGAAGCTGGATAAGACTGTTGCTCTGATCACAGATGGTAGATTCAGTGGTGCTTCCAGAGGCGCTTCTATCGGTCATGTTTGTCCTGAAGCTGCTGCAGGCGGCAACATCGGGCTGCTGCAGGAAGGCGACATCATCGAGATCGACATCCCTAACGCTAAAATCAATGCGCAGGTTTCAGACGAAGAATTCGCTAAGCGTCGCGAATCTTACGTGGCACCTCCTCCTAACGTAACAGGCGGATGGCTCGTAAGATACATGAGAAATGTTGATTCTTCAGCTAAGGGAGCAGTAATGAAATAATGAAACATTATGTCTTAACTTTTGGGCACCTGTGTTCGGACATCGCGCACGGTGCCCTTTCCGCGATATTACCTTTTTTGATCGCGGCTTATCATTTTGATTATACAACTGCGGCCATCTTGGTTATGGTCGCTAATATTGTGGCTTCGGTGATCCAGCCGATTTTCGGGCATATCGCCGACAAAATCGACAATCCGCGTATTATGGTTTACGGTGTTTTCCTGGCCGGCGGCGGTATGGCTCTCACCGGCGTGCTATCGTCTTTTACCGGCTTATGTATTGCAGTAATGATCAGCGGTGTTGGTTCTGCACTGTTCCACCCGCAGGCTGCGCAGCTCGTGAATCGCAATGCGGATGATGATTCTATTGGTTTTCATCTTGGCGTATTCTCGTTTGGCGGCAACCTGGGATTCACCTTAGGACCTATAGTTGCGACTGCTTTTATTTCGCTCTTTGGTCTGCCGGGAACTCTTATTTTTTTCGTGCCTGCGATGATCTTCGGAGTTTTATCGACTAAGTTCTTCCCGAAGGGCGAATCGCCTGCGAAGGCGTCGGCTGTCGAACCGGAGGCGGCCGAAGGCAGTGCGCTTTGCGACTCGGAGAGCAAACCTAAATACAAGGACCGCTGGGGTGCATTTGCCAAGCTTGGCATTCTTGTGGGTTTTAGGTCTATCGTTTACAGTGGTGTCGGAACTTTCCTCGTGCTGTATTTTATAGATGTGCTCGGCCAAAGCGAATCGACCGGCAACCTCTGGCTCAGCTTCTACTATGCTGTTTCTGCGCTGGCTGCTTTGTTTGGTGGCAAACTTGCTGATAATTTCGGCCATCGTAAGACGGTCTGGCTGTCGTTTGCTATCCTTCTTCCGGCGTCTTTGCTGTTTACTTTATCGGGTAATTACTGGTTCTGCGTACTGATGCTCATTCCAATGGGCGCGGGCCTGAATATTGGTTACAGTCCGCTGGTTCTGATGGGCCAAAGGTATCTGCCTAATCATGTCG
>JAUMXT010000090.1 GCA_030529015.1 Bacillota bacterium | reverse complement strand
GTACCAGCGTTTCTTCGTAAACCAGTAGCATATCGGTACGAGCCACATGTAAAAGGCGTATAATACTGCCGCGGGACCCACATCGAAGAAACTGAGAGGAACAGAGCAGCCTATGCTCCAAGGCACCATGCAGGCGATGAGAATAACTGAATTTTCCATGTCGATGGCGAGTTCTTCTTTTATCAAAGCTTCGTTTTGATCGACAGCACCGTCAAAGTAAGGTTTCTTCAGCAGGTCGTTGCACATGAGTGTGGCGATTGTTTGGTTACAGAAACAAGCTGCAGAGCCGAGGCTGATGGCAAGCATAATGCTGAATCTACCGAAGCGAGTGCATGCAGCGGATAGCTTTTCCTGAAGTTTATCCAGCATGCCGGTGCCTGTGAAAATACCTGAATAACAGCACGAAATCAGCAGTATCGCTACGATTTCCAGCATTGATATCATGCCGCCGCCGTTGAGGAGCGAGCCGAGTCCGTCGCCTGTAGCTTCATATCCGAAGATACATACTTTAATGACTTCGAAGAACGGAACGCCTTGGACAAGCCATGCTACTATGATGGCACTTCCTATGCTCAGACCCATGGAAATCAGCACGCTGACTTTCAAGAGAGGCAAAATCAACATGAGTATGGCAGGAACGAATGCCCATAAGGACAAGTTAAATTCATTCTCAAAGGTTTCCATTAAATGAGGATCCACATGAGTTATAGGATTCATGATGGAAACTACTATATATATGGCAGTTGCCAAGATAAGCGGCAACAGCCCTGTGCGCATCATTGCCTTGACGTTGGTGAATATGTCGGTTTTCGTAATGGCTGCAACCATGTTGGCGCTGGACGAAACAGGTGAGCAGCGGTCTCCGAAATATATGCCGCTCATGATAACTCCGGCCGCGAGAACGGGATCGACACCGCCGCTTCTTGCCAGCGTCATGAATATCACGCCTACAGTTCCCGCAACACCGAAGGATGTTCCGAGTGCGTAGCTGAGAAGACACGACAGCAGAAATGCAATAATGAGAAACAGCGGTGGAGTAATGACCTTCATACCGTAATATACGAAAATCGTAACGGTGCCCGAAATCCTCCAGGAAGCTGTCAGAAAGCCGATGATGAGCATGACTTCTATCACGATAAGAGAATCTCGGTTGCTGTCTATGCCCATACGCCATAGGTCCTTGAGCGGATGACCCATCTTAACACCGACAGCCATGAACGCCACAAGTCCCACAAGCAATGCGATAATCAGCGAATATCCGAATATTAGAGCGCCGATAACGGTCGCCATGAAAATAATGAATGCTATAAATAATGCCATAATACCTTTAAGAAGGCCCGCTTAGGCGGGCCGCATTTACTGTTATTTACTGAAACGAGTGAAAACCTGGTGTATTATGCGAAGTGCTGCCCAGGATGTTATGTCGTTGATATCTATAGGAGGAGCAACCTCCACAATATCCATTGCCTTGACAGGCAATCTGTCTAAAATCAATCTTGTAAGATCGATGAACTGTCTTGAGCTGATGCCGCCTGATACAGGAGTTCCTGTCCCCGGAGCATAAGCCGGATCGAGAACATCTATATCGAGAGTAAGATAAATGGCATCGTAATCCTTAAAGGCATCGAAAAGCTCGTCAAAAGCCGCTTCGGTGCCCATCTTCTCAAGCTGCGCCGGAGTGATGTTACGGATTCCCGGATTCTCCTTGAGCATATCGAGTTCCTGTAGTTCAGCAACTCTGACACCTATAAAAAACAGGTCGTCGCCGCTGATAACGTCATCTAAAGCCCTCGCCTCGGTGCAGGCATGTGACCATTTATGTCCGTCGTATTCTTTGCAAAGGTCAAAGTGAGCGTCGAAGTGTATGATGCCGATTTTCTTTCCTTTGTTGGCTTCGCCAAAGGCCTTGTGCAGAGGAATGGTCACGGAGTGATCGCCGCCTATGAAGAGGCAGAACTTGCCGCTTTGCATGAGATCCAAAGCGCGTTCTTTAACGTCTGCGAAGTAATTTTCCCAGTTCAGCTCAGGCAAAATGTCTCCGATGTCGTAAAGAACGCCGTCCTTAATAGGAATGAAATCATCGGCAACATCCGAAAGCTCAACTGAGAGCTCTCTGATTTTTTCCGGCGCAAAAGCCGCGCCTTTCTTAAAGCTTACAGCGTTGTCAAAAGGAATGCCCATAATGGCAACCTTGGCTTCTTCTATGGTATCGGCTGACCATCTCAGCCAGGAATCTTCTAAAAGTCTTGAATTGTCCAGCATACTAACCTCCGATATGGTGTTTTTAGTGATTGAAAACTGTTTGCAAAAATATTATACATCATTTTAAATATTTTTTGCAAAAAAGGTTGACACAACTATACCCTTATAGTAAACTATGGTTAGTCAAAGCTAACTACTTGTTTTGATATAGTGTACCTGAAAGATTTATTAAACGACATTTAATGACGACAGGCGTCACTAAACTAAGAAAAAAATCACTTCCTTATGGAAAGACCTTGAGTATTATGCTCAAGGTCTTTGTCGTTTTATCAGTTATTTGCAGAGTCCTTCGAGAAACATCGGCATTATAGTTTGAGAATGCTGGCACAGCGAATAATTCCCGCTGGAGATGCACCAGTCGTACATGAGGCCTCTTTCGAACATGGCGTAGGCTTTCGTGATGTCGTTTATGGAAAGCTCGTCTTTAAAAAGCCCTTGTTTCTGGCCCTCTGTCGTAATTTGTCGAAGGAGCTTATAGTAAGTTCTGTTGGTGTTGAGAAGATGTCGCTCGCCGCTGGTTGTCAGCTGGGTTGCGAACAGCCTCGCCAGTAGATCGACGGATACTGTGTTTTCTATCATCAGAAACAGCTCTTGGTTTATGTATTTCAGCTTTTCTATAGGTGAAAGGTCGGAATCCATAGCCTTGCTGAGCTCTTCATATTTATCGTCGAAGAGAACTGAAAGAGATGAAAGAAGGGCATCCTTGCCTTCGAAATAATGGTAGAAAGAGCCTCTGGATGTGCCGGATTCTTCTACTATTTCTTCAACAGTGGTTTCGTCGTATCCCTGCTCATAGAACAATTTCCATGCGGCAGATACTATTTTACCTTTCGTGTTTCTGGAGTTTTTTTTCATGATTTCCTCCCAATGAGATGTTTTTTCGCAAAATCGCAATAATTTTTTAATAATTTAATTTTTGGTATTTATTATTATATTAAAGTTATTCTATATTATAAAGCCTAAAATTTCAACGATTTAATTAGCTTTTATAAAATAATGTACAGTTTATTATTCGAACTTCATTCTGTGTTTCGTTCTAGTTAATTTTATGCTATTCTATGGGAGTTGTTAGATAAAACGGCAGTAATTATTGAAATCATAAAAAAAGGAGAAATCAACATGAACGGCGAAGTATTAGCATTTGTCTTATATTTCATAATCATAGTATCGGTGGGCATTTACTTCTTCTTCAAGGAAAGAAGCAATGACTCACAGGCAAACTTCTTCCTGGGCGGAAGACAGATGGGCCCTTGGGTAACAGCGATGTCATCGACTGCATCAGACATGTCAGCATGGCTGCTGATGGGTCTTCCGGGAAGCATCCTGGCATTCGGTTTCGGTCAGATGTGGATCGGTATCGGTCTCGGACTTGGAACTATTGCCAACTGGATATTTGTAGCAAAGAGACTTAGACAGTTCTCACATGCAGCGGGAGATGCGATCACAGTTCCTCAGTATCTGAGCAACAGATTCCTCTCAAGCAGCAACACTCTGCAGGTAATATGTGCGATAATCTTCTTCGTATGCTTTACAGTATATGTAGCATCTGCATACGTAGCGGGAGCATCTGTATTCACTACTATATTCCCATCACTTAGCGGACAGACAGCGATGATCATATTCGCACTGGCTATGCTGGCAATCACTTTCTTCGGAGGATTCAAGGCTGTATGCTGGACTGACTTCTTCCAGGCAATGCTGATGTTTGCCGCACTGCTGGCAGTACCTATCATCATAGCTGTTACAAAGGATATGGACACAGCAGCACTTGGCGTTGTTTATTCATATCAGGACGCAGTAAGCGGAGAAATGGTTGAATGTGCATTCGGTACAGGAATATTCAATTCATCATGGCAGGATATCATCTCAGGTCTTGCATGGGGTCTCGGTTACTTCGGTATGCCTCATATCCTGGTTAGATTCATGTCCATCGAAAAACCATCAATGGTTAAGAAGAGTGCAGTTATGGCAATCGTATGGATCATCGTTACACTCAGCTGCGCATGCCTGATCGCATACTTCGGAAGAATGTTCCTGGCAGAAGAACTGTTGACAGTAGGCGCACAGAAGATGGTATTCATCGAATTCGCGAGAAGACTGTTCCCTGGAATCCTGGCAGGCGTACTGATGGCAGCTATCATGGCGGCATCAATGTCAACTGCAGACTCACAGCTGCTGGTAGCTTCAAGTTCATTCACATCAGATATTTATAAGCCAATCATCAGAAAAGAAGCTTCAGAAAAAGAAGTTCTGGCTGTAGGAAGAATCGTAGTAGTAGTAGTAGCTATCATCGCGTTCTTCATCGCATCCAGTAAGGGTGAAGGTGCACAGGCTATCATGAATCTGGTAGAAAATGCATGGGCAGGCTTCGGTGCATCATTCGGACCTGTAATTCTTCTCTCACTGTTCTGGAGAAGATTCACATATAAAGGCGCCATCGCAGGCGTACTTGGCGGAGCTATCGTTGACGTTCTGTGGCTTTCATTCCTGTCAGCAACAACAGGCGTATACGAACTGTTCCCTGGCTTTATCGCAGGACTGATTTGTGCAGTAGTTGTTACTCTGATCGACAAGGCCCCTGATAAGGAAATCACAGACCTGTTCGACAGAGCTCTCAAGGAAGAAGAATAAAGCACTAAATGAGTAAAAAATAGTGAAAAGCATATAGAAAGAGCGAACCTTACAGGTTCGTTCTTTTTTTGTATTCTCGGCCATCAAACTGTTGCCATTGACTTCTAAAAAAAGTATAATCGGCTAAAGGAGGTACGCTATGTACAAAGAGTTTTTAGAGTTCTTTAAGAAGGACGTAGAATATGATATTTACGGTAACGATTACAGAACCTTCGTGATAGCCTTCGGCGGCATGCAGTTTGGCAAAGGGATGTTCACAGTACTTGATAAAAGTGATGCGTTTTTATGGGAAAGACGTATGGCTGTAGCATTCCCTGAACGTAAGGGTACCTTTAGATTGTTCGGACATGACTGGATGGGTCGTTGTTTCGGTGTTCCGGCAAGCAGCGAAGATAAGATAATAATCTTCGATCCGGGAGTATTTGAAGTTTACGAAGTGGACCTTGTGTTCCGCGACTTTATAAATAAGGCTATTCCGCTTACCAGTAATGATTGCTTGGCTTCTGATGCATTTATCAAGTGGTTTGAATATGCAGATATAGACCTTCCGGCAGACCATTGTGTGGGATATAAACAACCGTTGTTCCTTGGCGGAGAGGATGCTCTCGACAACTTTGAAATCATTAAAATGGATAGATATTGGTATATGATCTCAAAGGCAGGAAAGAAACTCAATGGCGAGGATGAAGGCCAAAACGAAGGTGAAACGCAGGTTGAAGGCGAAATGCCGGCAGAAGGCGAAGCACCGGTTGAAGAAAAGGAAGCCGGCGACTTTACAGAAGACGAGTACTTTGCAAAGCAGGCTGACGACGCTGAAGATTTCTTCTTCCATCAGAAAAAGCGTGCGCCTTATATCAGAAAAAATATAGATTCATATCTTGAGAAATTCAGAAAGATGAATGCGAATAAAACTTCTGTATCGTGGAACTGGTGCGCTTTCCTTTTCCAGGGCGCATGGATGCTTTACAGAAAGCTTTATAAATGTTTCATTTTAGTGTACTTGATCAGCATTGTTGTCGGCACAGCAATAGGAACGATAATCGGGGTTACCGGTGCGGATCCTGCGATGAATCTGCTGATTATTATAGCGGCAAGTATTTTGCTGGGACTGTTCGTAGCTGTTATCGTTGGTATGTTCAGTAATGCTTGGTACAGAAAGAAAATCGACAAGCTGGTAGCAAGAGGTGAAGCTGCCGAAACTGAAGAAGAAAAAGAAAAGATATATAAAAAGGGCGGAGTTAATATACCACTGCTGATTATATATCTTGTAATTAGTTTGATAGGTCTGATCCCTATGATTTCCACCAGTAGTTTTTAAGGGATTCGGGCATCATTTCGTATAAAGCGTCTGCCGCAGCCATAGGATCTATGGAATAACTCTGGCAGACGATTTTTTTATATACGGCGCAGATGCCGTTGCAGAATACGTCTACCTGAAGCTCTTCTACAGGCGTGAAGCCTTTGCCTTCTCGGTTTGATTTTGTGATGGCAAGAGCTGTTTTATATGAGTATTCGTAAATAAAATTACTAAATGAATTAAACCCGGTGGAATTTAGCGCGTTCTTGAATATGCTGAGATTTTCCTGGCCGTACTTGAACAGGTGATAGCAAAGGTCACGATAACTGCTGCTGCGTTCAGGGTCCACATAGTAGTCGAGAAGGTTTTTATATGTAGCATTCATCACATCGTATTTATCTTTAAAATAGCGATAAAAAGTCGAACGACTTACTGTCGCTTTTTTCATTATAATTTATAAAGATATCTTGTTGAAAAAGTGCTCGCGGATCAGCGTTAAAAATGCATTGACGATAGCGTTGTGTGTTCTGTT
>JAUMXT010000089.1:2935-6796 GCA_030529015.1 Bacillota bacterium | reverse complement strand
ATAAAAAGCCAAAGCCTCTACCGTCCAAAGGAGCGATGTACAGTCCTACGGGACTGTCTCCGTTATCCCATCCATACAAGGAAATAGCTTCGCCAGCCTTGAAGTGTAGCAAGCCAGGAAATTACCGGTTGATAGTGGATGTGATTACAGATTCGGATATCCGCTCTTATGAGCATGCTTTCCAAGTGGTAAAATAATTCCAAACAATAAAGATATGAAAAAAACTATCATCTTTTCAATCATGCTGATGCTGTTCGCATCCTGCATCAATGAATACAAGCTTCCCGATACGGTATCGGAAAGCTATAAAGAAGAACTTGTTATTCAAGGACGTATTCTGTCAGGAGACAACTCTGCCATCTACATCTCCCGGACATCCCCTTTTGGTAGCAAGGAACAACTGGAACAATTCATTCCCAATGCTGAAGTCCGGATTATCGGCCAAAAAGGATATGAGAGCGAACCGGCCATCTATAATGAACCACTACGACAATATACGCTCAATACCGTCGAGCTTCCTCAAGGCGACCATTATGCCGTGAAAGTGATTCTCGATGGTGAAACTTATCAATCGGAGTTCCAGCCATTGCAAGATTCTCCTGAAATCGATTCTATCACATACAAGGAGAGTGAGGATGGCATATCCATTCATGTAACGACCTTCAACACAGAAAATGGAGGACGTGGCTACATGTGGACGTACGAAGAAGACTGGGAGTTCCACGCAGACATTAACTTCGCAGACCCTACGGGCAAGTTCCTGTACAACAAGGACAAATATCCTGTAGAAGAGAACAAGAACCCGTACTATTATTGCTGGGGGAATCAAAAGTCGAGCGATATCATGATTTATTCTACAGAGAATCTGAAAGAAAACACCGTTAAGGAACATGAGCTGCTCCGCATTCCCATTGACGACATCCGCATATCCTATATCTATAGCATATTGGTCAAGCAATGGGTGCTAAGCCATGATGCATACCGCTATTTCAAGACCATGAAATCGTATACAGAAGAGGCAGGAAGCCTTTTTGCACCTCTCCCTTCTGAAATCGTGGGAAACATGAAATGTACCTCGAATCCTAACATCAAGGTAAAAGGTTATGTCATAGCCGCCAATGTAGTAGAGAAACGTATTTTCATCTATGAAAGCGACTTCAAGAAAATTCATTCGGAGTATGAAAATTGCTCTTGGCAAAGCAATGCGAATTGGCTTAATTGGGAGAAAGCCTGGCAGGATATGCTGAACAATGGAACGATCATTGTATATAGCACATCAGGGAAGCTTGACGAAAGTTCCATCTTGTACAGAAAGCCTTGCTTCGATTGTATGCAAACGAAAGGTGCCACCAAAAAACGTCCCGACTTTTGGCCGAATAATCATGAATAACATCTCTTCAGGACAATGAACGATTTGTAAACTCCAAAGTTTTGGAAACAATGGAGAAAAACATAAATTTGTGAAAATTGAATCTATATGACACACACACTAAAATCACTGTTCTGCATCTGCCTACTAATGATGGGCGGACAGTTATATGCACAGACCACCGCAGAAAGCTATCAGAAGAAAGCCGGCAACTTTGCACAGGCCTTCAATGGGGTCATCGAGAAAGGATACCAGATAGGATATACCAACACTCCTTACTATCCACAAGAGTACCAATCCGGAAGTTTCGAATTTCGAGGATTGAAATATACCAACGTGAAGCTCCGCACGGACAGTTATGCCAAGAACCTATTGGCACTCTCTCCCGATGGTAAGTTCAATCTAGTTATGAATCCGGAAGAAGTAAGACACATTGTTATCGGAGGGGTTCCTTTCCGATACTTCAATGCGGATGAAGCTGCTCCTGGCAGTGGATATTATACCATCCTATACGAAGGAAAGGATTTCGGCATCTACAAGCAATCCTATGTAAGTAATATCAGCAAGGAATACAAGGGAAGCACAGTGGTTCAGAAATTCTCATTGAAAGAAAGAATCTTCCTTCGGAAAGATGGTAATTGGGATGTACTGACCAACAAAAACGGTTTCATCAAGCATTTCAAGGCACACAAGGATGCACTGAATGACTATTGCAAACAACACGGACTAACTTTCGGAAAGAAAAATGAAACAGACTGGCAGAAGTTAGCCACTTATTGTGAAACCTTGACTAAATAAGAACGGATATGAGAAAAAGAATTGTCATAGCACTGTGTCTGACCCTATGCTTTTACGGCCAGGTCCTCGCACAACAGATAAAGGCTTCGAACCAGCCACTGACCGAAGTGTTGCAACAAATCGAGCAGAAGACCGGCTACCGCTTCTACTGGATCCCAAGCGAAGTGAAGGATATCAAGGTGAGCATCAATGCGGATGCCAAGGACATGAACGCTTTCCTGAAAAACTTGCTGATACCGACCAACCTGAGATACACCATCTACGGGAACCGCCATGTATTCTTGCTGAAAGGACGAACACTGGTAAATATGCTGCCAGCATTCGCCCAATGGACGGATCATGACTACACAGCCGACGAAAGCGAACTGCTGCAAGGAAGCAACCGGAAGGCTACGTCCGAAAACAAGATTTACGTTATCGGGAAACCGGAGAACAAATCGGACAAGAAAATGGTGGAACTAACAGGTAGCATCACTAGTTTCAAGACCGGTGAACCGGTCATGGGTGTAAACATGGTGGTACGCAAGCCCACTTGGAGTGCTGCCGTAAGTGATGCCGACGGTAAGTTCGTCTTGAAAGTGCCACAAGGCGAAGTGGACATCGAGATGACCGGCATCGGTGTCATAGATACCCACCGCCGATTGATGGTGTACGAAGACGGTGTCATCGACATCGAGTTGGAAGACAAGATGCAAACCTTGGAAGAAGTGACCGTCACAGCCAACAAGCGTGAAAACGTGAAGGATGTGCAGATGGGTGTGGAAAGCCTCGTGGTGGAAGAGCTCAAGACCATCCCGACAGCATTCGGTGAACTAGACGTAATCAAGGTAGTACAAGCCCTTCCGGGCGTAAAGACTATGGGCGAGGCTTCCAGCGGCTTGAACGTACGCGGTGGCTCTACCGACCAGAACCTGATTCAGTTCAACAACGGTACTGTATATAACCCTACTCACTTGTTCGGTTTCTTCTCGGCTTTCAACGGAAGCATCGTACAGGATATGGAATTGTACAAGGGTAGCATCCCGGCCAAGTTCGGCGGACGCATCTCTTCTGTACTCGACATCAACAGCCGTAAGGGCAACAAGGAAGAATACCAGGGCGAACTCAGTTTGGGTCTCCTCACCAGTAGTGTAGCTTTGGAAGGTCCTATCAAGAAAGACAAGACTTCCCTCTTGTTGAGCGGCCGTACTACATACAGCGACTGGATGTTGGGCTTACTGCCGGAAAAGAGTGGTTACAAGAACGGTAAAGCAGGCTTCTGGGATGCCAACATGGTTCTCTCGCACCAGTTCAGCCAGAAGGACAACCTCTATTTAAGCGGCTATTACAGCCATGACCGTTTTAACTTTATCGAAAACGAAAAGTACAGCTATGCCAATGCCAATGCATCGTTGCAATGGGTACACTTGTTCAACGAGAACTTCCGCATGGGAACCACCGTAGGCTATGACCATTACGACTATGCTACTCAGAATTTCCAGAACGAGAACGATGCCTTCCAAATGGGCTTCGACATCAACCAGTATTTCCTGAAGTTGGACTTTACCCACGAGCAACTGCAGAAGCATAAATTGGACTGGGGTCTCAATGTCTTGATGTACGACATCAACCCAGGGGAAATCAAACCTTATGGCAGTGCTTCGCTCTATATACCGAAAACTCTCCAGAAGGAAAAGGCACTGGAAGCAGCCCTC
>JAUMXT010000089.1:0-2835 GCA_030529015.1 Bacillota bacterium | reverse complement strand
TTCGCTCTATATACCGAAAACTCTCCAGAAGGAAAAGGCACTGGAAGCAGCCCTCTACTTCAACGAAGAATGGGACATCACGTCCAAGTTTACCGCCAACTTGGGTGCCCGTTATAGCCTGTTCCGTGCTTTCGGTCCACGTACCTACAACACCTATACGGAAGGCGAACTGCCAAGTACCTTGAACATGACGGGTAGTGTAACCAAGGACGGAAACTTAAAGACTTACCACGGTCCGGAATTCCGTGCTGGTCTCCGCTATGCATTCACCGATGACTTCAGCGTGAAAGCTGGCCTCAACACCATGCGCCAATACATCCACAAGGTATCGAACACCATGGTCATGTCTCCTACCGACACCTGGAAGCTGAGCGATATGTACATTGAGCCACAAACTGGTATGCAATACTCACTGGGCTTCTACAAGAACTTCAATGGAGGCGATCTGGAAGCATCTGTGGAAGGCTATTACAAGACCATAGACAATTATCTGGATTACCGCAGTGGTGCCCAGCTCTTGATGAATGACCATCTGGAAACCGAAGTGCTTCCTACCGAAGGACGTGCCTACGGAGTGGAATTCATGTTGAAACGCCCTAAAGGCAAGCTGAACGGATGGATTAGCTACACCTATTCCAGAACCGAACTCCGCCAGAGCGATCCACGCATCGACAGTCCGGTGAACAACGCTTCGTGGTATCCCGCCGAATACGACAAGCCGCACGACTTCAAGTTGGTGGGTAACTATCAGTTCACACAGCGTTACAGTACCTCCCTCAATGTGGACTATAGCACCGGTCGTCCGCAGACCATGCCGGTATCGCAATACTACGATCATACCATCGGAGCCACCACTTTCTTTTACTCCGAACGTAACGGTATACGTATTCCAGACTACTTTCGTGTGGATCTTGCATTCAACATCAAGCCGACACACCGCCTGACTGCCAAGACACACACCTTCTTCACCATCGGTGTATACAATTTGCTAGGGCGCAAGAACGTGTACTCCATCTACTTCCAGAACGAGGGAGATGAAGGCGTGAAGGGCTACAAGATGTCCATCTTCGGTGCCCCGATACCATACGCATCGTTTAACGTCAAATTCTAAGGAACCATGAAAAGAATAGCATATATCATCATCGGCCTGATGGGAATGATGACCGTACAGGCACAGAATATCAAGGAACGCATCCAGGTACAGACAGACAAGGATTTCTATCTGGCCGGAGAAAAGATGGGCTTGAAGCTCTATGGAACAGATACGGAAGGAAAAGCATTGCCGTTCAGTCGGGTGGCCTACGTGGAACTGCTGGGCGATAAGGACAATGCCGTCCGTCTGAAAGTGGAAATGAACAATGCCACGGGAGAAGCCCTCATGCAATTACCTTATACCCTATCTTCGGGTATCTATGATTTGGTGGTCTACACCCGATGGATGCGGAGAGAAGGTGAACAGGCGTTCTCCCGTCAAAAGATTGGCATTTTCAATTCGTTGAGATATACTCAGAGCCAGGACCATATCGACTTCATCGAAGGGGAAGCACCGGCACCTGCCCCATTGCCATCCAGCAATGGCATACTGGTGAAAACAGACAAGACACAATATGGCAACCGGGAAAGTGTAAAGCTTTCCTTGGGCAACTTGCCGCAAGACGCTGCATTGAGTGTATCAGTCGTTCGTCAGGACATCTCCTTGGGTGAAATAGCCAGCAGCCCTGCCGCCTACGAAAGCAAGGGACTCTTCCTGCCGGAAGTGGAAGGCTTCATCATCGAAAGTAAACCGACAGGTGGAGGTAGCCTGTCGGTTCTCCGCCCGAACCTGACGATACAAGGCGATGACATCCAATATTATGCCGGCCAGCAAACTTCCGAAGGAAGCATCCTGTTCTACACCAATACCCTAAAAGGTGTAAAGGAAGTAGTAGCAGGCATGGAAGGCGAAGGTCACTTGGAACTGGTATCGCCATTCATTGCCACTCCGCAAGCGAAGATGCAGCCCATCAAGCTTTACCGTCAGGACGAAGAAGCGTTGACCGAACGAAGCCTTGCCCTTCAGGCCAATGACCTTTTCTATGCGAAAGAAGCTCCACAGCCAACTGCCCCTGAAAAACAATTTCCGAACCTGAAGCCTAAATGGGTATACGATTTGGATCACTACAAACGTTTCTCCACCTTCGAAGAAACCTTCATCGAGTTCATGCCATGCGTCAGTACAATCGGCAATAAAGGCAGCCGTCGTATCGTGGCGTTCGACTCGGACATCCATGCATCTGGAAGCGGTAACACACTGGTTCTATTGGACGGAGTAGCTATCATGAATCATGAACTTCTCTTGGCATACGACCCACAGTTGGTCAAGACCATCGAAGTCTATGTAGACAATTTTGCCTTCGGCGACCAATTATACAATGGTATCCTATCCATCAAGACTCCGAACCGCAAGCTCTCCGGGTTCACCTTACCAAATTATTCGGTAGTCAGTGAATTCGAAGGTACACAAGCGAATACGGATTATCCGATGCCTTCGGCCCAAGCAGATACAAAAGCTTACATGCCGGATTTCCGCCACACACTGTATTGGAACCCGAATGTAACCAGCCAAGACACCGAATTGGAATGTCGAACTTCCGATATGTGCGGAACCTACATCGTAAAAGTGGAAGGACGTACACCGGATGGCAAGACCATTCAAGGATACACTTCGTTTGAGGTGAAATAATTACATGGAAAATAGATACGAAGACCTCGATGAAATGGGCAAAAACGTTCATTTCATCGAGGTCTTTTTTAAGCGTCAACACGTGTTTGTGCCACGAGATAGAAAAACAGAGC
>JAUMXT010000088.1 GCA_030529015.1 Bacillota bacterium | reverse complement strand
GCCGGCCGGGCCGCGAAAGCCATCTCGGCTGCGAGCAGCAGATCGCAGCCGGACCGCTTTATATCATCGCTGCCGTCGGCGATCAGGCACCCGTCAAACCTGCGGTCGCCTATTATGATGCAATCGACTTTCAGCGCCTCGAGGAGGCCCTTGGAGCCGACGGCTTCGTACGGAATCAACCGAAGCCGCGACGGCTCGCACCTTTGCAGGCGGAGCCAAAGCTGCCGGCTTGCCACTGCAACGGGCTTTGCAGTAATGGGATCTTTAAGGCGGTTGCCTGTATCCAGCAACGCCTCCACATCAAAAGTGTTTTCGCCGCATATTATGGTTGCCGTAAAGCGAGTTTCGGCATACAGTTTTCGCGCTTTGACTGTGCGAACGATCTGCTTTGTCGTTGCTGTTCCGATGGCGATAAACACTGCCAGTGCCGCGGCTTTCATATCGCCGGTGTAGATTCCGGCAGCTGTGTGGATGCCGGTGTTTTTAGTGACGAGCAGCAGGCCCATGGTGATTCCGCCCATAAAATATGTAACAAGAACGAATGTTATTGTGTGGGCTGCGGGCTTTCTTCCGAATACTATCGTGCAAACGGCCAGCGCGAATATTATCTCCATGACGACCATTGCGAGCATCCTTATTGGCGGTCTGATGGGAATAAACAATGTCATCGAAAACGCGCCGCACATTATTGCGCCGACAAGCAGTCTCACTCGAGTGCAGTGTGGCGGCCTACCGCAGATTTCGCCGGTCAGGTACAGTAACACCCCTCCTATTATCATGTTTTCCGTGAAAAGAAGCTCTCCATATACAATCATGTTTCTGATTATACATTTTGGCGGTTTCGGAATCTGTCGAAATCAGGCCGGTGGCAAGATTAGCTTCGTAAATTTTTATTTTTTGCAAATTCGAGCAAGTTTTTGATTTTCAACTTCCTTTTTGGGCCCGTTTTTCGGCCTTACTCCACGTGATTTCAAAAAAATAAAAAATCGGGCCTGTTTTTTAATAAAAACTTCCCGATTTTAGATGTTTAAATTATTTTCCGAAGCTAACCGGCCGAAACCGGCCGCCCTGAAGACTTAACCGGCCGAAACCGGCCGCCCCTATAATATTTACAGAGCCTTCTTAGCTGTTTCGCACAGTGCTGTGAAGCCTGCAGGATCGTAGATTGCCATTTCTGACAGCATCTTTCTGTTGATTTCGATTCCTGACTTCTTCAGTCCGTCCATCAGTCTGCTGTATGAGATATCGTTCATTCTTGCAGCAGCGTTGATTCTTGTGATCCACAGTCTTCTGAAATCTCTCTTCTTGTTCTTTCTTCCAACGTAAGCTGATCTCAGGGCTCTCATTGTAGCAGGCTTAGCAGCTTTGAACTGCTTGCTTCTAGCACCGTAGTAGCCCTTAGCCATCTTTAATACTTTTTTATGTCTCTTATGTGCATTTACACCTTTTTTTACTCTTGCCATTTCTTTACCTCCTTATTTGCTCAGTACTGCCTTGATTCTCTTCAGATCTGCACTTGTTAAAGTAGTTGCCTTTCTCAGGCCTCTCTTTCTCTTCTGGCTCTTCTTAGTAAGGATATGGCTCTTATATGCTTTATTTCTCTTTACTTTTCCTGAACCTGTTATCTTGAATCTTTTGCATGCGCCTCTATGAGACTTCATCTTATTTTTTGCCATGGTGTGTTTTCCTCCCGTGTTTATATTGTTTTGCTTATTTATCGTTTTTTGGCGTAAGTATCATTGTAAGACTTCTGCCTTCAAAGTTCGGCTTCTTGTCGATAGTTCCAACTTCTGAAACTGCATCGGCAAACTTTTCCATAACTTCCATTCCTCTGGCTACGTAGTCCTTCTCTCTGCCTCTGAATCTAAGGCTGACCTTCAGCTTATCTCCATCCTTAAGGAACTTAGCTCCTGTCTTGGCCTTTACCATGATGTCGTGGTCCTCGATAAATGTGGACAGTCTGATTTCTTTTACCTGAGTAGTCTTCTGCTTTTTCTTAGCTTCTTTTTCTTTTTTCTGAAGCTCATACTTGTACTTACCGTAGTCAAGGATCTTGCACACAGGCGGTGCAGCCTTAGGCGCGATGCAAACCAGATCCAGCTTCTTGTTTTCTGCCAGTTCCATTGCTTCGTCTCTGCTCATTACTCCCAGCTGAGTACCATCAGTATCGATTACTCTAAGTTCTTTCGCACGAATTTCTTCGTTGATCATAGCTTCCTTGCTAATTGTCTTACACCTCCATTAACCTGGCCGCGTTTGCCCCAGGCCATAATAAAAAGCGGATACAAGTATCCGCCTCAAATCTACGCTCGTAACGACACCACGACACTTGTCGCAGCCTCAAAACTTACTGATTATTGACCTGAGTAACTCTCGTCTTCAGGTGAGAAGCGGATGACTTCTTCTTACTACCTCGAATACTATACCACAGGCCACATCTAAAATCAAGCACTTTTTTTAAAGTCCCAGGCTCGCTGCCAGCTCTTCCTTAGAACGCAGCCCAACCATTGTGTCAGCCACCTTGCCGTCTTTAAAAAACATCAGTGTAGGAATGCTCATTACGCCAAACTTTATCGCAAGCTCCTGCTCTTCATCCACATTGATCTTGCCGATCTTGACGCTGTCATATTCTGCCGCCATCTCGTCCAGCACCGGACCCTGCATCATGCACGGACCACACCACCCTGCCCAGAAATCCACCAGCACAGGCTTGTCGGAATTCAACACTTCCGCCTCAAAATTATCCTTTGTTATTCTTAATATATTCATATTTACCTCTTTTCTATCATTAGTATACCTATAAGTTAATTATAATATTACACATTTAATCTGGACTGTCAAGGTACATTTTAACAATTTCTCATATTTTTTCCTTCGTCAGCTCGTGATACATTTCTGTATCATTCTTCTTGTAAAGGCCTCCGGCCGAGCGTATAATATATGTAAAGGGTGCGCCTTTTCGCAAAGCGCACTGCCCGGTTCTTACATTATTATATAAGGAGCATCACATGTCATACAGATTTTCGGAAAGCATCAGATTCGCCAAACTCCTGCCGCTGATGGACAGCATCACAGATGCCATCTTCATCGACGACAAGGACGGTATTTGCATATGGTGTAACAAAGCCTGCGAAGAGCTTTACAATATTTCCATAAACGACGTCCGCGGAAGACATGTCGAGGAGCTGGAACAGTCCGGCATATTCTCGCCGTCGGTTACGAAGCGTGTACTGCAGGAACAACGCGAAATAACTATAATCCACGAAAACAAACACGGCAAGAAGCTGCTGACTACAGGCATGCCTATCATGGACGATGACGATAAAATCTTGAAGGTCATCACCACTTCAAGAGACATCACGCAGCTGACAGTGGCAAGCGACAATGCTGACATCACACCGGCACCGCTGATAAACGTCAATGATATCAAGAACTTCGACGAAGACCTTGACGACACCGATGTGATCGCAGACAGCCTTGCCATGCAGAACGTAATGTCCCTCACGAAAAAGCTGGCGACAGTCAACTCGACCGTTCTGATAACAGGTGAATCCGGAGTCGGCAAAGGCATGATCGCCAGAATACTCCACGAAGAAGGCAACCGTTCCTCAGGACCGTTCGTCACAGTAAACTGCGGCGCCATCCCGGAAAATCTGATAGAGTCCGAACTTTTCGGATACGTTCCCGGGGCGTTCACCGGCTCCCGTGCAGAAGGAAAGCGCGGACTTTTCGAAGCAGCCCAGAACGGAACAATATTCCTCGATGAAATCTCAGAGCTGCCGTTAAACCTTCAGGTAAACTTGCTCAGAGTTATCCAGGAACGCGAAATCACACCGGTTGGCGGAGTCGAATCCATACCGATCGATGTGAGAATCGTATCGGCAACAAACAAACCACTCAGAGAACTTGTTAAGCAAGGCAAGTTCAGAGAAGACTTGTTCTACAGACTTAACGTAGTTCCAATCCTCGTTCCGCCGCTCAGAGACAGACCTGAAGATTTGCTGCCGCTCATACACAGCAACCTGGTCAAATGCAACGAGCGACTCAACGAAAACAAGAAAATCACTCCGGAAGCCATGTCCGTTCTGTATAAGTACCCATGGCCCGGCAACATCAGAGAACTGCAAAACATCATCGAAAGACTTACCATCACCACCAACGGCAACCTCATAACAGAAGAAAACCTCCCGGTTTTCCTGAAGCAGGAAGCTAAAACCAACGCCAATACCAACGTAAACCTGTCTTTGGCAGAAGCCATGGAAAAGGCGGAAAAGGCGATTTTGGAAAAGGCCCTCGCCGACTACGGCTCTACGCGTGCCATGGCCAAGGCGCTTCAGGTAAGTCAACCTACTATTGTTCGAAAGCTCCATAGGTACAATCTTGTGGATGCGCAATAATGAATTTGTGATTCAGTTTTGTATCACCGATACATTTCTGAATCACTTCTGAAAATGCCTATTTTTCAACCATCATTTTGTTTTGTCATAATGTTAACAATTTTGCGATACATTTTTGTATCGCTTTTTTCTTTTGTCCAAAATTTAACACATCTCATTTCTGGCCGCCTAAACCTTGTATACATTATTCTTTTAAGGACGCGCCCTTTGCAAATGGCTAAATTTCAACGTTTCTTGGTTGTGCTAAAATATTTTTGTTTTTTTGGCACGAAAAAAGTAACTAGTTACATAAATGTTGGCACGGCAGTTGCTTTATAATATGTCGGATGCCCTCGGGGCACCTTGGAGATCTAAAAAAATAATAAAAGTATTTTTATAAGGAGGACACTAATAATGGCTATGAATTCACATGATTACGTTGCAAGCTTAATAGAAAAGGCAAGAGCAGCACAGGAAATCGCTAACGGTTTTACTCAGGAGGACGTTGATCTTCTGACAGGCGCAGTTGCTTACGCTTTAACTAAACCTGAAGTTGCACTTAAGTTTGGTGAAATGTTGGTAGAAGAATCAGGAATGGGTATCCCTGAACACAAAGAAGCTAAAATGTACGGCAAGGTTAAGGGTACATACTTCCAGATGAAAGATAAGAAATCAGTTGGCCTGATCAACGTAGATGAAAAGATGGGTATGGAAACATACGCTAAGCCAATGGGCGTTATCGGCGCTATCATCCCTGTAACTAACGGAGAAGCTACTCCTGTAGTTAAGTCACTGATGGCTCTGAAGACAAGAAACGCTATCATCCTGGCTCCACACCCTAAGGCAAGAAAGACTAATCTGGCCGTAACTACTCTGATCAGAGAAACTATAGCTAAGCTGGGCTACCCTGCTGACCTGGTACAGGCTATCGATCCTGAATACGTATCAGTAGAAACTTCACAGGAACTGATGCTGCAGGTTGACTTCATCCTGGCAACAGGCGGAACTCCAATGGTACGTCAGGCTTACTCATCCGGTAACCCTGCTATCGGCGTAGGTACAGGTAACGTAGTATCCATCGTTGACGGAACTACTGATCTTGATGCAGTAGCTGAAATGATCGTAAGATCAAAGTCATTCGACCACGCTACTTCATGCTCAACAGAAAACAACATCATCGTACTGGAAGAATGCTACGATGCATGGGCAGCAGCTATGGAAAAGGCAGGCGCTGTACTGATCAAGGAAGGAACTGCAGAAAAGGATGCACTGCTGAAGACTCTGTGGCCTGAATCACCTGCTAACCACAACCTGAACAGACAGATCGTTGCTCAGGGCGCTGAAGCTATCGCTAAGGCAGCAGGAATCGAAGTACCTGCAGGAACTAAGATGCTGATGGCTGAAGAAAACGGCGGATACGGCAACGACTTCCCATTCACAGGCGAAAAACTGTCACCTGTATCAGGTATCAGAAAAGCTAAGGACTTCGAAGATGCAGTAGAAAAGATGCAGCTGATCCTGGACTACCAGGGTAAGGGACACAGCTGTGGTATCCACACTGCTATCGCTGAAAGAGTAACTAAGCTGGGCGAAGTTATTCCTGTATGTAAGGTTTGCGTTAACCAGCCTCAGTCACTGACTAACTCCGGTTCATGGACTTGCGGATTCCCTATCTCCATGACTCTGGGCTGCGGTACTTGGGGACACAACAGCATCTCCCACAACGCAACTTGGAAAGACCTGCTCAACTTCACATACGTTTCAAGACCTATCCCTTCATTCCAGCCTACAGACGAAGATCTGTTCGATGCTGCAATCAAGGCTAAGGTTGATGCATAAAGCTCCAAACAAAATACTTTTTATTGTGGGGGCATATCGAAGACCGATATGCCCCGAATAACAACAAAAGGAGGATTATTAAATGTCAGCAATTAAAGAAAAGAGTTTGAAATACAACATCCATTCATGGTCCGCACAGGGCGCTTTAAACCCTAAGGTTATCACAAAGGCAGAAGGAATCTACTTCTGGGACGAAGACGGCAAGAGATATGCAGATATGTCTTCACAGCTGGTTAACTCAAACCTGGGTCACGGAAACAAGGCTATCATCGATGCTATCTGTGAACAGGCTCAGAAGATCCCATTCATGGGACCTGGATTCGCTATGGACTGCAGATCAGACGCTGCTGAAGCAATCGTTGAATTCTCAGGACTGAAGGGCGCTAAAGTATTCTTCACTAACGCAGGTGCAGAAGCTAACGAAAACGCTATCAAGATCGCTAGACAGTTCACAGGCAAGCAGAAAGTATTCTCACAGTACAGATGCTACCACGGTTCATCAGCAGGCGCAGGCATGCTGACAGGCGAACCTAGACACTTCTTCAACGAACCTGGCGGCCCTGGATTCGTTAAGTATGACGGACCTTATGCTTACAGAGCACCTAAGG
>JAUMXT010000087.1 GCA_030529015.1 Bacillota bacterium | reverse complement strand
TCGCGTTTATTATGACAATTTAGTTAAGCTTGCAGGCAGATAAACGTTTTTACAGTAACTATAGTTTTATGATATAATAAATAGATTGATTTTTTCATGGGATGTTATTCTTAAGATTAGAGGGACAATATGGGTCTGTTTAAATTTATATTAGCAATTTTGATAATAATTCCTGTCGCTATATTAATGATATATATCTTCAGAAACCTTACATCTGAATATAACGCTGTAATAAAAAAGGAAAGAGATATTAAGAGCGGCAAATATAAAAGGGATCAGGAGTTTGCCAGATATGCACAGCTGAAGGATTACAGAAAAGAGAATCCCAATTATGATGCATACAGAAGAAGAATGGAAGAAAATAATAATAAGAAACGAGAGTATTAACAATGAATCAAGGTTATTTCATAACATTTGAAGGCGGCGACGGATCCGGTAAATCCACACAGATAGGAAGACTCAAGAGTTATCTGGAGAATAAAGGATATGATGTCATTCTCACAAGAGAACCGGGTGGTACCGATATAGGAGAAAAAATAAGAGAAATCATATTAGATCCGAACAATAAAGAAATGTCGGATGTTACAGAAGCAATGCTTT
This sequence comes from Bacillota bacterium, assembly GCA_030529015.1. GTDB lineage: Bacteria > Bacillota > Clostridia > Peptostreptococcales > Anaerovoracaceae > Lentihominibacter. The sequence goes on along the minus strand of JAUMXT010000087.1, from coordinate 6,251 downwards.
ATGCGGCTTCCAGAGCGCAGCATGTCGCTGAAGTAATAAAGCCGGCAATTGAGGCAGGTAAAATCGTAATATGTGACAGATTTGTTGATTCCAGTATAGCATATCAGGGATATGGCAGAGGTCTTGGCGATAGTGTCAGCATCATCAACAGCTATGCGGTAGACAAGTACATGCCACACAAAACTTTCCTTTTGAAGCTTAAACCTCAGGCAGGAAGCAGAAGAATAGAAGGAAGAGAAAAGGACAGGATAGAGCTGGAGGCGCAGACTTTCCATCAGACTGTATTTGAAGGATATGAAGCTTTGGAAAAAGAGTTTCCTGAACGTATAGTGGGAATAGACGCATCCCGTACTATCGAAGAAATAGAAGCTGAAATCAGAAAACATATTGATGAGCTTCTTTAGTAGGAATAAGGAAAGAGCAGAGCATGCGTTTTAATGAAAAAGAAAACAATACAAATTTAATAACGCGGCTTGATAATGTAGTCAAAGAAGATAAAATTTCTCATGCGTACATTTTTGAGGGATCGGGATGCTTAGACAAAAGAGCATTCGCAGAGAGCTTCGTAAAGGGCATACTTTGCAGCAATAACCTTGGAGAGAATTGCGGCAGATGCAGTATTTGCGATAAGATCGATCACGATAATCATGAGGATATTATTCATATATCTGCAGAAGGCGGTTCTATAAAGGATGAGAAAATCGTCGAAATGCAGGAAAAACTCAAGACAAAGCCTTTTGGTGACAGAAACGTCGTTGTAATATCGGACTGTGATACTATGACGGTAAGGGCACAGAACAGGCTTCTGAAAACTCTTGAGGAGCCGCCGGGCAAGACAGTTATAATACTCTTGTCTGAGAACATAGAAAATCTTGTACAGACTATACAGTCGCGTTGTGTGAAGTACAGAATAAATTATTTTGGAAGCGATAATTACGATTCTATGTTGGAGAAGGCTAATAAAGTAGTTAAAATGTCTCTGGACGGAGAACCGTTTTATAAGATAAAGAATGAAGTTGAAGATATAATCGGCAGTGCCGAAGAAACTGCAGCACTTCTCGATGGACTGCAGGTAGTATATCGAAACTTATTAATGAATAACGCGAAGGGCATATCCATATATAAGGATGATAAAATTATGGATAATATCCACGCTGTTGAAAAAGCACGTAAGCAGATAAAGGAAGGCGTATCACCTGTATATGCTTTGAAAAATCTGCTTCTGGTAATCGGAGGATAAATAATGGTTAAAATAGTAGGTATCAAATTCAAGGAAGCAGGCAAGCTGTATTATTTCAGCCCGGGTGGACATCAAGTTGACGTGGGAGATAATGTTATAGTTGAAACTGCCAGAGGCCTTGAATTCGGGAAGGTTACTTTAGCAGAAACAGAAGTAAAGGAATCTGAAATCGTAGCGCCTTTAAAGAGCATAATCAGAATAGCTAACGATAAAGACAAAAAGAAGCATAAAGAAAACCTTGCCAAGAAAGAAGAAGCCATGAGACTGTGTCAGGAAAAGGTTGATGCTCATGGTCTTGAGATGAAGCTTATCGATGTTGAATATACATTTGACAACAGTAAGGTAGTGTTTTACTTCACTGCAGACGGAAGAGTTGACTTCAGAGAGCTTGTAAAGGATCTCGCATCCGTATTCAGAATGAGAATAGAACTCAGACAAATCGGCGTGAGAGATGAAGCTAAGATGCTGGGCGGAGTAGGAAACTGCGGTAGAGGCCTTTGCTGTAACACATGGCTTTCTGACTTTGAGCCTGTTTCAATAAAAATGGCTAAGGTTCAGAATTTATCACTTAACCCTTCTAAGATTTCCGGAATATGCGGACGTCTTATGTGTTGTCTTAAGTTTGAAAACGATGTTTATACTCATATGAAGAAGGGTATGCCGGCGACAGGTGAACGAATCAAAACGCCTGACGGTACAGCTGTTGTTACCGATGTAAATATACTCGAGAATATCATTAAAGCAAGAATTGTTTTAGAAGAAGGTTCGAAGGAAAAGAACATTGAAGAAAAGCTGAGCACAGAGATTTACAGCTACGGTAAAGAAGAAATCAGAAGAATCAACAAGAAGAACAACAATAATAAGAAGAGAGAAGATGACCTTGCAGACCTTGATGGCGAACTTCTGAAGGAAATCAAAGAACTCATGAAGGATTAAGGTCAAATATGGAGCGAATAGAAAACATTGGCTTCGGTGAGCTTAAACTCATACAGGATCCCGATCAGTTTTGTTATGGTGTCGATGCAGTGATATTAGCTGATTTTGCTTATTCTTTGTGTCCTGATTTTAAAAATGCCGTTGATTTCGGAACAGGTAATGGGATTATTCCTATTATATTGAGCCACAAGAATAAAAACGCAGTGATTACAGGAGTTGAAATCCAGGCAGGGGCTGTGGAACTGGCAAGGCGAAGCTGTAAACTGAATAACCTCGAAGACAGGGTGAACTTTGTTAATACAGACATTACGGATTTTGTCAGTACAGATAAAATCGATATTGTAACGTGTAATCCTCCGTATTTTAAGAAAGGCGGCGCCATAGGCAGCAGCTCTGAAGCTAAATTTATAGCACGTCATGAGACTACTGCGACGGTTGAAGATTTTATTAAGGCGGCAGCAACCGTTTTAAAAACAGGAGGACATCTGTTCATGGTCCATAGACCATCAAGACTCGCGGATATTTTCTACTACAGCAGAAAATACGGTCTTGAGCCAAAAGACATGAGAATGGTTGTGCCTAAACCATCAGAAGCTCCTAACATCGTACTCATACATTGCAAGAAGGGTGCAGGCAGGGAATTAAATGTAATGAAGGAACTGGCTGTTTACGATTTTAATGGAGGATACAGCGAAGAGATAGAAAAAATCTATGAGAAAAGATGAGCTGTAAATTATAAAATCATACATAAATAAACTGATGCGAAAACTCCGGCTATATAGCCGATGAGGCCTGCTGAAAATGCATGCCTCATTTTTTTTACTGATGTAACACCGAAATAAAGTGCCAAAACATAAAAAACCGTTTCGCAGCTTCCGGCCATGACAGATGCTGCTCTGCCTACGAATGAATCGGGCCCCGACCTTTGCATTATATTTTGGATAATGGCAAGAGATCCACTCCCGGAAACAGGTCTTAAGGCAATTAGAGAAATGAGTTCCTTGGGAATATGCAAAAGCTCAAACAACGGTGATGCCAGCTTTTCGATAAAGTCCATGGCGCCGGAAGAAGTCAGGGCTTCTATTGCCAAAAAAATGCCCAGGATGAACGGTATGATCTCAAGGCACGTTTTAAGTCCGTCTCGCGCTCCTTCGATGAACGCATCGTAAATGGGGACTCTTTTTATAAGGGCATAAATTATTATGATCGTAAGAAGTGAGGGCAAAAAAAGGATGGATAAAAGAGCTAACAAATCAGACATAAGAAGATTTCCTTTCATAATATTTACAAACCGTAACAGATGCTATCATTGAAATTATCCCGGCTAGTATAGAAGGGAAAATAATGTCTTCGGGAGATGAAGAACCGAGATCGTTTCTGATTTTGATTATTGTGATAGGCACAAGCTGTATCATTGACATGGTGAGTGCTACGAACATGCACATGGTATCGGAGGCGATAGGTGAGCGTTTGTTTTCTTCATCCATAAGCTCCATCGCCTTTAATGAAAATACTGTAGCACTATTGCCGGCACCGAAAATATTAGCCATGAAGCTCATTATCATCATAGCTGAAATCTGTTCATTTTCCACTTTGGGGAAAAGCATTTTCATAACGGGGGAAACTGCATCTGCTATCTTGCTTATAAGACCTGAGACTTCCGCAATTTTCATTATTCCGCTCCATACAGCCATTATACCTGCCAGCGCCATAATGAATGATATGGCATCATCGCAGCTCTTCATAAGGCTGTCTGTAAAGCTCGATATAGTACCGTTTGCAATTGAAAACAGTATTCCTGTAAGCATCATAAATGCCCATATATAGTTCATCATAATAAAAACCTCTTAGGGTAAAATATTCTTAAGAAGGAAAATTATGTTGAAAATATTTCCAGTATATGTGATAATGTAAATAATTGACGGGAGGATAGTATTATGAACGTAACGATTGATATTAAAGTACTGGCGATCATTGTAATCGCAATCGCAGTTGTAGTACTGATAGTGTATCTTATCCAGATGCTTAAGAAGTTAATGGTGACTCTGGACCACGCTAACAAGATTTTGGAAGATGTTGAAGTCGTTTCAGATATTGCCGCCAACAGAAGCAAGGATATAGATGGAATCATCACTAATGTTTCAGGCTCAGTATCCGATCTGTCCGAGGCTATAAAGGGTAAGCAGAATGTAGTTTCTGCAGCTACATCTGTAGTTAAGGCAGCGGTAGCAGTTAAGAAAGTAATAGATAAAGAAAATAAAGAAGAAAAATAGACACTCATAGTATTCATATATTGTGAAAGGAGAAAAAATGAAAGCTACAGGAATCGTAAGAAAAGTTGATGAACTGGGCAGAATAGTACTTCCTATTGAGCTTAGAAGAACTTTGAATATAGATATCAAGGATCCATTGGAAATATACGTTGACGGCGAATCCATTATGCTAAAGAAGTATCAGCCGGCTTGTGTATTTTGCGGAAGCTCCGATGACATCAAGCAGATCAAGGGCAAGAATGTATGTGCAGTATGTGTTAAGGAACTGCAGGAATTATAATAAAGACTAAAAAAGGTGCAACTGGTTTGCCCTTTTTTTGCGTGAAACGAAAAATAATTGGCTAGAATAGTTTTGAGGAAGAGGTGGATATTAAGTTTTGCTCCCCTTATGTGTAAAACGTGTGAAACCTCTTCCTTATCGTATGTATACCTTGAAAAAATGATCAAAATAAAGTATAATTAATTGTTGATCAAGAAAGGTTTCGGAGGAATAAAGTGGCAAAATTCTTAGTACAAAAGAGTGCCCCGCTTAGAGGAGAAGTTAAAATCAGCGGTTCCAAAAACGCTGTGCTTCCAATTATGGCGGCAGCGCTTTTAACAGAAGAAAAGTGTGTTATCAAGGATGTCCCTGCACTTAGAGACGTAGATGTTATGTGCAGTCTTCTTGAAAGCCTCGGAGCTTCTGTAGATAAAGATCTTAATAATAATCGTGTTACTATCGAGGCATCCGGTGAAATTGTTTATGAAGCACCGTTTGATCTCGTTAAAATGATGCGTGCATCAATACTGGTTCTCGGAGCACTTCTTATAAGAACAGGAAGAGCGATAATCCATCTTCCGGGTGGATGCGCTATAGGTAAGAGACCTGTTGAACTTCACCTGAAAGGACTTAGAGCTCTGGGAGCAACTATAGATGAAGCTCAGCTTAACAGAGGTATCGTTGATGCTAAAGTAGACAAGCTTAAGGGAACTACAATTTATCTTGACTTCCCTAGCGTAGGAGCTACTGAAGTAATCATTATGGCTGCAGCATTGGCAGAAGGAACTACAATTCTCGAAAATGCAGCACAGGAACCTGAAATCGTTGACCTTGCAAACTTCCTTAACAAGATGGGTGCGAGAATCAAGGGAGCAGGCACAGATACCATAAAAATAGAAGGTGTAGAAAAGCTCAAGAATGTATCACATCATGTAATTCCGGACAGAATAGAAGCCGGCACATTCATGGTAGGGGCTGCTATGACAGGAGGAGACGTACTTATAAAGAATGTCGTTCCGGATCATCTTAAGGCTGTTATAGCTAAGCTTAGAGAATGCGGCGCTGACATAGAAATGACAGATGAAGGCATGAGAGTAAGAGGAGACAAGAGAAAGCTCAACTCTACCGATATCAAAACATTGCCTTATCCGGGATTTCCTACAGATATGCAGTCACCGTTCATGGCTCTTCTTACAGTTGCCAAAGGACCTAGTGTAGTAATAGAAACCGTCTTTGAAAACAGATTCATGCATGTGGGTGAATTCAACAGAATGGGCGCTAATATCAAGACTGATGGTAATTGTGCGATTATACCGGGAGATAAAAAACTCTTTGGCGCACAGGTGGTAGCTACAGACTTAAGAGCAGGCGCAGCAGTTGTCCTTACAGGTCTTGTTGCTGACGGCACTACTGAAGTATCTCAGATATACCACGTAGACAGGGGATATGAGAAATTCGTAGAAAAGCTCAGAGCACTTGGAGCCAACATAATGCGAGTAGATGAATAAGTAATAAAAACTCCGAAAAATCTCGGAGTTTTTTT
>JAUMXT010000218.1 GCA_030529015.1 Bacillota bacterium | reverse complement strand
CGTGCGGTGGTGAGAGTGCAGAAATGGTTGAAGGTACTCTTGTAACCGAAAGCTATTTCAGTGATGCATCGACCTTCATCATGCTGAAACCCGAAAAATAAACAAATCTCAACACCGAATCGCATGGGATGTGAACGCATCCCCGGAAAGTCTAAATAGTATTGGGAGATAACCAAAATGAAAAGAATGATAGCGGTCCTCTTGGCAGGACTTATGATCCTCTCCCTTGCTTCTTGCGGTGGGAAGGACGATGTAGTAACACGTGGCGCGCTTGAAATGGAAGGCGAGGGCTTATTTGTAAGCGAAGAACATGAAGCACACAGAAAAGAGGAAGACGGCGTTTCTTCCGATGCCACATACGAGCGTGTTAATTACAGCAATCTTTCTGCTGCACTTATGGATTTGGAAAGCGGAAAGATCATCAAGCTTAGTGTTACAGAGAGCGTTGCGAACTATGTAGCAGCTCACAATGACAAGTTTACCGTATCTGTAAACAAGGAAAATTTGAAGAATTTTTCTATGATGACGAGCGAATCCAATACAAAAGTCTATGATATCCTCAATAATGCTATCAAGGCAATGAAAGAGGATGGCACGCTTGACAGTCTCATGGAAAGCGAATTGATGGCGTACATCAACAGCGATCCCGAACCAAAGGATCTGCCTCACTTTGACGGTGCAAGAACAATTAAAATCGGTGTAACAGGCGATCTTCCTCCTATGGACTTTGTTGCAGCGAATGGCAAAGCAGCAGGCTTCAATATTGCTCTGCTTACCGAAATTGCAAACAGAGCGCAGGTGAACTTTGAACTTGTACAAATTGAAACAGATGCACGTGCAATGGCGCTTTCTTCCGGTAAAGTCGATGCAGTTTTCTGGACAAGAAGCAGCACCTGTACCAAATGCGGTGCAACGAGTGTGAATGGTGTAGAAGGAATTCTTGCAACCGAAAGTTACTTTACTGATTATTCCGCTTCTCTCAAGCTCAAATCAGACAAGTAATCGTGTCATCGAATCGCAGGGGATGTGTACGCATCCCCTGCGATATTAAAACGAGTGACGGTCTCCGTTGCTCTGATCCGAATTATCCACTTGGAGGTGAGCAGTTGAGAAAAAGCATTTTAATCATTAACGAAAATGTTGATGAGGCGAGAAAAATTAAAGAACGGCTTGTATCCGCTTACAATGATGTTGAGTGCGTTACCTCCATTCATGATGCTGTCAATCTGTTCGTAAACATGGATTTTACATTGGTAATTCTGGATGCAAATATGTCCATGGAAGATGACCATAAGTTACTGAAGGTCATGCGTAAAGCCAAGCGAAACGGGAATATTAAAGTAAATCAGGTGCATATCTATATATTGTCCTGAAACGATATAAACTAATTATTCAAGGGACCGTCGTAAAATGTAAAAGTTTTGCGGCGGTCCCTTCATTTTCCTATGCAGAATTACCCAACAATGCGCCGATAAAAAGTTTTTGCAATCAAGTACATAAACTTGATTTTCTCCGGAGTTTGTGCTATGCTCTTCTATGTGAGGAGGTATGACCAATGATCGATACCCATGAACTGAAAAGGCGGGATCCGTATTTAAGCAAACTCGTTGCATTCAAAGATACGGAGCCTGTAAAAGTGGTCACCGGCATTCGCCGCTGCGG
>JAUMXT010000217.1 GCA_030529015.1 Bacillota bacterium | reverse complement strand
AAATGAGTAATAAGAAGCACGGTGATACCTTTGCTGTTAAGCTCATGGATAACATCGAGAACTTCTTTTCGACCCCTTGGATCAAGCATAGCTGTAGGCTCATCGAACACTATACATTCAGGTTCCATAGCAACAGCTCCCGCTATAGCTATGCGCTGCTTCTGCCCGCCCGATAACAGATGAGGAGCTTTTTTTCTATGCTCATACATCTCCACGCTCATAAGCGCTTCGTCTACTCGTCTTCTTATCTCAACAGGATCTATCCCTAAATTCTCGGGGCCAAATGCAACATCGTCTTCGACTATTGAAGAAACGATTTGGTTGTCCGGGTTCTGAAACACCATGGCAACTTTCTGTCGCACTTCCCATATGTTTCTTTCATCAGAAGTATCGAGGCCATCAACATAAACCTTGCCCGATGTAGGCGTAAGAAGTCCGTTGATATTCTTAGCAAGAGTAGATTTCCCTGAACCGTTTTGCCCGATAACAGCCGTAAAGCTGCCTCTCTCAACAGTAAAACTCACATCATCTATAGCTCTTAATGTAGTTCCCTCTTCATTCTTAATATAATCAAATACCAGATTTTCTACCTTTATGAAATCTGTCATCTAAATTTCCTTTCGCTGCTCGGCTGACGTTTTATTACATGCCGTAATACTTATCCAGCCAATTTTTCATAGTATATGTATCTGCTTGTCCCGGTGCAGATTCGCCTTTACCTACCGCAAAAGTTACACAAGAACCATATTTGCCGCCTGCTACTCTTACAGCTCTGCCTGCTTCTCCCATAGCGATCATTATTACCGGCCCAATATTATTTTTAGTTAAATACGCAGTTACCTTAAGAAGGTTTTCCGAATCCGCCTTATTCTCTGCCTTAGCCGCAACTTTGCAGATATCAGCACCCATCATATACATCTTTTTCACGAGTTCTATTAATGTATTGGGTGACGGCATTTCTTCGTGGTCGTGATGAGACAAGATGACTTTGACATCATGCCTATGTGCTTCATCGATCTGTTCCCTGATCCAATCCTCATGAACAACACCATTTTCATCCATGAGTTCTATATCGACAAAATCAACAAGCTTCGTTTCAGCTGCGATTCCATACAGAGCCTCCAGCTGACTTCTTGTCACCTGTACCTTTCCTCCTTGATTTTCCGATCTGACGGTGAATATGACAGGTTTTTCTCCTGCGATATAATTGATATCGTCAAGGATCTTCACCATGTCAAGATATCCGTTTTTATCATTGAGATATCCTTCAAGGTCCTCTATGGACGCCAAATAATTATCAGCTCTCCATTCTATCAGGTCGCATGGCATTTCCTTAATCGCTTCGCATTCTGCTATTATATCTGCCGGCATCGACGAAATAATGGGCACAGCCACCTTCGGTCTTCCCGGCTGCAGTATCATATCTCTGACTTTTAGTTGGATCATAATCATAAACCTTCCTCTATTTGCGTAAAGTTTATTTTATCATCCTTTCGCTGCTTTGGAAAGACTATATTATTCGTTTTTTGCCGGAAGAATATATGTAAAATATCGTTTTGCATGTGTTTTGCAAAGAGCTTCAGCTAATACCATCGCCAGCACCATGCCTATCGCAAACTGACCTATATTCCATGGTATACCAACTGCAGCAGCTACCCAGTTGCCATACATAA
>JAUMXT010000216.1 GCA_030529015.1 Bacillota bacterium | reverse complement strand
TGGAAGTCGCCAAGGATATAACCGACATCAAGAACCTTAGCGACACGATTCTTGAATTACAGGAAGAATCGCTGGGAACCGTCGAAAACGACGAAAACGGCGATTTGCAGAAAAACGAGAAATTGAAGATGAAACAGTACAGCTTCAAAGACTTGTCAGGGGCCAGCGCCCAGTTTTCGCAAGCGTTAGAGCTCGCGAGGAAGGCATCTAAGACTGATGCGTCAGTCTTTATTTACGGCGAAACCGGAACAGGTAAAGAGCTTTTCGCGCAAAGTATCCATTATGACGGTCGCAGAAAAAACAAGCCGTTTCTGGCGCAAAACTGCGCAGCTTTGCCTGAATCCCTGCTTGAAGGTATCCTCTTCGGAACTGCAAAGGGCGGGTTTACGGGAGCCGTGGACAGAGCAGGTTTGTTCGAGCAGGCAAACGGTGGTACGTTGCTTCTCGACGAAGTCAGTGCGATGCCGTACGAGCTTCAAGGGAAGCTGCTCAGAGTTTTACAGGAAGACTATATCAGACGTGTCGGCGGCAGCAAGGACATTCCTGTGGATGTTCGAATAATCGCTACCGTAAATGAGCCGGCAGGCAAACTTATTGCCGAAGGGGCGCTGAGAAAGGACCTTTACTACAGACTAAATGTAGTGAATTTGTCGTTACCGTCCCTAAGAGAGAGAAAGGAAGATATTCCTTTGCTTGCGGAAGGATTCCTCGAAAAGTACAATGCTCGATACGGCAAGGAGATTTGGATGATCTCGGACAAGGCGATAGAAAAGCTGGTAAAACACGATTATCCGGGAAACGTTAGAGAGCTTGAAAATATTATAATGTCTGCAGTATCGCTGGCGGATAAGGAACACGTACTTTCCGATAAGGATATCAACATACAAAAGCCTTATCGTGAGCAGTCGACTATGTTAGCGGGATTCGAACAGGGCGGAGGAACACTTGCGGAATACCTTGAAACCATTGAAAAGACAGTGATTCAGAGACACCTGATGGAAAATGACGGTAATATAACGCAGACTGCAAAGGCGCTGGGGATGGTGCGGCAGAATCTGCAGCATAAGATAAAAAAATACGGATTATAAAGGAAATAAAAAGGGCTGATTAATATCAGCCCTTGATTATTTTATAAGTTTTTACGCTTGAGCGCCATGATTATGCCGAGTCCCGCGATCACTATTAAGGATATGATCAGAAATATAGGAGTCGAATCGCCTGTGGCAGGAGATGTGTCGCTCGTCGGAGTTTCAGGTTCTGCAGGATCTTCGGATGGTGTTGAGGTGGCTTCCCATACGGCATAAAGGTTGACAGTGTATTCGTTGTCGGAAGTGCCTTTTGTGTACAAATAGAACGTATCTATAGGTCCCGGACTTATCATATCAACACCGCTGTTGTTGGTCCAAGATGTCAGCTTATAGCCTTTTTTCGTAGGCTCATAGAAGTTGTCCTTGCTATCAACGGTTATGTTGGTGTCGGTATGCATCAGCTTATCACCGTCGTAGTAGTTGATGGTGTAGTTGATAGGTATACAGCTGCTGGGAACAGGTGTAAGGGTTATGAAGTCTTTGTCGTCGGAATTCGTAACCTCACCGACACTCCAGTTTTCGATAAGATATCCCTTGGCCTCGGGAAAGAGTGTAATCGAAGCATTTGCATCTACGGAGAATTTTGCGTAAG
>JAUMXT010000215.1 GCA_030529015.1 Bacillota bacterium | reverse complement strand
AGATCTAATCGTTGCCCTGACCGATCACAATACGGTCTCCGGTGTCCCAAAGTTTTTGGAAGAAGCAAGCCGCTGCAATGTCACCGCTGTTGCGGGTGTTGAGCTTTCAACCGAATACGACCGTTTTGAATTACATCTTTTAGGCTTATTCCTCTCTCCCGAACATTTTCGGGATGTTGAACAGCTCGCAAAAGAGTTTCATGTCTTAAAAGAGATCAGCAATATGGAAATGGTTGAGAGGCTGAACGATGCCGGCTACCATATTGATTATTTTGCTGTAAAACGCAGAAATCCAAATGGCAACGCAAATCGTGCTCATGTAGCTGCAGAGCTGCTGGAGCATGGTTATGTCAGTTCGATCATGGAAGCCTTCAAAACAATTCTTGCGGAAGGAAACGGGTTTTATACACCGCCGTCTCGCCTGAAACTTGTGGATGCCATTCGCTTTCTGCGCGATATACATGCACTTCCGATTCTTGCACACCCCTTGCAGGATTTAACGGAAACAGAATTTCGAAATTTGCTTCCGGATGCAGTTGCAGCCGGTCTGCTCGGAATAGAGACCTATCATTCTTCATACTCACAAGATCAGCTACGTCTTGCGTGGGACATCGCTGAAGAATACCATCTGCATAAAAGCGGCGGCAGCGACTTCCATGGTTCAAATAAACCTGCGATACGCATGGGCATGGGTAACGGTGATTCAATTATTCCCGAAAGTGTCTACCACGATCTCATGCAGCTTCATCAATCGCTCCATTCATGATCTTTCTTCAATGAAAAGCACACTGATTTCTTTCAGGTGTGCTTTTTCTGTATATTATTATATGTTATACTTGAAACAGGAACCGTAATCAATTCTTAAATAAATATTAGAAAGGAAAGACAATGAAGACAAGTATTGTTGTTGCTGACGGTACATTCCCGACCAATACAGCCGCGCTGTTGGGTAGTTTTGATTTTGTAGCTGCCCGCGCTTCGGAAATTGGTTTTGATGCAATGCAATTGACTGTAAATAATCCCGCCGAAGTGGATTTGTGCGCATTACAGCATGCAATGGTCAAACATGGCATCTCCGTCTCCTCTATTGCGACCGGACGTGGGTATACAGTGGATGGTCTATGCCTTGCAAGCGGAGATCCATACAATCGCAAAGCCGCGGTTCAGCGTATGAAAGAACACATGGATCTCGGTGCTGAGATTGGCTTTGAAAAAGCATTTATCGGCGCTTTTCGCGGATGGACAAAGGATGCCGGCGGATCACAGTCATACCTACACGCAATTCGGGAATCGCTTTTTGTGTTGGTCGATTACGGCGAAAAAAAGAATGTTGATATTGTTTTTCTTTCGGACATCCCCGCCACGGCTTTATCCAAACCGCAGTTCCGCACGCTCGACGACTTCGTCCGCAACCGAGGAGGAGCACTTTTTTTATCAGGGGGAATTCGGTCATTTGCCTCCGGAGAATACCCCGGTTCCGATCTGGAATCCATCCTTCCCGTCCGTTCAGACTACACTCCCGACCGTAACGAAGGTGGAACGGCGATCTGCTTTCTTATTGACCGTTCGGGCTCAATGAAAGGTGAAAAACTCAGCTTTGCGAAAAGCGCCGTGACTGAAGCGATGACACTCCTGTCTGGAAAGGATCGAGTGGGAATAATCGCCTTTGATCAAAATCCCGAAGTGGTTGTTCC
>JAUMXT010000014.1 GCA_030529015.1 Bacillota bacterium | reverse complement strand
GGTCCCTTGGAGTATAGGCTGCTCTGTTCCTCTCGGATTCTTCGATGTGGGACCTACCGCAGTATTATATGCATTTTACATGTGGCTCGTACCGATATGCTACTGGTTTACGAAGAAACGCTGGTACCCGAAACGCTGATCAAGTTACATATTTTTCCTTTTTATGTAGATTGACATATGGGTTTCTATCTTCTACATAAAATCTTTTTTCGATCGTTCCAAAAGCGTGTAAATCCTTTAAAATGACCTTTAAATCGGCTGTTTTTCTGCTAAATATCGCAATAAAACAAAAAACGCATCTTACTTTTATGTAAAATGCGTTTATTTTTATTGTCAGATACAGAAAATGCTTGTTTTTTCCGGTTCGCAACTAAAACATAACCCGAATATCAACCGATTCCTCCGAGGATCGCTCCCGCAACCAGTGCGATGAGAGCCAGCGGTACATATACATATCTTCCCAGAGTCATGAACCATCCGCCGATAGGCTTGTCAGAACCGAGGTTAACTTCCTTCTCAGCCTCATCCTTACCCAGTACGTAGAAGAACATGATACCTGCCAGCATTGCTCCCAGCGGACATACATAAATTGAAACTGCATCCATCCAGCCTGATACGATAGCCTGGATCAGCAGTGCCACAACACATCCAATAACAGCGATGCTTAAAACTGCAGGAACTCTCTTAAGTCCCAGCTTTTCCTGAACTGCCGCTACAGGTACTTCATACAGGTTGATCAGCGATGTGATACCTGCCAGCAGTACGCATACGTAGAAGATGATTCCTACAATAGTTCCTCCCGGCATTCCGTTGAATACGTTTACCAGATAGATGAACATAAGTCCCGGGCCGCCTGAATCAAGGCTTGCACCACCTACCGCCATTGACGGCACGATAACCAGAGCCGCCAGCATTGATGCGATAGTATCGAATATAGCTATATTTCTTGCAGATTTAACGATGTTTTCACCCTTGCCAAGATATGAACCGTAAATTACAGTTCCGTTACCTGCCACTGACAGTGAGAAGAATGCCTGACCGAATGCGAATATCCAAAGTTCAGGCTGCTTCAGTCCTTCAGGGTTCAGCGTGAAGATATACTTATATCCTTCGCTTGCTCCCGGCAGCGTGAATATGTAAATACCGAGTACAACGAAAAGGCAGAATAATGTAGGCATCATAACCTTGTTTACCTTTTCGATACCGCCTGCAATACCAAATACCATGATGAGAAGAGTTACTGCTACGGCAACTATCAGCCACGCGTTATTTCCCCACGCGGATGCAGTCATTCCGAACATTCCTCCGATAGCATCCATGTCCTGACCCATTCCTGCCAGATCTCCGCTGAACGCCATGAAGGTATACTTGAATATCCAGCCTACTACTACTGTATATCCTATAGCCAGACAAAGCGCACCTACTACAGGAATAGCGCCGATCCACTGGCCGTATTTCTTACCGCTTCTTACCTCTGTGCATCTGCCAAAGGCTCCGATAGGACCTGCCTGCGCGGAACGTCCCAGTGCGATTTCTTCAATTATACCTGTTGAACCGATAAGGATAACGAACAGGAAGTACGGTACCAGGAATGTAAGTCCTCCCCATGCAGATACCATATAAGGGAATCTCCAGATATTTCCCATCCCTACTGCCGAACCTACACAGGCCAGCGTGAACCCCCATCTGCTCTTAAAACCATCACGGTTTTGTTGTAATTCACTCATTTCACTTACCTCAAATAATTAATAAATTGTTACCGAATCATGATACACCATTTTAGTGTTTTTTTCAATTATTACTTTGCTACCGGTTTCCGCCTCATTTTAGCGTAAATTTCGGCAATATTTCATCAAAAAACACGCCTTTTGTTAATGTTTTAACCATTTTCTTCGATTTTTTCTTGAAATTCTTCAAAATTTTGATGAAAATTTGCAAAAATATTCTCGCTCACCTCTTCGAATTTCCCCAAAAACCACAATAAAGTATCACTATTTTGCTGATTTCCGCAAACTCGTTAAATAATAGTGGTATTTTCCCCTATTATTATGTAAAATATTTTCGTAAAAATCGTCAAAAATATTTTTTATATTTACCGGAAAGGAATTTACCATGGAACACGAAGCAATGAAGGCTAAGATTGACGAGATAATCGCTCGTCATATAGAAAGCAAACCTATAGTTGCTATCCTGCAGGATATCCAGGAAGAATACAGATACCTTCCTAAGGAAGCTCTCCTCTACTTGGCAGAAGCCATCGATGTGAGCATCGCTAAAATTTACAGTGTAGCAACATTTTATGAAAACTTCTCACTGGAGCCAAAGGGCAAGTATGTGATCAAGATCTGTGACGGCACTGCATGTCACGTTAGAAAATCCATCCCTATCCTTAACGCTCTCAGAAACAAGCTCGGTCTTTCTGAAGCTAAGAAGACTACAGACGACCAGCTGTTTACAGTAGAAACAGTTTCATGCCTGGGCGCATGCGGACTGGCTCCTGTAATGACTGTCAATGACAAGGTATACCCTGCCATGACACCTGAATCCGCTACTGCACTTTTAGACGAACTGAAATAGGAGGCTTTCATGAGAATCAATAACAGAGCAGAATTGATCAGCCTGAGAGAAGAATCGCTGGCGCTTTTGAAAGCACAGACTAAGAAGGTATACGTTTGCGGCGGGACAGGCTGTGTTGCCGGCGGATCAATGGAAATATATGAAGAACTTAAGAGAATCTCCGAAGAAAAAGGGTTAAACTGCCGCATTTCCATAGAAGAAGACGCTTGCGGCGGAAACGAAGGCATCGGCTTTAAGAAGAGCGGCTGCCACGGATTTTGCGAAATGGGTCCGGTACTGAGAATCGAGCCGGCTAAGCTTTTTTATCTGAAGGTTAAGCCTGAAGACTGCGAAGAAATCGTAGAAAAATCCATCCTCGGCGATGAAATCATCGACAGACTCATCTATTCAAGAGATGATATCCATTATCCGGTACAGGAAGAAATTCCTTTCTATAAGCATCAGACAAGACTGATCCTCGAAGACTGCGGACAGATCGACGCGGAGTCAGTTAGAGAATACATAGCTTACGGCGGATACAGCTCCCTCGAAAAGTGCCTTTTTGATATCAGTAAGGAAGATATCGTTAAAACCATCAGCGACTCCAACCTCAGAGGAAGAGGCGGCGGCGGCTTCCCTGCCGGAAGAAAGTGGACTCAGGTAAAGGCGCAGAAGGCAGACATCAAGTATGTAGTATGTAACGGCGACGAAGGTGACCCGGGCGCATTCATGGACAGATCCATCATGGAAGGCGACCCTCACAGAATGCTGGAAGGCATGATGATCGCAGGCTATGCTGCCGGCGCATCGGAAGGCTACATCTACGTTAGAGCCGAATACCCTCTGGCCGTAGAAAGACTCGAAAAAGCAATCGATCAGGCGAGAGAAGCAGGACTTCTCGGAGATAATATCCTGGGAACAGACTTCTCATTCGATCTTAAGATCGTAAAGGGTGCCGGCGCATTCGTATGCGGAGAAGGTTCAGCCCTCACCACTTCTATCGAAGGTTACAGAGGAATGCCTCGTGTTAAGCCTCCTAGAACAGTTGAGCAGGGACTTTTCGGCAAACCGACACTCCTTAATAATGTAGAAACTTTTGCCAACGTTCCTATTATCATCGAAAAAGGCGCTGACTGGTACAAGACCATCGGTC
This sequence comes from Bacillota bacterium, assembly GCA_030529015.1. GTDB lineage: Bacteria > Bacillota > Clostridia > Peptostreptococcales > Anaerovoracaceae > Lentihominibacter. Next base: position 21,017 of record JAUMXT010000014.1, on the reverse strand, counting down.
CTGAAAAGAGCCCGGGAACTAAGGCGTTCGCCCTCACAGGAAATATTGTAAACACAGGTCTTATCGAAGTTCCTATGGGAACAACATTAAGACAGGTTATCTATGATATCGGCGGCGGCATCAGAGGCGGCAAGAAATTTAAGGCTGTACAGATCGGCGGACCGTCAGGCGGATGTCTCACAGAAGAGCATCTTGATCTGCCTCTGGACTTTGACAGCCTCAAGAAAGCAGGCGCTATGATTGGTTCAGGCGGACTTGTAGTAATGGACGAAGACACTTGCATGGTAGAAGTTGCACGTTTCTTCATGAACTTCACTCAGAACGAATCATGCGGCAAGTGCGTACCTTGCAGAGAAGGAACCAGAAGAATGCTGGACATCCTTGAAAAGATCGTTGCCGGCAACGGCGAAATGTCAGACCTTGACGTTTTAGAACAGCTGGCAGACACCATTACTGCCACAGCACTTTGCGGACTCGGTAAAACCGCTGCAAATCCTGTAGTATCAACTCTGAAATACTTCAGAGACGAATACATCGAACACATCGTTGACAAGAAGTGTAGAACAGGCAACTGTCAGGCACTCAAGACTATCTATATAGATGCCGAAGCATGCAAAGGCTGCTCACTCTGTTCAAGAGTCTGCCCTGTAGATGCTATCTCAGGCAAAGTCAAAGAACCGTTCGTAATCGACGCATCAAAGTGTATCAAGTGCGGTGCTTGTATGGAAAAATGCAAGTTCAACGCCATTAAGGAGGCTTAAGCGTGAACAATATCAAACAGAGAACTATGAAGGTGAACGGCATGCCCGTTCTTATCGAAGATGAAAAGAATCTTCTGGAGCTGATTCGTAAAGCCGGTTTCGATATGCCTACGCTTTGCTATCACTCCAAGCTTTCGACATACGGCGCTTGCAGAATGTGCGTAGTAGAAGACAAGAAGGGCGACATCATGGCTTCTTGCTCAACTCCGCCAAGGGCAGGCATGGAAATCAAGACTAACACACCAAGACTTAGAGAATACAGAAAAATGATCCTCGAGCTGATGCTCGCAGACCACAACAGAGACTGCATCACTTGCGAGAAGAGAAACAACTGCCAGCTCAAAGAGCTCGCAGAAAGATTCGGTATCGACGATGTACGTTTTGAAACATACAGCTTAGACGGAACCAAGGACCATTCATCCCCTGCTATCATCAGACACCCTGACAAGTGCATCCTTTGCGGAGACTGCGTGAGAGTATGCGATGAGATCCAGAGAGTCGGAGCTATCGACTTCGTAAACAGAGGCTCAAGAATGGAAGTAATGCCTGCATTCAATATGCCGCTGGCCGAAACAAAGTGTGTCAACTGCGGACAGTGTGCTGCAGTTTGTCCTACAGGTGCCATCACTATCAAGAGCAACATCGCTGAGCTTTGGGAAATGCTTGCTGATGACAATACTATCGTTCAGGCGCAGATCGCTCCTGCAGTAAGAGTAGCTCTCGGAGACGAATTTAATTTCGAAAAGGGCGAAAACGTTATGGGCAAGATGGTTGCCGCTTTGAGAATGCTGGGCTTCGATGATGTATATGACACATCCACAGCTGCCGACCTGACAGTTATCGAAGAATCCAAGGAGTTCATTGAAAGATTCTCCTCCGGCGAAAAGCTTCCGCTCTTCACATCATGCTGCCCTGCATGGTTCAGATATGCAGAAAATTATCACCCTGAGCTTATGGACAACATCTCCAGCTGCAAGTCACCTATGGAAATGTTCGGTGCCGTACTCAAGGAAAAAGCTAAGAACGAATCAGTAGATTCAAAGGGCAAGAAGAAGACTAAGGTAGTGGCTATCATGCCATGTACCGCTAAGAAATCCGAAGTGCGTCAGGAACGCTACTTCTACGACGGAGAGCCTGCAGTTGACCTTTCCATAACTACTCAGGAGCTGGCTACAATGATCAGAGAAACAGGCCTCAACTTCGCAGATCTTCAGCCTGAACCTATCGACATGCCATTTGGTATCGCATCAGGTGCCGGCGTTATCTTCGGAGTTACAGGCGGCGTTACAGAAGCAGTTATCAGACACGTTATCGGACCTGAAGACAGAAACACTCTGGCGGAAATCGCATTTACCGGAGTAAGAGGTCTCGAAGGCGTTAAGGAAGTGAAGCTTCCGTTCGGTGCAGATAAGGAAATCTCCATCGCCATCGTGAGCGGACTGAGAAATGCAGAAGAACTGATTCAGGCCATTCAGAAGGGCGAAGCTCACTACGATTTCGTAGAAGTCATGGCTTGTAAGGGCGGTTGTATCGCAGGCGCAGGTCAGCCGTTCGTTGAAGACAGAGCCAGAGCAGAAAGATCCGAAGGAATGTATGAAGCAGACAGAATGTCAAATGTTCGTACATCTAAGAGCAACCCGATCACAGATCATCTCTACTCAGGAATGCTCGCAGGACATAATGCGCATAGATTATTACACTATAAATAAATCAATCAAAAGAAACAGCAGCACGGTGCCGGGCACTATGCTGCTGCTTTCTTTTTTGTCTGTTATTATCTGAGTTTATTATTTGAGCTCAGCGCAAGTTCCTACAGGAACGCTGTCTTCCGTAGCCTTAACGACAGCTTCCATTTTATCGTTGTCAAACCAGCTGCAAAGCTCAATGAAGTCCACCTTCTCTTCGATAAGTGTCTTGCCGGCTTTTTCTGCCTGCTCAAGGTCCTTAACAAAGATGATGTGTGCGTTACATTCTTCGTTATTTATCGCCATGTGATGCGGATCTTCGATGTCGTCATCCAGTATGATGATTCCATATTCCTTGAATGATTCCAGCTTTTCAAGCTTAGCCATCTGTGCTGCGCTGTAATCTGCATGGCTAACTTCGATTTCAGGTCCTACCATTTCCTTGATCTCAGCCGTGATTTCATCGTCGAAATCTCCACAGAGATTGAACATTTCGAAACCTTCTCCTGCCAGCTTCTTGATGTATTCCTTAGCGGCGTCCATACCGTCCACTCCGGCTATCAGGTTGTAGCTTCCCGGAGATTCGAATACTGCTGAGTACGTTTCAGGTGTTGCTCCGGCAACGTTTGCTATAAAAGCGAATTTCATTATTTCATCCCTCCCGAATCATTGGTGCTATATATTTTCCTTTACGAATCCAATCTTACCACTTCGCCGTGCGCTTCGCAACAACAAAGATGTCCCGGCGCTATTGCCCCTAAGCAGTATTTTTAGTATAATTTAAGGTAATCATAAACAAGGAGAAATCATGGAATTCATTACTAAGACCATGTCTAACATGGCCAACATGGACTTCACAACAATCGCCAGATGGGTGTTTCTCTTTCTGGCATTATTCATATTGGCAAGTCAGATACGCTCTCTTCTGAAGGTGAGAAACCCGTCGGAGATATGGGCGCATTTAGCCTGTCCTGATGGCTCCAGCGTACCGCTGACTCACTGGGAAAATCTGCTCGGCAGAGGCCGCGGCTGTGACGTTATCTTAAATCTCAAGAGATTCTGCAGGAGTATGGCGCTACCACGACCTTCAGTCAAAGAACGGTTCTCTCATCAACGGCACGCCCGTTACGGAGCCTACCGTTTTAAACGGCGGCGATGTTCTGACCATCGGCGGGGCAGACTTCACGCTCTACCCTATAAGCCTTCAGGAACGTATGCAGAACATCGAAAAGCGCAAGAAAAAGACGCGTTCCGTTTCACCTTGGCCGTCCCTTATCGCACTTACCCTCTTCCAGTTGCTTGCCATTTTACAGTTCAAGTTCTCACTGGAAGAACGTTTCACATCATCTATCACGATGGCGTTCCTGCTGCTGTGCGCTTTGATGTGGGCTTATGTTATAGTGATGCGCCTCTTTAAAAGAGTAGGCTTTGAAACAGAAATAATAGCATTTTTCTTATCGACGCTAAGTCTTGCCGTTACGACTTCGGCATATCCCGACAGCGTTTTCAAACAGGCTATTTGCGTTTGCCTGGGTGTCGCATTATTCTTCGGCCTTTGCTGGTTCCTCAGAGACCTCAACAGAACGAAGAAGATCGTTTACATCCTTATCGGCGCGGCCGTGCTTTTACTTATAGCTAACCTTCTTATAGGTACTGTTAAGAACGGTTCCCAGAACTGGATCCAGATCGGCGGCTTCTCATTCCAGCCGTCCGAGCTTGTTAAGATAGTATATATTTTCGTAGGTGCTGCTACCCTTGACGAACTGCAGCAGAAGAAAAACCTCACTATATTTATGGGCTTTTCCGTTTTCTGTCTCGGATGCCTGGCGATAATGGGAGACTTCGGTACTGCGATAATATTCTTCGTCACCTTCCTTATCATTTCATTCTTGAGAAGTGGTGACTTTTCTAAACTTGTCCTCGTAGTAGGTGCAGCCGGCCTTATGGGCATGATGGTTCTGCGATTCAAACCGTATATCGCTACGCGTTTCGAAACGTGGGGTCACGTATGGGAAGACCCTACTGACGGAGGTTTCCAGCAAGTACAAACAATGACTTCGGCTGCCAGCGGCGGTCTTCCGGGACTTGGTGCAGGCGAAGGAAACTTGAGCGATGTGGCTGCTGCCAGCACCGACCTCGTATTCGGTCTTCTGGCTGAAGAATGGGGCCTGGTAATCGCGATACTGGCCGTTTTATGCATTATAACTCTCGGAGTTTTCGCGGTCCGTTCAATAATCGCAGGCCGCTCCACATACTACAGCATCGCAGCTTGTGCTGCTACGTCTCTGTTCATATTCCAGACGATACTCAACGTATTCGGTTCTGTAGACCTGCTGCCGCTCACAGGCGTTACCTTCCCGTTCGTTTCATCGGGCGGTACCAGTATGATCGCCTCATGGGGAATGCTGGCATTCCTTAAGGCTGCAGACACGAGACAAAACGCAAGCTTCGCTATCAGACTCGATAAGAAGGGCGAGTTTGACGCATATGAAGACGAACTCCGCGGCGAAGGCTACTACGACGCCGAGGAATTCTTTAGAGAAACTGAGCAACTGAGACCTCATACTCCTCCTGCACCTGTAGAAACAGCAACCCGCGTTTCTCCGGAAAGGAGTCCTGCAAGAAGGTCTGTTAAGTATCAGGATTTCGACAGCTTTTTAAATGATAACATCCGCGAAGAAGGTCAAAGCAAGCCTTACGACCCGCTGACGCTGGATGATATTTTCGGAGGAGATAAGAAATGAAGAAAATAGAAAAGCGCGCTATAATGTGCCTGCTTCTGGCTCTTGTCCTCTTCGTCGGGCTTGGGGTTTTCTGTTATAGGTACTATATGGATGGCGATGAATGGGCTACCTACGAAGGTAACCGAGATGTGTACGCCGAAGGGGATCTCGCAAAGGGCGCCCTTTACGACAGGCATGGCGCTTTGCTGCTGAAGAACACATCCGATGGCCCTGTATATAACGACAGTTCGTCCGTAAGAAAGGCTCTGATGCATGTGACAGGCGATAAGGATAATAACATCTCTACAGGTGTTAATCGCGCCTTCATAGACGAGCTTATAGGCTATGATTTCGTAAACGGTATTTATACCCTTAACAACGAGGGCGAAAGCCTCACCATGACACTTGATGCCGATGTGTGTGCTTCTGCTTATGAAGCATTGAACGGAAGAAAAGGTACGGTAGGCATTTACAACTATGAAACAGGCGAAATAGTCTGTATGGTAAGCTCACCGACTTACGACCCTGCATATCCGCCGGATACACCTGAAGACGGTACGTATATCAACAGATTCACATCTGCCACTTTCGTACCCGGCTCTATCTTCAAGCTTGTAACTGCGGCTGCGGCTATAGAAAACTTTGACGACGCATACACTTGGACAGTCGAATGCACAGGTTCCATAGATTACGGCCACGGAGATGAAGTTACCGACATGTCGGTTCACGGCACTGTAGATTTGCGAAAAGCTCTTGAAGTATCGTGCAACTGCTACTTTGCAAGACTTTCCGAAAAACTGGGAAGCGGTCAGCTGGAGGTTTATACCGAAAAAGCAGGTCTCAACAAATCGTTAGATATCAATGGTATCGAAACGGCTGAAGGTACCTTTGATTATCCTGATTCAGGCATAGGTCTTGCCTGGACAGGTATAGGCCAGTGGCACGACATGGTAAATCCTTGCTCCATGATGGTCTACATGGGCGCTATCGCCAATGACGGCAAGGCTGTAATGCCTTACCTTATCAGCCCTTCATCACAAGTCGGCAAGAAGGTAAAGGAATTTTCCACTAAGGACCTCAACATGAAGACCAAGAAGATGATCGACGAATCCACAGCATCATCTCTTAAGGACATGATGGCCAACAATGTAGAGAACAATTACGGTTCAAGTTCATTCCCGGGCCTGGCAATATGCGCTAAATCAGGTACTGCCGAAGTTGGCGGAGACAAGAAGCCTAACGCATGGTTTGTCGGTTTCCTGGATGATCCTTTGAATCCATACGCTTTCGTTGTTCTTGTAGAAAACGGCGGCTACGGCTCAAGCGTTGCAGGTTCTGTAGCAAACAGTGTCCTGCAGGATCTCGTTCAGTAAAAGAGTTATCGAAGAAAATATTAAAAGAGGGAATCCTGCGATTCCCTCTTTCTTATTGTCTTTATTAATCTTACTTGTATGAAATGCTGCAATTCTGGTCTGCGATTTCAACCCATGTCTGACCCGGTGTCAGCTTGAATTCATTCCCGTTTTCATCTACGAATATAGTTCTTGAATCCAGGTCTTCTCTTGACCAAGTACCCTTCACGGCAACGCCGTTAGTGAAGAGAATGGCATCTCCGCCTGCGCACATATCGATCTTAAGTCTGCCCTTGTTATCAAGCTCACTGCTTGTAACCTTCTGCATCAGAATGTTGTCTACAGTGACTGATTTACCTGTTTCGTGATCGACATATTTCGACCCGCCGATAGTTCTTGTGTATTTGCCCGTTTCTGCATTGTATGTGAATTCACATTCGGAGCTTGTATATACGAACTCTATCTTCTTAGCGCTCGCGCCTTCGTTGACCTGTGCACCGGCCAGGAAGCTGAACGGCTTGATTTTCTGATCTTCAGCCCACCAGCCCTGAGCATCTATTTCACCCTTGACTGTATCCCACTTTATGTAAGAATTATGTGGCGCCTCTTTATCATCCACTCTGTAGAAGTTCAGAGATGAATTCATAGCATTTATATAAGGAACTACGCCTGTCATAAGATATTCCTGCGCCTGAGGACTCCATCCGTGAGCCAGGAAGATTCCCTTGTATTCTCTTGTCAGATCTACGAAATACGGTCTCGTACTTCTGATCGGTCCGAATTCTTCCGGGAACTCTCCGTAATATACTGCCTGAAGTCTGGTCTGTCTTCCTTCTACAGGAAACTCGTAAACTATATCAGCCTTGGATATCCATGACTGAGGAATGGCATCTCCTACGTTGTCGATCGATACTATAAGCGGCCTTGCCGGAAGTTCTGTATCATAGGCTTGTCCTGTTATCGGGCTGACATCGCATGTGGCTGCAGACACCTCAGGAAGACCTCCCTTTATGCTGTCTCCCATTACTAAAACGCCTCCGCCCGCAATTATGGCAACTGCTGCGATAATCAAAGCTACTACCAGCTTATCCTTGAATATATTATTTCCTTTTCTTTTCGGTTTAGCCATAGTTCTTGCTTTCCCTTTCCGCGGTTATTTGTTATACTTGATTGTATCATAAAAGGAGGATTCATACAATGAAACATGTTATTTCACCGAGAGGTGTTTGCCCGTCACAGCTGGAATTCGAACTCGAAGGAAACATAGTAAAAAACATCAGCTTCCGCGGTGGATGCAATGGTAATCTTAAAGCAATATCTATTTTGGCAGACGGCATGTCTACAGAGGAAATTAAGGATCGCCTTCTCGGCATCAAGTGTGGTTTCAAATCCACTTCTTGTGCAGATCAGCTGGCTCAGGCCGTTATCAATGCCGCAGAAAAAGAACAGGCTTAATAAAAGGATTCCGCTCTATGGGAAAAGTTCTATTTAAACTGTTTATAAAAAATCATGAGAATACATCGGACCCGAAGGTCCGCGAAGGCTACGGCAAGCTGGCAGGAATCACCGGAATAATCTCCAATCTGCTGCTTTGCATAATAAAGATCTCCATCGGGATTTTCTCTAAAAGCATCGCCATTATAGCCGACGGAATAAACAACCTGGCAGACGCATCTTCGTCCATGATTACCCTTGTGGGCTTCAAACTGGCCGCCGCACCGGAGGATAAGGACCACCCTTACGGCCACGCGAGGATCGAGTATCTGGCAGGGCTTTTCGTGTCCGTTTTTATTATAGTAATAGGCCTCAGGCTGCTTACTACGTCCATCGATAAGATCATTCATCCGGAGCCTGTAGTGTTCAGCATCGTCACTGTGGTGATACTCATCGTCGCAATTCTTATCAAGCTTTGGCAGGCAGCCTTCTACCGTGAAGCCGGCAGAAGAATAGATTCCGTCGCCCTCACTGCAACTGCTACTGACAGCCGAAACGATGTTATTTCAACTACTGCTGTCCTTATCAGCCTTCTCATCGGCCATTTGACAGGCTACAGCATCGACGGCTACATGGGTTGCCTTGTGGCGCTTTTCATAACATGGTCAGGAATACAGCTGGTCAAGGAAACTTCAAGTCCTCTGCTGGGTGAAGCTCCCGACGATGAAACTGTTAAGAGCATCCTGACTATCATCAGAAAAGAGCCGGGCATTCTCGGAGTTCACGACCTTATGGTTCACAATTACGGACCCGGCAAGGTCTTTGCATCTGCCCACGTTGAAGTGGATGCCGACGGCGACCTAATGGAGAGTCACGACATGATCGACAACATCGAAAGGCTCGTAAGTGAGTCTTTGAAAATTCACTTTGTTGTCCACATGGACCCTGTCAAAGTCAACGACCCGGTCATCAACAAAATGCGAAGCATCATAATGAGAGCCTTAGACCCGATAACCGGCGTAGAGAGCCTCCACGATTTCAGAATCGTGCCCGGCCCGACTCATACGAACCTTATATTCGACGTGGTTCTTACTAGCGAATGCGTGACCGGCGAAGAAGAAATAACGGCCATCGCCAATGCCGCCGCGAAGCGCGAAAACGAAAATTATTACGTTGTCATAACTTACGACAAGGCGTATACAAACATTTAGCTCAATCAAAAAAGCTTACTTAATAGTAAGCTTTTTTTAATAAGTCTATTTCCTTAGCATATCCGTCAAGTTCATTCGGCGTTTCCAAAACACACGGCAGCCCCTCAAGAGCCGGCTGCTTCATGAACCTCGCTATTGCTTCCGTTCCCAAGTGTCCCTCTCCTATGCGGGCGTGTCGGTCCTTTCGCGCTCCGGCAGGGTTTAAGCTGTCGTTTATATGCAAAGCGCACAGCTTCTCAAGGCCCACTATCTTGTCGAACTCCTCAAGTACTTTTTCCGGATTGTTGATTATATCGTATCCTGCATCGCTGACGTGACATGTATCCATACATACACCGAGCTTATCCTTATGATGCACTCCGTCGATTATCGCCGCAAGCTCTTCGAAGTTGCCTCCGATCTCGCTGCCCTTGCCTGCCATAGTTTCCAGCAGGATAACGGTAGATTGCTCCGGCTTTATTATCTTATTCAGCACATCTACGATCAGTTCTATGCCCTTTTCTGCACCTTGTCCCACATGGCTTCCCGGATGAAAATTATAGTAATTTCCCGGAATATATTCCATGCGTTTCATATCGTCTTCCATCACCATCAATGCGAAATCTCTTACCTTCTTAGTCGCAGAGCACGGATTCAAGGTATACGGAGCATGCGCTACCAATTTCCCGAATTTGTTCTCCTCTGCCAGCTTCAGGAATCTCTTCACATCCTCAAGATCGATATCCTTAGCCTTACCGCCCCTGGGATTTCTGGTGAAAAACTGGAACGTATTGGCTCCGATCTCCAGAGCCTCCTTGCCCATGTTTTCAAACCCCTTAACAGACGACAAATGACATCCTATATATAACATCTTTAATTTCCTTTTTTATGTTTTCTTCCTCTGAGATAAAGGAGGCCGCATACTACTACTGTACAAGGTACAGTCAGAAGTATAGCCAAACTTCCCACTACTGCCTGCAGCATTTCAACTATGATAACTTCCCTGTTCATAAGGTCTGTAGGAGAAGTAGTGTAGGTGAGCAGGATCATGATGCATGAAAGTGAGCTTCCTATGTAAGCCAGTACGAGAGTGTTGGCCATGGTTCCCATGATATCTCTTCCGATGCTCATACCGCTCTTACAGAGCTTGCCAAAAGTTATGTCAGGTACATGTTCGCTCAGCTCATAAAGCGATGATGCCAGGTCCATCGCAACGTCCATGATCGCGCCGACAGCACCTATAACGATTGCCGCGAATACTATCGCTGTAAGGTCGATAGGCGTTTCTGTTTCAAGCATTGTCAGATAGTATGAATGGTCATCGATATATCCTGTAAGCTGCATCACCGAGCTCATTATGATCGTTCCTGCAGCCGCTATTACAGTACCTGAAATGCATCCGATTATCGTAGCAAGCGTCTTCTTGCTTATGTTGTTTATCAGAAGCAGTGTCATCACTATGGTGAATACACATGTTAAGCATGCCCACAAGTATGCGTTATATCCCGCCATTACTGCAGGCACGAATACCATGAACACGAAGCAGAACGTGAATCCCAGAGACAGCAGAGTGTTTACACCCTTCCATCTGCCTATCAGAAGTATCAGGGCCGCGAATACAGCTATCAGAATCAGCACCATGTTAAACCTGTAATAGTCGCTGAACTGCCAAGGCGCCGCGCCCTGCATGCTCAGATCCTCCGAATAAAGAACGAGGACCTTATCTCCCGCTTCTACCTTCTTAACAAACTGGCTTCCCGCATACATTCCATCTATAGTCTGCTGTGCCGTTACTTCCATACCTTTATCGGGACCTGATTCTATCGCGCATCTGAAGTTGACTGCAGTATTCTCATATACAGCATCTCCGCCCAGGTCTAATGTCCCCGATGTGCTGTCGAGCACCTCGATAACAGTCGCCTTAACGACGTCCTCGCCCTTCCCCATAAACAGAGATGTTTCACCGAGAACCAAGCGGTTGCCGACCAGGATAACTGTCACTGATATCATCACCGTCAGCACCCATACTATACCGTTTTTTACATCGAATTTCTTCTTTTTCTTGCTCATTGAGTTTTGTTTCCTTCCTGTTTCTACTCAACCTGAGTGAAGTCGCTTGCAGGTCTTCCGCAAAGCGGGCACTCAAATCCTTCCGGCAGGCTGTCGCCTTCGTAAACGTAACCGCAAATATTGCACTCGTACTTTTTAGCAGCGGCTTCTTCGGCGCATGCGTCATCAGCCGATGTCGCGTTCTCTGCCAGTTCCTGTGCCAGTTTCTTTATCTGTACTATATTATCATCTGTAAGTGAAGATTTTATGGTCACATTGTTTTCTGCGATGTTGAGTTCCTTAGCTCCTTCAAGATATTTCAGCATCTTCTTTGTAGCTACAGGAGCCCAGCTGCCGTTTTCAATGAAGGCAACTCTTCTGTTTTGGAAGCTTCTCTCTGTCAGGTGGTCGATAAACTGCTTCATGAACGGGAAGATATCTCCGTTATAAGTTGTAGTCGCCAGTACCAGTCTGTCGTATCTGAAAGCATCTTCTACAGCCTCAGCCCAGTCACATCTTGCCAGATCTGAAACCGCTACGTTTTCAACGCCCAGCTTTTCCAGTTCTTCTACCAGCATGAGAGCTGCAGTCTTAGTGTTGCCGTAAACTGATGTGTAACAGATTGCCACACCTTCTGTTTCAGGAGTGTAGCTTGACCACTTATCATAAAGATCCATGTAATATCCCAGATTTTCTTCGAGCACCGGCCCGTGAAGAGGACAAATCTTGGCAATATCAAGCTCAGCCGCCTGTTTCAGCACAGCCTGAACCTGTGCACCATACTTACCTACGATACCGATATAATATCTTCTCGCTTCGCATGCCCACTCTTCTTCTACATCAAGAGCTCCGAACTTACCGAATGCATCTGCAGAGAAGAGTACCTTTTCAGATGACTCATAAGACATCATTACTTCCGGCCAGTGAACCATAGGTGCGAAAACAAAGTTGAGTTCATGTGTTCCAAGTGACAGCTTATCACCGTTTGCCACTTCCAGAGCAGCCTTGATTTCTGTCTTAGGGAAGAACTGTTTTATCATAGCGAAAGTCTTCTTATTCCCTACTATAACTGCATCGGGATACTTTTCTGCGAACGCACCGATAGACGCTGAGTGGTCCGGTTCCATATGGTGAACGATAAGGTAGTCCGGTTCTCTTCCGTCCAGTGCTTCTTCTATATTGCCGAGCCATTCAGCAGTTTCTTTTACTTCCATAGTATCGAGAACCGCAATCTTCTCATCCACTATAACGTATGAATTATATGCCATGCCGTTAGGTACAACGTACTGCCCTTCGAACATATCAATTTCATGATCGTTGCATCCAACGTAAATTATTGAATCTGTAATTTTTTTAAGCATTTCTTTTTCTCCTTTTTTGACTTACTACACGACATATTATAGCAGAAACAAAACCTCTCGTCAGTTGTAAATCCAACATGTTTTTGATTTATTTCTTGACTTCGCATTTTTTTCAAGTGATAATTTTACCATGACAAACCATGATTCCGAAACAACAAAAAAAGGTCGTCCCTGCGTATATATTCTCCGCTGCAAGGACGGATCCTTATACACCGGCTGGACTAACGACTTCGAAAAACGACTCGAAGCTCATAACTGCGGCAAGGGTGCCAAGTACACTCGCGGCAGAGGCCCCCTCACGCCCGTTTACCTGGAATACTTCGAAGACAAAGTCTCCGCCACAAAGCGCGAAGCTGCAATAAAAAAGCTGCCCCTTAAAAAGAAGCAGCTTCTTTTGTCGTCTGATTCTAACGTGCTGCACTCACAGTGCAAACCTTCTATTTAGCAAATTGGCTGTTATAAAGCTTCTCGTAAACACCACCCTTTGCCAGGAGGCTCTCATGGTCTCCCTGCTCTATGATATCTCCGTGATCCATAACCAATATATGGTCCGCATCTCTTATCGTCGATAATCTATGCGCGATAATGAAGCTGGTTCTGCCATGCATCAGATTTGCCATAGCCTTCTGTATCAACGCCTCTGTTCTCGTATCGACGGAGCTTGTTGCTTCATCCAGAATCAATATAGGCGCATCTGCCAGGAATGCTCTCGCTATAGTAAGCAGCTGTTTCTGACCTTGAGAGATATTCGATGCCTCTTCATTGATTTCCATATCATATCCTTTAGGCTGAGTCTTAATAAAATGGTCGATATGCGCCGCTTTAGCTGCCTCTTCAACCTCTTCATCTGTGGCATCGTTACAGCCGTATCTTATGTTTTCTCTCACAGTATCATTGTACAGCCACGTATCCTGAAGGACCATTCCAAACAAATCTCTTAAATTTTCTCTCGAAAGATCCTTTATATCAGTCTCATCGATAGTGATTTTACCGCCATCCAGCTCGTAAAATCTCATCAAAAGCTTCACGATAGTCGTCTTGCCTGCACCTGTGTGGCCTACTATGGCTACTCTCTGTCCCGGCTTTGCATCAAATGAGAAGTCCTTGATAACAGGCTCATCCTTCTTGTATCCGAACTTTACATTCTCGAAAGAAACGTGCCCCTTTGCATTATCGACATCGATATGAGCCGCAGGCTCCTTATCAAGGTCCACTTCCTCTTCTTCCTCTATAAGTTCGAAAATACGCTCTGCCGCAGATGCTGCCGACTGGAACTGGTTGACGATGCTGGCAAGCTGCGAAACAGGATGGTTGAAGTTTCTCACGTACTGGATAAACGCCTGTATTTCACCGATGGAGACCTTGCCGTTGATGGCCATAAATCCGCCCAAAAGGCAGACAGCCACGTATGCCAGATTTCCTATGAGAATAGTCGCCGGCTGCATAAAGCCCGAGATAAACTGAGATTTCCATGCCGATTCGCACAGCTTCTCATTATACTCGTTAAAGACTTTTTCCGACTCTTCTTCTCTGTTGAACGCCTTGACGATCTCATGTCCCGTGTACATTTCTTCCACATGTCCGTTAACGAGACCGAGATATTTCTGCTGATTGTCGAAATGTCTCTGCGACTTGCCGACAACGAATTTTATAACTAGCATCGAAAGCGGCATACTGATAAGCGCCACTAAAGTCATCAGCCAGCTTATGCGGATCATCATGAAAAGCGTACCCACAACTGTAGTTATGCTTCCGATGGTCGCCGTAAGGTTGTTTGATAAAGTCTGGTTTATGGTTTCGATATCGTTTACCATTCGGCTCTGGATTTCACCGTGTGTCTTAGTATCAAAATATTTCAGCGGCAGTCTGTCCAGCTTGTTACTCATTTCTTCACGAAGAGTATAAACCACCTTCTGTGATACATTTGCCATGATAAGTCCCTGCGTAACGCTGAAGCTGAGACTCAAAAGATACATACCCAGCAGTATCATCAGAATGTTAAAAAGACCGCCGAAATCAACGCCTGCTGCGCTTGAAAGCCCTCTTACCACCTTGTCTGTAGCCGCGCCCAGAACTGCAGGAGATACGATGGCGAATACTGTACTCAGTATCGAGAAAACAACAACTACTATCAATCTGAATTTATACGGCTTCAGATATTTCAGCAGCTTCTTGATTGTCTTACCGAAATTCTTTGACATTATTCACGCCCCCTTTCCAGTTCTTCTTCACTAAGCTGTGAGAGCGCGATTTCTTTATATACGCTGCAGTTTTTCATCAGTTCGTCGTGTGTTCCCTTGCCGGCCAGCTTACCATCGTCTAATACCAATATCTGATCGGCGTCCATGATAGTGTTTATTCTCTGAGCAACTATAATTATAGTGCTGTCGCCGACTTTTTCTTTGAGCGCCTTTCTCAAGGCCTTGTCCGTCTTAAAGTCGAGAGCCGAAAAACTGTCGTCAAAAATATATATCCTAGGCTTCTTCACCAATGCTCTGGCTATGCTGAGCCTCTGCTTCTGGCCACCGCTGACGTTGGTGCCGCCCTGCGCCACATCTTCATCAATACCTGCTTCTTTCTCTGCGATAAAACTTGTAGCCTGTGCGATTTCAATAGCTTCAGCCATTTCCTCTGCCGTAGCATCGGCCTTACCGTACTGCAGATTAGTAGCGATAGTTCCTGAGAACAGCAGCCCCTTCTGCGGCACATACCCGATCTGCGCTCTGAGGTCGTGCTGCGTCATATCCTTCACGTTTATGCCGTCAACGAGAATCCTGCCCTCGGTCACATCATAAAATCTCGGTATCAGTTTGACCAGGGAAGATTTTCCCGATCCTGTACCGCCGATTATTGCTGTGGTTTTTCCCGGCTCCGCCGTAAAGCTGATTCCTTCGAGAGATTTTTCCTCTGCGTCAGGATATGCAAAGCTCACATTCTCGAATTCTATGCGACCGTGCTGTTCTTCGTCCTTAGCTTCCTTAGGGTCCTTAGGGTCTGTTATTGTAGGCTTCATCTCAAGGACTGCGCCTATTCTCTGAGCCGATACTGCAGCTCTCGGAATCATGATAAACATCATTGTTACAAACAGAAACGACATGATAACGTGCATAGCATACTGCAGATATGCCAACATATCGCCTATCATCAATTTGTCCGCTTCAATGAGATGCGCCCCCGCCCATATGATCAAAACGCCTACCGCGTTCATTACGAACATCAATGCAGGCATCAAGAACGACATCGCCTTGTTGATGAAGATATTCAACTTAGTCAGATCCCAGTTTGCTATGTCGAATCTCTTCTCTTCTCTTTTTTCGGTAGTAAATGCTCTGATAACCAGCACTCCCGAAAGTCTTTCCTTCATTATGAGATTCAGTCTGTCAAGCTTCTGCTGGAGAACCTTGAACTTAGGAAGTACCACCAGAAATGCTATAACCATGATCACTATTATAGTAACCAGCGCCACACCTACTGTCCATGACAGCGATACGCTGGTTTCCAGTGCTCTCACGACAGAACCTACTCCCATTATCGGTGCGAATATTGCCATTCGCAGAAGCATTACTGTCGTTTGCTGTACAGTCTGTACGTCATTTGTGGATCTTGTGATAAGCGATGCTGTGGAGAATTCCTCCAACTCCGCCGCAGAGAAATTCGTCACTCTGCTGAACAGCTCATGCCTTATGTCTCTTGAAGACTTGGCCGCCGTCCTTGCCGCCAGGAAGCCTCCGCTTACAGCGAAAACCATCGTGGCCGCCGAAACCGCGATCATAATAAGGCCGGTATCCCATATGACTCCCATATTTCCTTTCACTATGCCCTCGTCTATTATGTCAGCCATGTATCCCGGTAGTGCCAGCTCGCACATCGCCTGACCAAACAAGAACAGAATTATGAGCAAAATATATGGGACATATGGAATATAGTACCTCAGTACTGTTTTCATATGTCATTACCCCTTTCCATTATTTTTGCCATGTTATCAGTTATTTTTCCTAAAAGCACCTTAAACTGTTCGACCTCTTCGTCGGACATCCCCTCTGTAAGCCGCTTATGGAATTCTTCATAATGTTTTTCTCCGCACTCCGAAATCTTCTTCGATTTCTCTGTCGGGAAAAGACAATACGCCCTCCTGTCATGAGGGTTAGGTTCCCTATATACATAACCCTTCGCGCACATGTCCTTAACAGCTTTAGCTATAGCACCCTTGTCTATACGCATTGCCTTTGCCAGTTCTTCCTGAGACGTCCCCTTGTGGTCAGCAATATACTTGAGATATCCCATCTGCTGGCCGCTGAGCCTGAAGCGCTTGACCGCCCTGTCGTTCATGATGCGCCCATGTCTGTGGATTATTGAAAACCCCAACTGTATATCGATTGGGGCTCCTGCCGTTTTTTTCTTATTATCCATTTTATTTCCCACCTAAATTAGTTGTCAATGCAACCATTCTACTCTTCATTGCAATAGTTGTCAATACAACCATTGCATGTGGTTGACAATCTTTTTTTAATGGTTTACAATCATCAAGCAAGAACTAGTTTACAGCCGAATTTATTACTGCAAGGAGCGTATTATGTCTGTAAAAGAATCGGTACTTACAACTTTAAAAAATAATACGGACGGCTTCGTTTCAGGAGAGTTTCTTTCACAAAAAATGGATGTCTCCAGGACCGCCATATGGAAGGCCATTACTTCTTTAAGAAAAGAAGGCTATTCGATCGAAGCCGTTACAAATAAAGGCTATCGGCTCGTGACCGGTAACGGCTGTATAACGCAGGACGCTTTAATAAACGAGCTTCCCGATCGTTATAAGCAGCTCGATATCCACGTCTACGATACCATCGATTCCACCAATACGAAAGCTAAGCAGCTGGCCCTTACAGGAGCCCCTCACGGCACCGTAGTGATCGCCAAAAGCCAGACTGCCGGCAAGGGCAGGCTCGGCCGCAGCTTTTACTCACCTAAAGACGGGATCTACATATCCATCGTCATTAAGCCCGACTTCGATTTCACCATGTCCGGGCTTGTGACTACTGCCACCGCTGTAGCCGTTGCTGAATCCATCGAAGAAATATGTGATATAAAAACCGACATAAAATGGGTCAACGACGTTTACGTCGATAATAAAAAAGTCTGCGGTATCTTAAGCGAAGGCATTACGGATTTCGAAACAGGCCAAATCGAAAGCATCATCATCGGCATCGGTATCAACACTTCTGTCGAAGGTTTCCCTAAGGAACTTGCCGACATAGCAGGTGCAATAAGCGGCGAATATTCTGCGCCGATTCTTGCCGCCGAAGTCATAAGCAAGACCCTTGACCTGATGCAGGACATCGAATCGCGAACATTTATCGACACATATCGACAAAAAAACCTGGTTATCGGCAAAACCGTAACCGTTTATAAAGGAATCTACATAAACGATCCATCAGAGGTTCCGTCAAGCCGCGCCAAAGTCCTCGGCATTGACGAAAACGGCGGTCTCATGGTCCTCTATACCGACGGAACACGCGAAACACTAACCTCAGGAGAAATTTCCATAAGAATTTGATATGACACACTCTAAATACAGCTCTAAAACTTCATATCTGGTGCTCTGCGGTTTGTTCACCGCCTTAACGGCAGTATGTTCTTACATTACTATTCCCCTGCCGTTCACGCCTATTCCCATGAATCTCGGGACACTGGCGGTTTTCCTCGCAGGAGCGCTTCTTGGGAGCAAATACGGTGCGATTTCCATGGCAGTATACGCCTTGGCAGGCATTGCCGGCATTCCGGTCTTCGCAGGATTTCAGGCAGGACCCGGTGTTTTGGCCGGCCCTACAGGAGGCTTTATCGCAGGCTATATCGTCGCCGCCTTCCTAATAGGCTTCATCCTTGAGCATCTTCCAAAGCGCACATCGCCGCCCGCAGGGCGTGCAGGAGAGCTTGCGCTTTGCATGGCGGCCATGGCCGCCGGAGCCGTGCTTTGCTACTGCTTCGGGACGTTATGGTTCATGGTGGTTATGAAAGCTGAATTTATTGCTGCGGTCACCATGTGCGTAGTGCCGTTCATCCCTGCGGATATCATCAAGATAATTGCCGCTTCAATACTTGTGAGAAGACTTCGTCAGTTTATATAAACAACAATTAAGGAATGACTGAAATGAATAACAAACGATTTGTAATATACATATTAATAATGCTGATTTTTGCAGGAGTCTGCGTTGCCGGAGCTAAGATCTGGGAGACCGAAAAGCCCGTAAAAACAAAGATTGAAAAAAACAGAACAGAGAAGCTTGTAGATGAAATCATGGAATCCATGACGACAGAAGAAAAGGTCGGACAAATGTTTATGGGCTGCTTTTACAGCAAGACCCCGTCTGCCGAAACCGTTGATAAGCACCATCTCGGCGGCGTGCTGTTGTTCGGACCGAGCTTTGAAAATACCGACAAGAAGACGCTGAATAGCAAGCTTGATTCTATAGACGAAGCGTGTAATATTCCTCCTATCGTAGCCGTCGATGAAGAGGGCGGTCTTGTTGCCAGAGTCAGCAGATCTGAAGCATTCAGAAGCGAACCGTTCAAATCCCCGGGCGACCTTTATAGAGAAGGCGGCCTTGAAGCCATAGAGGAAGATGCGCACGAAAAAAACGCTCTGCTTAAATCCATAGGGATCGATCTCAACCTGGCGCCGGTATGTGATATAAGTACAGATCCGGATGATTACATATATTCGAGAAGCCTCGGAGAGGATGCCGAAACGACTGCTTCTTATATAGAAACCGTTGTGTCTGCATGTGTTGAGGATGGTATGGGCTGCAGCCTTAAGCATTTCCCTGGATATGGCAACGCTACCGATACTCATAAAGGTAAACATGTAAGTAAGACGAGCGCCGAGCAGCTTTGGGGCAATGACCTTCTGCCGTTCATCGCCGGTATCGATGCAGGAGCTCACTGCGTTTTAGTATCACATAACACTGTGGCATCGTTAGATAAAGAGCATCCGGCATCTCTGTCACCTGCCGTCAATTCACTTCTCAGAAACGACATCGGCTTCGAAGGCGTCGTTATTACGGATGATCTTATCATGGGTGCTGTTACCGATTACGGTTCTGCAGGAGATGCGGCTATAGCTGCTGTCCTGGCCGGTAACGATATGATCTGCAGTGGCGATTACAAAGAGCAGTATACGGCAGTCTTGAAGGCAGTTGAAGATGGCGTTATCGACATCGCGGAAATTGATGATTCTGTGAAGAGAATACTCACCATGAAAGTCAAGCTCGGTGTTATTACACCTGCCGAGTGATTTATTCAGCGATTCTTCACAAATTCGACCTCAAAACGGCATGAAGGGGTGTTACTATATAAATGTGCTAAGGCACCTCCTTCAAAATAATGATAATAATAATGATGAACCGAAATGAAAAAGACTTCGATAATTGGGCGAAGTCTTTTTTCTTATATTATTTGCTTTTTTTACTTATATAAGCCAAACCGTGAAGTATATAACGTATGTGGCCAGCATTACACCGCCGCATATACGGCTTAGCCTGTTTTCTCTCAGGCAGAATATCCATAAAATCACTGCCGCCACTGTCGCCACCGCGAAGTCCACCACAAATGCTGATGCGAATGGGATCGGTATTATCAAGGAAGACGTGCCTATAACAAACAGTATGTTGAAGAGGTTGCTTCCTACTATATTACCTATGGCAATATCTGCATTGCCCTTTCTTGCCGCCATTACCGACGTTACCAGCTCCGGCAGAGATGTTCCCAGCGCCACTATTGTAAGGCCTATGATTCGTTCGCTAAACCCGAACATTCTGGCCAGGTCGCTTGCGGCATCTACGGCCAGGTTGCTGCCCAGCACTATAAGAGCCATTCCTATAAGCACGAGAATCACAGCCTTTGGAATTGACACGCGCTTCTTTTCCGCACTGATCTCGGCAAACGTTTCCTTCACTGCATTGGCCGCATCTCCCCTGCATATATGCTTGCCTGTAGTGTTTTGCTTCTTTGTGAGAACTATCAGGTAAACAAAATACAATATGAAGAAGCCCCAAAGAATGAGTCCGTTAAGTGCAGTTATCTCTCCGCTAAGTCCCAGCACCATGAGAAGCACCGTCATCAGTATCATGAACGGTATCTCATATCTAACTGTGGATTTAGCTACTCTGAGCGGTGTGATCACCGCCGAAAGCCCTAATATTATCAGGATGTTCATGATATTGCTTCCGACGATGTTTCCTATCGTTATGTCTGCACTGCCTTTGAATGCAGCCGAAATACTTACAGCCGCTTCAGGCGCACTCGTTCCCATGGCTACTATCGTAAGCCCTATTACCAGTTGCGGGATTCCCAGCTTGGCCGCTATCCCGGAGGCCCCATCGACGAACCAGTCTGCGCCCTTGATTAGCAGGACAAATCCGATTGTCAATACGACCAGTTCAATTATTATCGCCATACCTTCCCCTTTT
>JAUMXT010000086.1 GCA_030529015.1 Bacillota bacterium | reverse complement strand
TGGTTCATCTGGCCGATCTTCTCCTCCAGCGTCATTTCCTTTATGAGCGCTTCGGTTTCATCTGTAGTGATACCGAATTTGCTTTCTTCCTCAGCTGAATTTACCTGAAGCAGAATATCCATAACGATTCCGTGCTGACCTGCTCTCTTGTTGATTTCAGCCGCCAGCTTGTACGAATCCACCGAATGGATCATCGACACCTTATCAATTATGTATTTAACCTTGTTGGTCTGAAGATGTCCGATCATGTGCCACTTCACAGGCTTTACCGCATCGAACTTGTCCATTATTTCCTGGACCTTATTCTCGCCGATATCCGTAACACCTGCATCGATAGCTATGTTTATCTCCTCCGGAGTTCTTGTCTTGCTTACTGCGCAAAGAAGCACGTCTTCGGCATTTCGGCCGCAGCCTTCAGCGCAAAGCTTTATCTGTTCGTTTATCTTACTGAGATTACCTCTAATGTCCTCCATAGGATCAATCCTCCTTATCACTCTGCTCTGCTTCCTTCGCCTCTTGCTGCAGGTCTTTTTCCAAAGCACCCTTAGGGTTCTTCAGCACTTCATCGTAAACGTCGACAGTATAGACCTGGTTTCCTTCTTCATCATAGAAAGTAACGTCTTCTATTACGGAATGCTTATCATCGTAAGCAATTACCTTTATCCTTGTGAAAACATAATCGCCATTTTTATTTACTACATAAACGCCTGTCTGACCGTTCTTCTCGATTATGCATTTATTATCTATCAGCAGACCTTCGTTATCACTTGTTACGATGCTGATATCCTCAGCTCTGCTTTCGGCGAGTGCTTCATAATACACATTCAGATAAAAGATCACGCGATAATCATCGCTGTTCTCTTCTTTTTCTATGCTATGGATACGTGCGTTGACTTCACCTTCAGGCAATTCAAGAATAACTGATTTGCCTTCAGTGTATGTTTCTGCCGTTTCTTTTTCTACCCAACAGAGTACATACCAGTAATCATCCCATGTAACCTTGTATATAGGCTCTCCTCTTATAACGGATTTTCGCTCAAGTTCAGCAGGCTTAAGTCCGATATGCTCTACAGTATGACGCTTCATGGTATGCATATTCTCAGGAATAAAGTAATCCTCATATCCATCGATAGTCAAACTGAACACACCGCTTATAGGCGCACTATAATCACTGTACAACCCATCATACCCTGCAAGTCTCTCTGTATAGTCCTCATATCTGGGTGTCTTGTCGCCGGGGTCTTTATCTGCTTCAACAGCCACTAAAGGATGTCCTCTCTTGATGGCAGCGCCTACCTCAGTCAGGTATTCTATCTGCCCGGTTTCATAGGCGATTCCTACACTTTCTTCCTTGATAAGATATCCCTTGGTCTCGTATGAAAGCTTAAGATTTCCCGGCTCTAAAACCTGCGTGGTTTCGAAAATATCCGTCACTCTCGGTAAAATCTCGACAACGACATATAGTATGAGCAAGGCTGCTATATAAATACATATTGCCTTTTTTGTCTTTTTCGTAAGTTTGTTTTTCATCACTTTATTTTACACCAAAGAGCCGCACCTTGCAATGTTCTACAGGTCCATTTTATCTATTTCTTCCAGTATTTTAGCTTCATCCTTGGAAAAATCGCCGTGTTCCTTCACGAATCTTTCATATAGGTCAGGTCTGCGCTCTTTAGTAAGCATAAGAGCCTCTCTGAACTTCCAAAGATCGATAAGCTTATGATTGCCGCTAACGAGTACTTCAGGCACATTCATACCTCTGTATTCTCTCGGCTTAGTATACTGCGGATGTTCTAAAAGTCCTGAATATATGGATTCATCTAACGCAGAATTTTCATTCCCCAATACTTCGGGCAACATCCTTGCAACAGAATCTATAACTACCATTGCAGGAAGCTCTCCTCCCGTAAGTACATAGTCACCTATAGATATTTCCTCCATATTCCAGTAATCCAGTACTCTCTGATCTACACCTTCGTAATGTCCGCACAATATCACCAGCTCATCAAGGGCAGCCAGTTCGTTTATCTTATCGCTATCGAGGATCTTGCCTCTCGGCGACATGTAAATTATCTTTTTCCCCTGAGCGTTAACAGATTCCAGCGCACCGAAAATAGGATCTGCCATCATCACCATGCCGCCGCCTCCGCCAAACGGATAGTCATCGGCTTTATTGTGCTTGTCGTTACTGAAATCTCTGATATCGGTAGTTTTGACCTCAAGTATTCCCTTTTCACCGGCCCTGCCGAGTATGCTGCTGCCTACTACAGGCCCAAACATTTCAGGGAACAATGTAAGTACATCAATTTTCATACCATTCTCCAATCACTAGAGTTCCAGCAGCCCCTCAGGCAGCTGCACCTTTATCTCACGAGTTTCCAAATCTATGTCAAGAACGAACTCATCTACTCTAGGTATGAGCAGCTGCTTTCCATTCTCTCTTTCCACCTCAAAAACGTCCTGCGCAGTGTTCTGCAGAACATTTGTGACCTTTCCGAGAACTGTATCGCCTTCTTTAACGATCATCCCGATAAGGTCTCTAACGTAGTATTCGCCTTCTTCCAGCTCCGGCAGGTCATCTTCTGTGATAAATATCTCCCTGCCCTTTGCAGCCTCAGCGGCGTTTCTGTCGTTTATACCTTCGAGCTTAAGAATAACCATATTCTTCTGCTCTCTCACGTTTTCGATTTCAAGCAGTTCGCTGCCTACATATACTTCCGGTGTTATTTCATATATTTCGGAGCTGTCCGAATAGTTATATACTTTAACTTCACCTTTAAGGCCAACTGCGTTTACGATTTTTCCAACCTTGATCTTTTCCATTTTTCTCCTTAAACCGGTCGGGCATTGCAGCCCTTCAAAAAATAGAGGCACATATATCAGATACATGTGCCCTACATTCGTCTCTATTGAACTATTTCAACTACCACCTTAGCATTAGCCTTGGTAGCTGCAGCCTTAACAACGGTACGGATAGCCTTGGCGATTCTGCCCTGTTTGCCGATCACCTTACCCATATCGTCTGAAGCTACTTTCAGTTGTATAACAGTAGTGCCATTGGACTGTGATTCCGAAACTTCTACAGCTTCCGGATGTTCAACTAGTGACTTTGCAATTGCACTAACTAATTCCACCATTGGCTTCACCGCTTTCTATAAGATACCAGTTGTTTTGAAGAGTCTCTTTACTGTGTCTGTAGGCTGAGCTCCGTTTCCTAACCACTTCTTAGCTGCTTCTTCATCGATTTTGATGTCTGCAGGTTCTGTCATTGGATTGTAATATCCGATTTCTTCGATGAACTTGCCATCTCTAGGTGCTCTAGCATCTGCAACTACTACTCTGTAGAAAGGCTTCTTATGTGCTCCCATTCTCTTCAGTCTGATTTTTACCATTTTTTGTTTCCTCCTAAAAATATTAAAAAAATTAATTGTCATTTATTCTGTAAAGGTTAAAATCCCCTAAACATTCTATTCATTTTGCCGCCTCTGCCGCCCATCATGCTCTTCATCATCTTCTTTGATTCTTCATAGCGCTTAACGAGCTGATTGATCTTAGACACCGGCTGTCCGCAGCCTGCCGCGATTCTTCGTCTTCTGCTGGCGTTGAGTATTGACGGATTTTCTCTTTCTTCCCTTGTCATCGAAAGAATTATAGCTTCCATCTGAACGAATTCTTTCTCACTCTTTTCCATGTCGAGATTCTTCATGGCCTTGTTGTTCATGCCCGGCATCATACCTAATACGGAACCAATGCCGCCCATCTTCTTGATTTGTCCCATCTGATCCAGGAAATCCTCAAGAGTGAACTTGTTTCGGCGCATCTTCTTCTCAAGTTCGATGGCCTTTTTCTCGTCGTAGTCTTCCTGAGCCTTTTCGATGAGTGTCAGCATATCTCCCATGCCCAGGATCCTGCTTGCCATTCTTTCCGGATGGAAAGGCTCCAGCGCATCGAATTTTTCACCCATACCGACGAACTTTACAGGTCTTCCTGTCACCTTCTTAGTCGAAAGTGCCGCACCGCCTCGTGAGTCACCGTCCATCTTAGTCATGATGATACCATCTATACCAAGTTTTTCGTTGAATCCTTCTGCAGCGTTTACTGCGTCCTGACCTGTGAGAGCATCTACTACCAGAAGTATTTCATGTGGTTTAACAGCCTTCTTAAGTACTGCCAGCTCTTCCATCAGTTCTTCATCTATCTGCAAACGACCTGCCGTATCGACGATCAGTACGTTGCATCCTTTTTTCTCTGCTTCCTTGATTGCCGCAAGTGCGATTTTTTCAGGCTCCTTGCAGTCTCTCATGGTAAACACGGGAGTATCTACAGTCTTACCTACAACTTCCAGCTGGTCTATCGCAGCCGGTCTGTATATATCACATGCGCAAAGCATAGGAACCTTACCGTTTTTCTTGAGGTAATTTGCCAGCTTACCGCAGGTAGTAGTCTTACCTGTACCCTGCAGACCTACCATCATGTAAACGGTAAATCCCTTAGGTGAGTATGTAAGCTTGCTGCTTGTTCCTCCCATCAAGTCGATGAGTTCTTCATTTACTATCTTTATAACCTGCTGTCCGGGAGTAAGGCTTGCCATTACATCCTCGCCTAGTGCCTTTTCCTTGACGCTCGCTACAAAGTCCTTAACGACCTTGAAGTTAACGTCTGCTTCCAGCAGAGCCAGCTTGACTTCTCGCATTGCCGCATTTATATCGGCTTCTGTGAGGCTTCCCTTTCCCTTAAGGCCTTTAAAGACCCCTTGCAGTTTTTCCGATAATCCTTCAAATGCCATTTGATCATTCCTCCAAATTATCTATAATATCTTTAACTTTTTTTAAACTTCCTATAACTCTGTCTGACGTGCCGTTTCCCTCGTGCAGCTTGCCGATCACTTCTTCGATTATGGTATCGATTTCATGCACTGCATCGGTACTCTTTTGAAACTTGGCTACAAGCCCCAGTTTTTCTTCGTACCCGTTAAGAGATTTCTCCGCGTTCTTCAGCGCATCATGTACGCCTTGTCTGCTGATGCCAAACTCGTCAGCGATTTCTGCCAGAGTAAGGTTTTCTTCATGGTAAAGCTCCATGACCTCCCTCTGTCTTTTAGAGAGGAGTTGTCCGTAAAAATCATATAACAGGCTCGCCTGCGTTATATCATCTATCTTCATATTCTCTTCTCCTCCGGTTTCAAGCATCTTATTTTTTGACAAGCAAAAACACTTGACACGTTATCAACCTATGATAGTATACATCACGGTATATATAGTGTCAAGTGTTTTTACTTGAATCTTTTGTTTGCTTATTATATTTTCCCTCTTCTGACTGTCACTAACGCACCTATGGCTGAAATTATTAAAGTCGCTAAAGTCAAATATATTATTCTGTCTGTAAAATCACCGGTTTCAGCAACCTCGGCAGGCGGCTTCTCCTCTACAAGAATAAACCCTACCGTCTGTCCTACATCGGTAATGTCTTCGTGTGATGCTACTTCTACCGCGCCCACATAGAGCTTCTCGAACACGGTTGTGGATCTTCCCGAAAGCCCACTCGCATCAAACGTAAATTCCATCGATATGCTTCCGTCGGCACTCTCGGGAATAAATTGTATTTCGGAAGTCACATTAGCTTCGTTTATCACCAAGGGGTCTCCCGTAGCTGTGTCCATAAGAATCCCTTCCAATGTGTATTCAGTTCCCGGAATCAAATTCTTATAGCTGACCTCATCGACAATCGTCACTTCGCCGGTTGGAAGGATTTCTTTTGAATCGCTGCCCTTAAATGATGCATTCGTCTTTATTTCAGCCGGAATGTTTTCGATTTCCAACGTAATCATCTCATTGTCCTCATCTATACTCACATGTATATCCTCATGCGGCAAATAACCTACAGGTGTTTCTGTCTCTCTTACTATATAATCACCATACAAAAGACTCCCGTTAGGATGTTCCTCCGTTGCAGTTGTTGCATATCCGTTCTCATCTGTAACGAGGGTTGCGGCCACACTGCTATCTGCCGTGTTTATTACGTCAAATGTGATTTCCTCCATCGGCTCACCTGTACTGCTGTTTCTCTTTATAATTTCCAAGTCCCCTCTTATAGGTCTGTCCGCTATCACAGTAGTCGCGATTTTATCTATAAATACGCCGGGCACATCATCATCTTCAACCACCTTAAATAAATAAATCTCGTCGTTTAAGTTATAGCCGACAGGCGCCTTAGTTTCTTTTATCACGAATGTCCCTACGGGAAATTTCAACTCCTCAACGCAAGTATGATATAGTTCATCAACCGACACTTCAGCTTCTTCATCTCCGAAACGAACATATCCGTTACCGTTAGACTTCAGCACCCATGTGCTTTTAGGCTCGGCGCCCTCTTTAGCGGGATCTGCTGTCCAATCGGTGCCCTCATAGTAGTTTACCGTGAATTCGGCACCTGCCAGTTCACCTATCCCCGATGGGATAGGTTCCCCGGACTCCGAGTCTATCTTTTGTATCAATATAAGCTCCTTATCATATATCGGAACGTTTTTCACTGATACAGTCTTATCGCATTGGTCTGTAACGGAAACAGTATAAACGATATTGCTCAGCTCAAAACCTTTTGGCGCAGTAATTTCTTTCACATAATATGTCCCCTTATCAAGCGTTACCTTCTGCGATACACCTGAAGAACCGGTTGTAAGCGTCGCGACCTTACTGCTTGATGCACACGATTTGTTTTTATACACTCCATACACTGCACCGCTTAATGAATAATCAGCATCTGCTGTAACTGCCGGATCTGACGAAACCTTTTGAACTCTAACCTTACCTTCCGGTGAGTATGTCCAATAGCAAAGTGCCTGCTTTCCTCCTGCAGTTTTGCAATAGTAAACTTTAAAGCTGGCAGGCGGCACAGCGTAATTCTTAAGTGACTTGTAAAACTTCTGTGCGGATACAGTACCTCCGCCCTTGCCGTTAGCACGAGACAAAGCTATAGAAGTAGAAACCCATCCGGCATTATTTTTCTTCACTTTCGCCTTCGGTCCTCCGTACCCATAATACAAAGCCTTTCTCATAGT
>JAUMXT010000085.1 GCA_030529015.1 Bacillota bacterium | reverse complement strand
AAAATCACTGACTAACCGGTAAATTCGTTATATAATATAACTAACATTATAGATTGGAGACCGGAACAATGAGCAGTTGTACAGAAAAAGGCTGCAAAAAATGCAGCAAATGCAGGTTCTACGGAATCGTTATAGCGATAATCTTAATCGCTTGCGCAATCATATACATAGTCGACTATTACCACGCCGACGACCAGGCAATAGAAGCATACATAGAAATCAATCAAAACGAAATAACTACAGAAACCCTTGAAGAAGATAACATCGCATTTATCCCGCAGGATCCTAAAGCAGGCTTTATATTCTATCCCGGAGGCAAGGTGGAGGCGGCATCATACGAGCCGCTCATGACCGCTCTTGCTAAGCACGGAATACTTTGCATTTTAACCGAGATGCCGGCCAATCTGGCAGTCCTGGATGTAAAGGCCGCAGACGGACTTTTTGAGCTTTACGAAGACATCGACGCTTGGTACATCGGCGGGCATTCCCTCGGCGGGTCTATGGCTGCATCGTACGCTTCGGACCGCGCAGACCAACTAAATGGCGTGGTGCTGCTGGGCTCGTATTCGACAGCAGACCTTAAACAGACCGGTCTTGAAGTTCTCACCATATACGGCAGCGAAGACAAGGTCTTGAATAAAATGAAGTATGAAGAGAACCTTGCCAATCTTCCAAAGGGCTATGCAGAGTTTATCATAGACGGTGGTTGCCACGCAGGCTTTGGGATGTATGGGCCACAAGACGGTGACGGAAAACCGGAGATAACAGCAGAGGAGCAAATCGAAATCACAGCAGATAAAATAGCAGAGTGGATGGGAGGCAACTATGGACATAAATAAAACAATACGCTCATTACAAGACAAACTATACACAGTCAACCTGTTCTCCACAGCTAAAGAAGCAGCAGACTACATCGACAGCCAAATCGACGGCAAAATAGTAGGCTTCGGTGATTCCAGAACGATGATAGACATGGAGCTTTTTAAACGACTGTCAGCACACAACGAAGTCCACGACCCATATCAAGGCAAGGATAACGATGAGTTCCTTGAAATTGCCAAGAAAACACTCACGACAGAAGTGTTTCTGACCTCAGTCAATGCCATGGCTGAAACAGGAGAAATGGTCAACATAGACGGTACGGGAAATAGAGTAGCAGGATCGCTATTCGGACACGACAAAGTATATTTCATAGTGAGCACCAATAAGATAGAACCGGATCTGCAGAGCGCCATCGACCGCGCCAGAAACGTAGCGGCTCCAAAGAACTCCATGAAATACGATTTGCCTACACCGTGTGTAGCAAGCGGTGGTGAAAAATGCTTTGACTGCAAAAGCCCCGAAAGGATCTGCAACGCACTGGTTCTTTATCTTAGGAAGATGAACGATGTCGAAGATGTCGAGATAGTACTTATCGATGAAGAAATGGGATTCTAAGTTTCGATTGTCGCCTGATTATGTTATAATAGACAAAATATACTAGCTAACACACGCAGGAAGGTATTTATGAGAAAAATAATCGTAGTAGGAAACGGCGTTTCAGGATTAACATGTGCGACTGAAGCAGCCGCTGCAGGAATAGAAGTTTTACTGGTTTCATCAGTGCCGATCGTCGGAACATCTACAGACGTTGACCTGTTAGCAGGCTTAACAGAAAAAGTCCGTAAATATGAAAACGAGGGCACCATCAAACTAAGCCCTGGAATCAGATTTCATTCACTCCTTATGAAAGACAGCGTTTGTCACGGAGCGGTATTTTATGATGAAAGAGGAAGGTCGCTGACAGCCATATATGCAGATGCAGTAGTAATGGCAACAGGCGGTCCGTTCGGCGTGTTCGGCAAAACTACAAGAACTGCGATATGCGACGGCTATGCAGCAGGCAAGCTTTTCATGCAGGGCGTAACACTTGAAAACCTCGAGTCCATCGAATTTCATCCAACCACAATCGAAACACCTAACAAGCGTATTCTCATAAGTGATGCCGCATTAAAAGAAGGCGGAAGACTGTATTATAACGACGGCGATAACCGCATATATTTCATCGAAGAAAAATATGGCGAAAATGCAGCAGACATTTCTAACGATGATATTTCAAAGTGCATGTTCGAAGCGGTAGGCCAGGTGTATCTTGACATCGCATTCCTTGGGGAAGATGTAATAAACGAAAAACTTCCTGAAGTTAAGGAAATTTGCAAGCAGTACATCGGCATCGATGTTACTAAAGAAAGCATTCTGGTTTCACCGGCCGTTCATAACTTCAACGGCGGCATATCTGTAGACGACGCATACAGAACAAACATAGAGCGCCTTTACGCGATAGGCGACTGCGCATCAAAGCCAAACGGAGGCAGCGAAGCAGCACAGGATATAATAGCTAACATAAGCAAGCTTGAGACAGGAGACTTCCAAAGCGCACTTTCCGAGGCGGCCGGACAGATCTCAAGATGCACTACTTCAGAGAGCAAATTCCCGACTGTATTTGTTAAACACGAAGCTGAAAGCATTATGAACAGCATTTTTAGTGGCGATAAAACGGAAGAGCAGCTGGAAGATGCCATAACAAGCATGCAGTACTACATCGAAGCTGCAGGCAAGCTGAAGTTTGATGGCCTAGTAAGCGTATACGATAGCTACAGCCTCAAGGCGACATTAGTTCTCGCCAACGCTATACTGCACTCAGCCAAGGCGAAGAAACAGGCGGCAGATGCAGGCGATAAAACAATGATTGTTTCATACGACGACGGTGAATTCTCAATAAAATTCGTCGATTAATAAAGAAAAATTTCAATAGAATATATTAAACGAACCACTACAGTCCAGTCTTTTGGACTGTAGTTTTTTTATAATTACAGTACCAAATATATGTATTGTAGAAAGGAAGTTGTAACATGAGAAAAAAATTCATAGGAAAGTCAGACAAAGTTACTCTGGTAAACAACAAGGTTTACGAAGTTCTTTCTGTAGAGGAGGGGTGGTATAGGATAGTAAGTGAGGACGGAGCAAGCTATTTGTTCCCGCCGGAGCTCTTTGTCGAGGAAGACGAGGAAGGCTACATCGATATGACAGTAGCCGACTATGTACAAGAGCACTTGGGAGGTGCAGATTAAGGAGCTATTTATGTACAAATTAATGATCGGAGAAATATGTGAAAAGAGATTAAACGATTGGAGAAGTAATGATCCTGATGCCGCGGCAATCTTGAAAAACATAATGTTTGAGACAGAGTGCAGCATGGGTACTTTGCCCATAGCCGGCAAAAATTTTCACGACGAGGTTCAGATCAACTGGGGGAGCTTTGCATGGAAAGCCTTCAGGAGCGAACTAAAGAAATTCTTCAAGAGAAAAGGCCTGCCGGAGGCGGAGCTGGCACCTTTTGACGAATATAAAGAATACGGGGTGGTTTACATAGACGAATAGTAAGGATTGCTTATGACTTAATAATTATGTAAAATGTATTGTAGTAAGCGGAACGGAGGCTTAATTTATGACTAAGAGTACGAATAATAAGCTCAGGACCCTATACGTCATGGAGACTCTTCTTGAAAGAAGCGACGAAGAGCACCGCGTTTCGACAAAGCAGCTGATTGAGATGCTTGAGAGAAACGGCATTTATGCCGAGAGAAAAACCATCTATGATGACATCGAAAGCCTTAAGACATGGGGGATGGACATTTTATACACTAAAGAAAAACCGTCCGGATTCTATGTCGGCAGCCGAAAATTCGAGTTACCTGAGCTGAAACTGCTGGTAGATGCAGTGCAGGCATCCAAGTTTATAACCGCGAAGAAATCTATAGAGCTGATCAAAAAGCTCGAAAGCATGACCAGCACCGAAGAAGCTAAGCAGCTTCAAAGACAGGTGTTTATTGCCAACAGAACTAAAACTGTAAATGAAAGTATTTACTATAACGTGGACAAAATTCACGATGCGATACTTGGCGATAATAAGATCAGATTCACATATTACAAATGGGATTTGAACAAGGAACTTGTGCCGAGAAATGACGGCAAGCCGTTCGAAGTGAGTCCGTGGGCGCTCACCTGGGACGATGAAAATTATTACATGATCGCTTTTGATGCGCTTAGCAAAACTGTAAAACATTACAGAGTTGACAAGATGCAGAAAATCGAAATCCTTAAAGAAACCCGAGACGGCGAAGAAGTCTTCAAGAACTTTGACATGGCGATCTTTGCGAAAAATACCTTCGGCATGTACGGCGGCAAGATCGATAAAGTTACGATGGAGTTTGACAACAGGCTCATAGGTGTTGTGATGGACCGATTCGGCACCGACGTCATCATACAGAAGGTGGATGAGTCGCACTTCAGAGTGCGCTGTGATGTCAGAGTGAGCGGACAGTTCTACGGCTGGATAGCAGGGCTTGGCCCTGACGTTAAGATCGTCCACCCGGAAAGTGTGGTTGATGGGTTTAGGGAGTTTGTAAGAGGAATTTTAGATAGATATTAGAAGTCTTATTTAAGGAGCTAAAGGAGGACGCTATGAACCCGATAATTACTAACAGAATATACCGCCATTTTAAAGGCGATTACTATCTGCTGGTCGATACAGCCAAGCATTCGGAAACAGGCGAAGACTACGTCATCTACCGTAAGCTTTATGAAGACGGCGGGTTATGGATACGTCCTGCGGAGATGTTCCAAGAAGAAGTCGATCATGAGAAATATCCTGACGTTGAGCAAGAGTACAGATTCCAGCTTCAGGATATAAAGAGCGTGAGAAAATAGTTATCGTTTATGTAACAAAGTCACATACAAAACTGTTTTGTTGAGTTATCATATCGATGAAACAGTTTTTTATTGCCTTAAATGCAGGAATGCGTTGGGCAGAGGAGGTAACATGGCATCAAAGAAATATGCGGAAGTAAACAAGAAAAATTGCATAGCATGCGGGACATGCATGATAGTTTGTCCCAAAGAGGCAATCGAAATAAAGCAGGGGTATTATGCGTTTGCAGAACCTGAAACATGTGTCGGATGTGCAAAGTGCGCTAAGGAATGCCCTACGGGCTGTATAAGTCTGGAGGTGCGCCCATGAAGAAGCATTGGTATCAGAATCTATGGATTTGGTCTGTAATTTATTTCTCACTGGGTTTCTTTAATATCTTGTTCGCATGGCTCGGGATGATAGACTTCCTGCTGCCGCTCGTGCTGGCAGTATTTGGCGGATCAAAAGCCTTTTGTAATAAATACTGCGGAAGAGGGCACCTGTTCATGAAACTTGGAAGCGGCCTTAAGATTTCAAGAAATAAGCCGACACCAAAATGGATGTACAGCAAATGGTTCAGATATGGATTCCTGGCGTTTTTCATGACAATGTTCGCACTGATGGTATTCAACACATACCTTGTTGCCGCAGGTGCAGATTCACTCAGTGAAGCAATCAAACTGCTGTGGACATTCAATGTTCCTTGGGGCTGGACTTACTCTGCAGGCTTCGTGCCTGACTGGATCGCGCAGTACAGCTTCGGATTCTACGGACTGATGCTCACATCGCTTTTACTGGGACTTCTTGTTATGATTCTGTACAAGCCTAGGACTTGGTGCACATTCTGTCCGATGGGAACCATGACCCAGGGGATATGTCAGCTGAGAGCGACTGTTTCCGATAAGAAATAGATGATTAGTGTGGTTTTTTGAATGAATATGTGTGATTTAGCCAATCTGATGTAAGTTAAACCGACATTATATCGGTTTATAGCTGCAATATGTACAATAATAATACCAAAACCGGTTGCTGATATTGCCGGTGTGGTTTTTTGAAAATAAACATAAAAAATTAATCCACTCCTCGGATGAGCGGAGGTGGTTCAGCTGTCCGAGATGGCCACGAACCCGCTTTTAAGCACGCAAAAGTGCACCTTTGCATGAAAAAAAATGAGCTTTACGTGAGAAAATCGAACTCTGCAGAATATAGGAGTGGCTTTTTCCGGAATTTCGAGAAAAAAACCACCGGAAGGCGACTAACGGCCGCGAACTAACCCACCGCGAATCTCCCCAGCGGTCAACCATCATCTGTTTTTATACATAAGATATATGCTTACAATAATCACCAGCATCATAGCGATGACCAAAACCATGATTATCCATTGTGGCAGCATCATCACAGTCGAAATGTTTACCAGCATAACTACAAACAACAGGCAAGCAATCAGTTTCACGGTCTCCAGCATCGTTTCGGTTATGCGGTAAAGCCTGTCTCTGTTTTCGTCTGTGACTTTGACCGGCATGTTCCAGCTGTTTGGGCATTTAGTTATTACAGAAAATACTGCGAGAAGCACCCACGCCATCAACATCATAAATATCAATGAGCCTTTGCCTCCGTATCTGTTCACCTCGCCGTGGAAGTTGTAGTGGACCGGTATTTCGCTTGGAATTTGCCGCCAATTCAAAATCACAAGCAACGTTGCGGCAAATAACAAACATACGCATATAGCGGTAGACGCCCTATATATTATTTTCATTTTAGATTTATTCATTGGATTCACCTGTAAATGTTTATTGATTTATCACATTATAGCATAAATGCGTGATAGGGAGATGGAAATAATAGGGTGGTTGGGGATTTTTCTTAAAAATTCGCGATTTGGCCACTTTGACCGGTGGCGGTTGGCTCTCGTGATGGTCTGACAGCGGTAATTCGGCGATAAGTAGGCGAAATGCAAGTAATATCGATCAATAATGGTATGCAAAACTGCACCTGGTTTTTCGGGCGTGGCTTTTTAAAAAGAAATATGAAAATGGCCAATAAATCGACTTGTTTTATTGGCCATTTTTTCTTTTTCAAAAATTTAGCCACTCCGCGGCTGAGCGGAGTGGGTTCAGCTGTCCGAGACAGCTAAGCGTTCCCCTATAAGCATGCAAAAGCGTACTTTTGTGGGAGAAAATTGCGCTCTGCGTGAGGTGCCCGGGCTTTGCATCAGAGAAGAGTGGCTTTTTCGGAAATTCCGAGAAAAAAGCCCCGCCGACTTATTGCCGAGCCGCTTGAATGAAAAAGTAAATCCTACAAGGATGGACAAATTAGCGCCTGTGAACAG